>CAYGTH010000207.1:0-10561 GCA_964352745.1 uncultured Bacteroidia bacterium
CTTGGAGAAGTGAGTTCACCGAGTCTTCCGGGTAGCAAACCTCCTCCTTCAGGGCCAAAACCCTACCAGCGGGCCCATGTTCGGCTTTCCTGGCCCATCGCCAATATGGGAATAAATCTGGCCAATCTTGCGGCAACCATCGCAGGCAACCTATTTGAATTGGGGCCATTTTCCGGATTAAAACTACTCGATTTTGAGGTTCCTGAAACCTACGGAACAAAGTATCCCGGTCCTGATTTTGGCATTAAAGGCACGCAGGATCTTGCTGGAATAGTTAACCGACCGATTATCGGAACGATTATCAAGCCCAGTGTTGGCTTGTCCCCTGAAGCAACAGCGAAACAGACACATACGCTGGTAGAAGCCGGTCTGGACTTCCTCAAAGATGATGAATTGATGGGCGACGGACCACATTCACCCTTTGAAAAGCGGGTGGAAGCAGTTATGGAGGTCATTAATCGCTTTGCTGATCGAACCGGAAAGAAGCCGATGTTTGCTTTTAATATCAGTGGTGATCTCGACGATATGTATCGACGCCATGATTTCCTGCTCAAAAATGGAGGCACATGTATCATGGTTAATCTCAATTGGGTGGGGCTTAGCGCAGGAGTTGCTATTTGCAGACACAGTCAGCTACCCGTACATGGACATCGTAACGGCTGGGGAATGTTCAGTCGCTGTGAAGCGCTCGGAATGGACTTTGCCGCTTATCAGAAATTATGGCGGTTGGCAGGAGTAGATCATCTTCATGTGAATGGCCTGCGAAATAAATTTTGTGAATCTGACGAATCTGTGATTCGATCTATTAAGGCTTGTTTTTCCGAATTTATCGGAACGCGCAGTCCGATGCCGGTCCTTTCTTCAGGACAATGGGCAGGACAGGTTCCGGACACCTATCAGGCTGCTGAAAGTACCGACCTGATGTATCTCTGTGGAGGGGGAATTGTTGCACATCCGATGGGAATCGCTGCGGGTGTCAAGAGTCTTTTGCAAGCCTGGGATGCCTCAATTAGCGGCGAATCCCTGGAAGTTGCAGCAGCGCAACATCCCGAACTGCGGGAGGCCCTCATATTTTATGGAAAACGATTATGAACGAACATCAGGAGCCCGGCATATTGATCAGTTTTTATGGGGATGATTTCACCGGTTCGACCGATGTCATGGAATCGCTGGCACTGAATGGTATCCCCACAGCGCTGTTTTTGGAGGCACCCAGCCACGAGGAGATACTGAATTTCCGGCTTAAACAAGGACTCAGTGGAGACCGCTTGATGGCATTTGGGGTAGCGGGTATTGCGAGGAGTCTTTCTCCTATTGAGATGGAAGCCGAGTTGATCCCGATTTTCAAGCAAATGAGTCAGGTACCAAGCGATTTTTTTCACTATAAAGTATGTTCGACACTTGATTCTTCTCCGGAGGTTGGAAATATTGGCCGCGCTGTGGAATTGGCAGAACGATTTTTCCCTTCAGCGAATATTCCTTTTATCGCGGGTGCTCCCTTTCTCAATCGGTTTGTGGTATTCGGAAATTTATTTGCGAGAATCGGAACGGAAACGTACCGCCTTGACAGACATCCGGTCATGGCTCATCATCCGGTCACGCCCATGCGTGAAAGTGATATTGGGCTGCACCTTGCTCAACAAAGCGAACGGCCATTCCGGAATTTTGATCTTCATGCCTTAAATCAGGAGAAAACGGTTCGGACCGAAAGCTACCGTCAACTATGTGCTGACAATAGCGGATTTATCATATTTGACACCTTGAGGGATGATCAACTCCCCTGGGTAGGTGAATTGATTTCCCAACATCGGGAAGGGCCTACCCAACTATTGGTGGGTTCCTCCGGCGTGAGCCTCGCCCTGGCCCGCTATCTTCAGCAAACGGGAAGCGTTCATCAGCCTGATTCCATCCCTCATCCTGGGAAAGCTTCGGCCCTCATAGCCGTGGCCGGAAGTTGTTCGCCGGTTACGGACCGGCAAATTGCTTATGCAATCGAAGCCGGCTTTGAATCCATTCCGCTTGATGTACTTCAATTATTGGATTCCGCTACCCGTCATGCGGAAATTCAACGGGTTTTATCCTATGCCCGGAATGTATTGGCAGCGAATCGGAACCCGATGATTTTTTCTGCCAGGGGCCCTAAAGACCCCTCTATTGCGGAAATGAAAGCCAAAACGGAAAATTCAACTGATTCGACCGGCAAAATGATCGGTATGGCTTTGGGCGAGCTTACCCGAAGCCTGCTTGAATCGTCCGGACCTTCACGAGTTGTAGTTGCGGGGGGAGACACCTCGGGATATGTAGCCCGAAGCCTGGAAATATATGCACTCGAAACGCTCTGCCCGATTGCACCGGGTGCGCCGCTTTGTCTGGCGCATTCTCACCGACCGGAATTTGACCAACTGGAAATTTCTCTGAAAGGAGGTCAATGTGGAACAGAGACCTACTTTGAGGCCATTCTGAATGGAAACCCCTGATAATAATATCCTTATCATTAATCAATCAACATAATAATATGAAAAAAGTAAGCCTCGTAGGCGCTGGCGGAAAAATGGGCCTCCGCCTCACCGATAACCTAAAGGATTCTGACTATGAAATGTCCTACCTGGAAGTAAACCCCATCGGAATTGAACGGGTAGAAGCGAAAGGAGTCAAGGTATCCGCTGCCGATGAAGTGATTCCAGATGCCGACTTTGTTATTTTTGCGGTGCCCGATGTGGCCATTCGGGCAGTTACAGCCAGCATCGTTCCGATGATGAAGCCCGATGCGATAGGGGTTAGTCTGGATCCTGCTGCTCCTCTGGCCGGGCACTTATTTGCCCGGGAAGATATTGCCTATTTTTCTTCACACCCCTGCCATCCCTCTGTGTTCAATTGGGAGGCAGTTCAGGCGGAGCATTATGATTATTTTGGGGGAATCGCAGCCCGGCAAAGTATCGTTTGCGCCCTTGTCCAGGGCCCGGAATCTGCTTATGAGCCGAGCGAAACCCTGGCCAAGACCATGTATGCACCAGTAACTGTATCGCATCGAATCACTATCGAGCAAATGGGAATCCTGGAGCCTGCACTTTCTGAGACTTTTGGGGCGGCTATCATTTCAGTCATGAAAGAAGGGGTAGATCGGGTGGTAGAACTGGGGGTGCCGAAAGATGCAGCCTACGATTTTTTCCTAGGTCATATCAATATTGAATTGGCCTTGTTATTTGGACAATTACCCGGCGGACAATTCTCGGATGCTGCAATAAAAGCCATTGAATTGGGGAAACCGCTTATTTTCAAGGAAAACTGGAAAGAGGTGTTTGAACCCGACAATGTCATTGCACAGATAAAAGCGATCACTTGAGTATTGTTTCAATGGATATCCTTCATCTAAAACATAGGCATATGAAAAAAATTGCACTTCTCTACCTCTGTATGGGAGTCTTTCTGATATCGGGAATCGCTCAGGTCCCCACCTGGTCCAAATGGGAATTAACCCTGAATAGCGAAAAAACCTACGATGACCCCCTGTATGAAGTCAAGGACTTGTATGCCACGTTTATTTCTCCTTCCGGCCGCCAGATCAAAATCAATGGTTTCTGGGATGGAGGGACTACTTTTCGAATTCGCTTTGCTCCGGATGAAATAGGAGCCTGGACCTATGAAACCCATTGCTCCGATCAGGAAAATTCTGGCTTGCATGAGCAGAATGGCTCATTTATGTGTGTAGAAAATGATCGTAAACTTGAGCTGTATCAACGGGGTTCGATCAAAAGAAGCCCGGGGAATTATCACCTCACCTATTCAGACGGCACGCCTTTTTTCTTTACTGGCTGTACAGCCTGGAACGGGGCATTAAAATCTACTGAGGAGGAATGGGATCACTACCTTCAACAGCGGAAAAATAATCATTATAATGTCATCCAGTTTGTGACAACCCAATGGCGGGGTTGTGAGAAAGACCGGGAGGGAGAGGTGGCCTTTACCGGGAGTGGGCATATAACGTTGAATCCCGAATTTTTTCAACGCATTGACCAAAAAATCGATCGCATCAATGATTTGGGACTCGTAGCGGCACCGGTTTTATTATGGGCTCTTCCCGTGGGGCAGGGTCGCCACTTCAGTCCAGGCTATTATTTGCCACAAAATGAAGCTATCCTGCTAGCCCGGTATATGGTTGCCCGTTTCGGTGCCAATCAGGTTATCTGGGTTCTGGGAGGAGATGGGCGCTATGTGAATGAGTATGAACAACGGTGGAAAAATATCGGGCGGGAAGTCTTCAAAGATGATCCTCCCGGACTCGTTGCACAACATCCGCATGGAAGTTCCTGGATCGGAGAGGCCTACAAAGACGAGCATTGGTTGGATATCATCGGGTATCAATCCAGCCACAATAATCAACAACGGGTAGTGGATTGGATCAATAAAGGGCCCATGGCCAAAACCTGGGACAAATTACCTGCCCGCCCCTTGATGAATCTCGAACCGAATTACGAACAAATTCGCTTTCTTATTACAGCAGAAGATGTGCGAAATGCCTCGTATTGGAGTATTTTTAATGCGCCTGCTTCGGGGATCACTTATGGTGCAAACGGGATTTGGCCCTGGATACAGCGCAAAGGAGAACTAATCGAAAATCACGGTAATCCGGGCGGAAAAGGCCCTTCTACCTGGCGGGAAAGTATCGAATTTCCCGGTAGCTTGCAGATAGGCTACCTCTCTGCTTTTATACAGCAGTTTGACTGGTGGGGCTTACGCCCGGCGAAGGAGATATTGGTTTCCCAGCCCGGAGATGAAGTATTCAATCACTTCATTTCGGTTGTGGCAACGGAAGATAGCCGAACAGTCCTGGCCTATTCCCCTGTTCAACAGACTTTCAGCCTCCGAAATCTACAGGGACATTTGTATCAGGCACGCTGGTTTGATCCCGTAGCGAATACTTTCATGCAGGCAGAATCTTCACAGTCAGATGGGGTTCTGACCTTTATGCCGCCTACCGAACAAGATTATATATTAGTGTTAGAAGCCAGATAAACCTTATGGACTACGCTCGCAAAATATGGTACGATGGCACGAGCCGATCGCTTCTGAAAAGTCAGGTCCTGCAGGCAGGATCACTTAATATGTTGTATGAAAACGGCTTCCTGCGGTATATCTGTTTAGGGAAGACCGAGGTCATTCGGATGATATATTTTGCAGTGCGGGACCATAATTGGGACACTATTCCGGGTGAAATTAGCGATGAATATGTTGAATCAAAAGGAGACAATTTTTTGATTCGGTATATCTGGACGAGTACTTCTACAGCCTGTCCTTTTCGCTGGGAATGCCGGATAGAAGGCAATAGCGAAGGGCGAATTCAATTTGAAATCAAGGGAGAGGCGCTTGCTCCTTTTCAAAAAAACCGGGTGGGATTTTGTATCCTGCACCCTGTCCGGGAATGTGCAGGAAAATCCTGTGAACTTAAGCATGCCGATGGGAGTTCCTCACAAGCATATTTTCCCGAATATATCAGCCCGCACCAGCCCATGATGTCTATTCAGGCCATGCAATGGGAACCCGCTCCTGGCTGCTCAGCGAAGCTCCTCATGAAAGGAGACATATTTGAGATGGAGGATCAGCGCAACTGGACCGATGATTCCTATAAAACCTATTGCACACCGCTGGGCCTGCCTTTTCCTGTCCAGTTAACAACAGGGGATCAAATTTGGCAACAGATTGAATTGTCGTGTACAACCGAGGGGGATACTGCCGCGGATGGCGAAAAGGCAATTTGGCTGCAGCCCGATTTCATGCGGCCCATCACCGATTTACCTCGTATCGGAGTCGAATGTTCCAGTGAACATGCTGTTTTGAGGGAAGGAGAGGCGACCTTACTGAGGGAAATTGCCTTTGACCATCTGCGTGTGGAAGTCCATTTTGCACGAGTAGATTGGAAGGAGGCATTTAAGCGCGGAGTACAGAATGCAGGCTTACTGGGCCTTCCGCTGGAGTTGGTATTATTTTTTGATAAAAATCCGGAAAAGGAAACACAAGCAGTTATTCATTCCATTGCCGAATCCGGTCCTCAGATTACTACCTGCCTGATCCTCCACGAAACTCATAAAAGCAGTCCTGACTCATTGCTTTCAGAGGTGCTACCCATATTGCAGAAAAAACTTCCTGGAGTCCCAATGGGCGCAGGGACTAATGCCTATTTTACCGAATTGAATCGGGAGCGGAATCATCCTGAAGGCCTGGATTTTCTGAGCTATTCCCTCAATCCACAAGTGCATGCATTTGACAACCTTTCCCTGACCGAAACACTAGCGGCCCAGGCGCATACGGTACAAAGCGCGGCCCATTTTGCGGAGGAATGTGCGATTCATATTTCTCCGATTACCCTTAAACCCCGTTTTAATCCTAATGCAACGGGGCCACCTCCCGAAACTTTGCCCGGTGATTTGCCGGATGAAGTGGATGTGCGTCAGATGTCATTGTATGGTGCCGCATGGACCCTGGGAAGTATCGCAAGCCTGGCCAATACTTCCGTTCAATCCTTAACCTATTATGAAACTACGGGTTGGCGGGGAATTATGCAGGGACAAGCGGTTCCAGATGCTTCCACACGTTTTTTTCGGGAACAAAATATGCTTTTTCCCATGTGGCAGATCTTCCGAATGGTTTTACAACAAAAAACCACTCAGTGGATTCCCCTGTTGAGCAATCATCCGCGGGCCGTCAAAGGGATTGCCTTTCTGGAATCTGATAAGATGAAGCTGTTATTTGCAAATTTTCAGGATACGTCAATCACCATTCAACTTCGCCTGGATGTACCCGGGTTGAGGCTGGGATTCTTGGATGAAACGACGGTTTCCCATGCCGTTCGCGAACAAGATTTTTGGGATCGTCTGGATACAAAACCGCAGCATTCAGAATCGGGCTTATATAGGGTGATTTTGAAACCTTATGCTATATGCCTGTGTCTAACCGAAGGAGAATCATGAGCGATCAGATACCCATTGTGACGGCTAAACTAAGTGTGGAAAATATCACCAAACACTTTCCTGGTGTTTTGGCCTTGGATGCGGTGAGTTTTGACTTGATTGCAGGAGAGGTACACGCCCTTTGTGGCGAAAACGGAGCGGGCAAAAGTACGCTTATGAATGTATTGTCCGGGAATCAGCAACCAGATGCGGGGCACATTACCTTAGCAGGGCGTCAGGTCGAGATTTCAAATCAGCAGGTAGCGCAAAAGCTTGGAATTGGAATTGTGCATCAGGAGCGGAGTTTGGTAGAAAACCTGTCAGTGGCAGAAAATATATTTGCGGGTAATCAACCGGTAAACTGGCTGGGTTTCATTCATCACCGGCAATTATATGCACAAACAGAAGCCCTGCTCCATCGCCTGGGAATGGAAGAGATCGATCCGCGTAGTCAGTTACAGCAGCTATCGCCCGGCAAACAGCAAATGGTTGAAATAGCGAAAGCGCTTTCCCGGGAACCGGATATCCTGATTTTGGACGAGCCTACTGCCGCGATTGGTGAAACGGATACCGGTATTCTGTTTGAATTGATAAGAAGCCTAACAGCGAAGGGGGTAGCGGTGATTTATATTTCGCATCGCATGGCGGAAATATTTGAGATTGCGGATCGGGTATCGGTCTTAAAAGATGGTCGCTATCAGGGCACCCGGGAAGTGGCGCAGACAGATGTTGAGGAAATAATCCGAATGATGGTAGGGAGAGACCTCGCCTTTGGAGAATATATATCCCATGCCGGAACCGAGACAATTCTGGCGGTAACAGGTTTTTCGGGTCCGCGTTTTTCCAATATTTCCTTTTGCCTGCAAAAAGGGGAGATTTTGGGCCTGGCGGGTCTCTTAGGCGCAGGTCGTACCGAATTGGCCCGCGCTATTTTTGCGGTAGACAAGCGAGACTCCGGGCAATTAAACTTATTTGGGAAGGAATATGATTTCAAACACCCGGTGGAGGCGATGAAAGCTGGAATTGGCTATTTGCCGGAAAACAGGAAACAGCTGGGATTATTCCTGCAGATGAGCGTATCAGATAATATTGTCGCTACGGATTTACACGCAGCTGTTCACCATAATTTGCTGCAAACTGACCGGGTAGAAGCTATTGCCGATTCCTATATCAAAAAACTAGCTATCAAAACACCTTCCGCGGATCAACAGGTTGTGAACCTAAGTGGAGGGAACCAACAAAAAGTGGTATTAGCAAAATGGCTACTACGTGCGCCTGATGTTCTGATTGTCGATGAGCCTACTCACGGTGTGGATGTAGGCGCAAAATCGGAGATTTATTCCCTGTTAAAAGACCTCACTGCTTCCGGAGTTTCTATTGTGCTCATCTCATCCGAATTGCCGGAACTCCTGCAGTTAAGCGACCGAATACTTGTCTTATGCAATGGTAAGCTGACAGCAGAACTACAGCGCGATTCCTTCCATGAAGAAACGATTATGCATTACGCTTCCGGGACTCAAAACATGTTTGTATGAAACTATCCACAAAATTTCTTCAGGATCGTGTGGTTACGCTGGCAATTACTTTGCTGGTGTTGATTGTCATCAGCAGCATCATTTGGCCGACAAAGTTCCCTACGTTGGATAACCTATCACTCGTTCTGCTCAACTTATCCATCGAAACAATTGTAGCAGTCGGGATGATGATCCTTATGATTTCGGGTTCCTTTGATTTGTCAGTTGGGTCTGTTGTCGCCTTTGCCGGAGGCCTGGCAGGATACCTGATGTATTATTGGGGCGTTTATGTCCCGGTAGCGATACTCGCCGGGCTGGGGGCAGCATTATGTATTGGGCTTGTGAATGGAGTGCTGGTGGCCAAAGTTGGAATCAACCCCCTGATCCAAACCCTGGCGATGATGGGTATCGTGCGGGGGCTGGCATTGATGGTCAGTGGCGCGGGCATCCAAAATTTTCCTGAAAGCTTTAACCAAATCGGCCAGGGTAACATACTGGGTTTTCAGATGCCTGTATGGTTTATGCTGGTGATTGTAGCGGTTTTTTCCTTTCTGGTTGCCAAGACTCCTTTTTTCAGAAAATACTACTACATCGGCGGCAATGAAAAAGCAGCGACTCTCTCCGGCATTCGCGTAGCCCGAATGAAAATCATTTCTTTCGTATTGGTAGCCGGACTGGCAGGTTTTGCCGGGATTCTGCTTTCTGCCCGCCTGGGAGCTGCTATGTCTACTTCCGGTCAGGGAATGGAACTACGGGTAATAACAGCAGTTATTTTAGGAGGGGCGAGTTTGCTGGGCGGCCAGGGCAAAATTATAGGGGCCTTACTTGGCACTGTATTCATGGGACTGATCAGTAATGTCATGATACTGGCCCGCGTCTCAGGCTATTGGCAGCAGATTATTCTCGGCCTGATTTTAATTCTCGCTGTAGCAATTGATATTTTGTTGAAAAAAAATAGCGGCCTTAAGCCGCGCACCTATCTTAAGCAGGCAATTAATCATCCTTAAGCGCAACCCTATGGAACGTATACTCATTCCCGCCATTCTCCTCCTGTTCGCATTGTCTGGATGTGATCCTTCCAAAGGAGCAAAGTTCCGTGAAGGACAACAAACGGAGCCATCTGCTGTGGCAGTAGATCCTAATGAAGAATACGTGATGATAACAACCATTGTCAATTTCCCCATGTATGTCAATCACGATCAGGCGGCTTTCAAAAAATGGGGGCGCAGGCAAGGGGTAAAAACAACGATCCTTGGGCCATCCGAATGGGATGTAGCCAATCAAATATCTATCATTGAGCAGGTAATTCCTTCTCGTCCGGCGGGATTACTGATCAATGGGACGGATCCGGCTATCGCGGGGGCCATCAACAAAGCAGTGGAGGCAGGTATTCCTACTGTTGTCTACGATTCTGATATACCCAAAAGCAAGCGACATGCTTTCCTCGGTACAGACTGGTACGAGATCGGTCGGCTACAAGGAGAAGCAATGGTCGAACTCATCGGCGGAAAGGGAAAGATCGCTTATATGGGCATTATTGGCCTCAATAATATGGAAAGTGGCTTTACCGGCTTACTGGATGTAATATCTCAATATCCGGAGATTGAAGTAGTAGGGAAATTTGATGACAAATCCAGTGTTGAGGAAGCGGCACGAATTACATCTGATCTGATCAGTGCTCATCCTGATCTGGCGGGTATTTGCGGATTTGATGCCATGAGCGGGCCGGGAATCGGACTCTCCGTAAAGGAGGCCGGCAAAGTCGGGCAAATCAAAATTACTACAGTCGATTGGGAGCCTGAACACCTTCGGCTGGTGGAAGAAGGCGTGATTCATGTCTTAATCGGCCAAAAAAGAGAATTGTTTACCTGGTATGGCGCGCAGTTTCTCTATGATATGGTGCATGAAACCAATCCTCTTTCCAGAGATGACGAAAAGGCAGGGATAACCAATGTGCCTTATCTCGTCAATACCGGCTTATTGAAAATCACGCCAGAAAATATAGCCCTTTTTATCGACCCATAAGCTGGAGAACAGAAAATTGGAAGAGTCAATCCGTGGGTTCATTGTGAATCAGGCCCCGCCAGACGATTTTCCATTTCA
>CAYGTH010000207.1:10661-12414 GCA_964352745.1 uncultured Bacteroidia bacterium
ACCTCATCGTGAAGTAACTCACGTAATACCTCCCATTTTCCATGTAGCCAGGAATCATTAAAAGAACTGATAAACTGTTTAATGGATTGGAGCGATGTCATATGTACGGTTTCTGCCATACGAGTTGGATATTTCAATGCTAATTGGGGAATCCCGTATTATGATGAATAAATCAACCTTATGTGTAGCAAAAAAAACACCACTTTTGAAAAAAGGGCAGAGATTACCTGATTTAATAGGGATTTCTAAGAGGATTTCCATAAAAAAATGCTGAATAAAGTCCGGAGACCTCATTCAGCATGCTTATATTTGGTTTAGGTATCAGGTCTATCCCAGCGCTTCTTTCACGCGAAGAGCTGCGTCAGCCAGGGTAATAGCTGAAGAAACTTTCAGGCCGGATTCGTCAATGATTTTTGCACCGAGTTCAGCATTGGTGCCCTGTAGGCGTACAATGATCGGAACCGGAATTTCGCCAATGCTTTTGTAAGCTTCCACAACGCCGCTTGCGACGCGGTCGCAGCGAACGATTCCCCCAAAGATATTTACCAGAATAGCTTTTACATTGGGGTCTTTGAGGATAATACGGAACCCTTTTTCAACCGTCTCTGGATTTGCCCCTCCGCCTACGTCGAGGAAATTGGCAGGGCTACCACCTGAGAGCTTGATCATGTCCATAGTCGCCATTGCGAGTCCGGCACCGTTTACCATACAGCCTACGTCTCCGTCGAGCTTGATATAGTTGAGGTGAGACTCGGAGGCTTCTACTTCGAGGGGATCTTCTTCGTGTACATCGCGCAGGGCTTCAAACTCCTTGTGGCGGTACAGGGCATTGCCTTCAATGGAAAGCTTGCAATCTACTGCGATGATTTTGTCATCAGAAGTTTTGAGCATGGGATTGATTTCGAGCATATCTGCGTCGATTCCCTGGTATGCAGCGTAGAGTTTTGCGATGAATTTTGTCGCATTTTTAAAGGCCAGTCCGGTGAAGCCCATTTTATAGGCAATCTTCCGCACCTGAAACCCCTGAAGGCCTACTGCCGGATCGATGTGTTCTTTGATGATCGCTTCGGGGCGATGCTCCGCAACTTCTTCAATGTCCATTCCCCCTTCAGCTGAGGCTACCATGACGTCAATTCCCTTGTCGCGGTCGAGGGTAATGGAGAAATAATATTCTTTAGGATCAGATTCGCCGGGATAAAACACATCCTCAGCTACCAGAATCTTGCGAACCAACTTGCCTTCCGGTCCGGTTTGATGCGTAACGAGGGTCATGCCCAGAATCTCATCTGCAACGGTTTTGACCTGATCGAGGGATTTTGCGAGCTTTACGCCACCGCCTTTTCCACGGCCACCCGCATGAATCTGCGCCTTGATTACCCACCATTTACCCGCTGGATCATCATACAGGGACAATGCTGCTTCATGAGCCGCCTCTAAACTTTCGACTGCTACGCCGTTTTGGATGGGCACGCCATAGCCCTTAATGATCTCTTTTGCCTGGTATTCGTGAAGCTTCATGTCGGATATTCGATTTATGAATTACGATGTACGATTTTCTGGGCGTGAAATTAACCGCCTTTGGGCAGAGTTCAAAGGCGAATAGAGATTTGCGGCATTATTTGTACCTTGATTAAAAATATTGTCATGCGATACCTCTTCCTGCTTTGCATGCTGCTCAGTAGTTTCCCGGCTATTTTCGCCCAGGACTACCGCATCATCGACCCGGACAGGGATTATTATTATCACGATATGA
>CAYGTH010000208.1:0-12320 GCA_964352745.1 uncultured Bacteroidia bacterium
CGTCCCCATTATTCAGGTACAGTTCATTTTTTCGGAGGTCCTCCTGATCATCATATAGTTCTTTGGTTACGTACACATCCTCCCAGCCATCATTATTGACGTCTGCTACGATTACCCCCGAAGACCATCCTCCGCGGTTGAGAATACCAGCAGCTTCTGTAATGTCTTCAAATACCAGGTTTCCCGTATTGCGATACAGGCGGTCTCCGACCTGATTGCCTGCAAAATACAGATCCATCAGCCCGTCTTTATCGAAGTCACCAATCCCCACTCCTGCTCCTCCATAGAAATTGGAGTAGATCAGAATATTATGCGCTTTGGTATCCACTATCTGGTTATTGAAGTCAACTCCAGATTGCTTAGCGGGTAGCAGGCTAAATAGCGGGGGTTGTCCTCGTGCGGTAAGCAGAGACAGGATACAAGCAGCCAGTGTGATTATCTTTTTCATAGCGCAAGCGTATTACCTACCGATTTGTCCAGCGTTTATTGTTGTTTGAGTAAGCGGAGGGCATCATTGTTAGGAGCTGCCAGGATACAGGTTCCGGCTTTTTCTATGGGTAGGAAGGCTAATTGTTTGATATCCTGCGGTAGATAGATGCCGCTTTCGTGAGCCGCAACGGCCTCAAAAGTGCCATTTCCATTGCCCAGAAGGAGAATTCCGACGCCTGCATCGTTTCGGGGCGTTTCCACTTCAGATGCAAATAAGTTGCCCGCTGCCAATACGTCAAGGTGCCCATCCTGGTTAAAATCCTGAACGAGTAAGTCGTTCAAAGATGACATTTGAGCCTGGACAGGCAGCGGATTGACCTGGAATTTACCGTTTCCCAGGTTTTCCACAAAAGACGATTGGAAATTATTTGCTTTGTAATTCAGGGATTGATCAAGTGATTGCTCTCCATATATAGCTGCCAAATCTGCTTTCCCAAACAGGTCATAGGTAGGGAATTTTTCTGTGATAAAGGGCATTTGCTCAGCAGAACATTGCCGTCCCCGAACCGGAAACAGGGTTCCCTCATCAAAGTAGCCCAGCACAATGTCCTGGCTTCCATTTTCATCAAAATCATTGAGAAACACTTGAAAAGGCTCCTCGTGAGAGGCTTTGTATTTGTAATTGGTTCCCAGATTACCAGCTATGAAGTCCAGATCTCCATCTTCATCAAAGTCGCCCGCTGCGACACTAAACCACCAACCTGTTTCTTCTTCCAGACCTGTGTGTTCCATTCGTACCAGCTTCCCTGCCTGGTTTTCCAGGATGGTCGGAGCCATCCATTCTCCGACTACGACAAGGTCATCATCTCCATCCGAATCGAGATCCATCCATCCGGCATCCGTCACCATGCCCAGTTGCCGGAGAAGAGGAGCCAGTTCCTCAGTCGCATCTCTGAATGTACCCCCTTCGTTCAATAAGAGATAGCTGTCGGCAGAACGAGGATATAAACGAGGCTGCATTCGTCCCCCCACAAACAAATCCAGGTCTCCGTCTCCATCTATATCGCAAGTGCGAACTACTGAGCCACTCTCTGCAAAAGCGGGTAAGGCATCCGCCCGATAGCTGAATCCCCCGCTACCGTCATTGAGATACAAGCGATCCTGATAGGCGGGGTGTCCGGCTTCAAATTCATTGCCGCCACTTACCACATACAAATCCAGATCTCCGTCACTATCGGCATCAAATAGGGAGGCTCCCAGATCTTCATGCTGAGCGTGGGCCTCAAATGCTTTTATGTGTAGTTTTTCAAAACTTCCTGTAGACTTTTGTAGAAGTATCTGTCCCTCGAAGCCACTGGCTCCTCCCAGAAAAACGTCTGAACGGCCATCGCCATTCACGTCTCCTACGGTAAGAGCAGGGCCCCAGTTGGACATTTTATGGGGAAGCAATACTTCGTAATCAAAATCATCAAATACATTTTCCACATGCCTGGCATCCAGGCCATATTCGTCTGATACCTCTTCAAACATTGGATCTCCTTTAGCGTATCCCTGAATTTGTCCCGCTCCTGCCGCTGCATATGCCATGACCAATTCCTGATCAGCTGCAACATCGGATAATACAGACACGCTACCATCAGGCCAGCGAACTTCTATCCGGTCCACGCGAGCCTGTGTTCCCAGCCCTACGCATAAGACAGGATCGACTGAAGACTGAAAACCACGACTCAGCGAATGATCAAAATACTGGATTTGATCTCCGGCATGTACCCACACTTTCGCCCCCATTGCAAAGGGATTTTGTGCAGGCCCTTTCAGTTTAAGGCGCAGGTAATGGGGCTTTTTCGTCTCCATAGCCTGATTTTGATATACAAAGGGCCTTTCGTCGATATTATTAATGACAATATCCAGATCCCCATCATTATCCAGATCCCCATACGCAGCACCATTAGAGAAGGCTTTATGTTCAAAGTTCCATGCCTTATTCATCTTGGAAAAGGTGTAATCCCCATTATTTTTAAAGACATAGTTGCCAATCTTGGTGACGGGAGCTGCATTCAGTAATGAGCGGAACATCTCCGAGTTGTTGAGTTTTCCTTCCTGGAACGCCTTCATCTGCTTTTTTTCAAAGCTTACATAGTCTTTATTGGAAATATCTTTTTTGTAGCCATTGGTTACCATAAGATCCTTGTGTCCATCCAGATCGAGGTCAACCAACAGGGGTGCCCAACTCCAGTCTGTACTTGAGATACCTGCCAATTTGGAGATATTACTAAATCGCTCGGCTCCCCTGTTCAGTTGGAGGGCGTTGTGCATATACTGGTAGTGAAATCCATCCTCAACAGCGTAGTAAAAAATGGAGCGATTCATCGGGCGCATGGTAGTCTTTTGCCGGTAATTGTCTTCGGCAATCATATCAACTGTCATGATGTCCAGCATCCCGTCGTTATTAACGTCGGCCATATCGGTACCCATAGAGAACTGAGAAACCTGGTTAAAGGAGCTTTTCACAATATCCCGGAAGGTGCCATCCCCATTATTTATGTAACAGTAGTCATGCTCTATGAAGTCATTGGCAATATAAATGTCCGGATAATGATCTCCATTCAGGTCGCCGATGGAAATTCCCAGGCCGTATCCTAATGGATTGGTGTGAATGCCTGTTGAACGACT
Source organism: uncultured Bacteroidia bacterium (assembly GCA_964352745.1). GTDB lineage: Bacteria > Bacteroidota > Bacteroidia > J057 > J057 > CAYGTH01. The sequence continues at coordinate 3,103 of CAYGTH010000208.1, forward strand.
TACCTCTGTAAAACTTCCCTTATCGTTCCGATAAAGTTTATCGCCAACATGCGGATCGTAGGTATTCCGCATTTCTGAGGGCTTGAAATCAGAAAGGGGCACTACATTATGATTTAAAATGAATAAGTCCAGGTCGCCGTCGAGATCGTAATCGAAGAAGGTCGCCTGGGTTGCATATCCTTCATCGGCGATGCCATATGCTTTGGCTTTCTCGGTGAAAGTGCCATCCTGGTTGTTGACATAGAGTTGGTTTGCACGATATGGGCCTGGTAGGTTACCGGAAAGGCAGGTATAGATATCCAGCCAGCCATCATTATTAATGTCGACAAGCGTAGTACCTGTGTACCAGCCCCGTGTTCCGATAACCCCTGAGGATTGGGTTACGTCCTCGAAGGTCATATTACCTGTATTGAAGTACAAGCGATTAGGAGCCAGATTACCCGTGAGAAAGATATCTGCCAGGCCATCATTATTGAGATCTCCTATGGCGACACCTCCCCCATTGTGGAAGTATTCATAGGTGAGGATATTAATCCCCTGATTTTCAATGATTTTATTTTCAAAGTATACCCCGGTCTTCTCGGCAGGTAATAGCGAAAAAAGAGGCGCCTGGGCAAATGAAGAAAGAATGCCGGTCGCTAGCAAGCTCACCAAAATTAAGAAAATGAAAAACGGCTTTAAGCTATTAGGTAATGTAGGCATGAGCATAATATTTCTACGATCTTTCGATAGGAAGTCGCTAAGTAATGAGAAAAAAATAAATCTACCCTTTGGCTCTCGACGGTTTCGTTTTTTGACCCTTACTCAGGGTATCTATCTTACTTTCGTATTCTAAGGTAAAAGGTGTGCTGCTCTCGTCCAATTATTTTTAAAATGGAAGTATAGTCGCTTAAGGAAAACGTACGAACCCCCAAAAGGGAGTTCGTACGTATGAGGGTTTACCGGAGAAACATATCCGGTAAACGAGGGCAATATTAGTTTACATCCCACCAGACACGGCCGGTGTAGTCATCCGAACCACCAAACTGGCGGCTAACAGCGTCGTTGTAGTTTGTGGTGTTTAGGATAGGCTCCTGAATGTTATAGTTAAAGCGACGAGGGATGGTACCATTGGTATCTCCCAGGTTCTCTCCTGGATCCAGCACGGGATAACCCGTACGGCGCCACTCAGAGAAAGCTTCGTCTTCCTGGTCGAGGGCAAATGCTTGCCATTTCTCTATCATGATCTGCTCCAGCTTATCTTCAAAGCTACCAGTCAGGGTACCATTGGCAGTTACGTAATCGTCAATATCAGTTTGTGTAACTCCAAATTGAAGAAATTCATTTCGGGATAAAGCGGCACGAATACCCTCTTCAAAGAAGTTTTGGGCATCGGCTTCGGTTCCTCCCCATCCACGAAGAGCAGCCTCAGCTTTTGCGAACGAAATCTCAGCATAGCTCATGCTGGTTTGTCCACGCATGGTCGTTGGTCCCGAGAAAGCCTGCCCATTAGGACGAGAGTAGTTGTCCAGGTTCGCGTTTATATCAGCATATTGAGCGGCACTTAATGCGGGAGGAAGTCCTCGGTACTCCAAGGCACCACCAGCTGCTACTGATCGAGGGGTAGCAGCCGCAATGATGGGCAGCCGTGGATCATTTTTAGCGATCATGGTGTTGATGAACTCTTGTCCGAGGAAAGGTGCATCCGCCGGGGAACGTATCAGCAGTTCAGCTGCACGGTGCATATCTCCGAAGCGAGCGCCACTGTTCTCAGTAGGCAGGATGGCATCATCGTCATTACTGGAAGGCAAACTGCTTCCCATCGCAGCGGTCGTTACTGTTTGCGCTATTGACGGTGCGACATTACTCAGGCGAAGGCCAATTCGAAGACGCAGACCGTTTCCAAATTTAATCCATTTCGCAGGGTCGCCCTGGAAGAATACATCAGCATTCCCAAAGAACGCACCATCACCTGGGTTCAGCGTGTTTACAGCCACTTCCAAACGACTGATCAGGTCATTATAGATCAACTCCTGAGAGTCATAAGCAGGCGTCAAATTATCACCTCCCTGCAATGCCTCGAAGTAAGGCACGTCTCCAAACATATCCGTCAAGACAATCCAGTTAAGGATTTCCATGATTTCAAAGATGGCAATCTTCTGGGCAGCAATATTCTCAGCATCCTGGGAAGCTGCAAGTGCTTTCCCTTGGCGGGCATCAATCATGTTTCCATACATGTTGTTCCAAAGGTTGTCACTATAACCGGCAATGTCCTGGTAATGAGCTGTGGTAAATCCCTGATTGTGATTACCATAATGCTGGATCCAGGCTCCCCATTGAAGGATCTGATTCGTCCATGAGTTCCCTTTTTCACGAACGGATTGGTACTGAATTTGTGACAAGACAAAGCCAGAAGGAACCGACGCGGGTGAAGTAGGAGGTGTATTGATCTCCTGGAACTCATCGGTACAAGCAGGCAACATGAAGGTTGCCGCCAGTAGTAGGATAAGAAATTTATTTTTCATGAGTAAAAACATAAGTCTGGTTTAGAATTGGTTTCAATATCTGTTAAGAGAGATACTAGAATCCAATGTTTAAGTCAAAGCCAAAGGTACGGGCGATAGGGAAGGAATTATTCTCAATTCCCAATCCAGAGGCAGCACCGCCACCGGCAGTATTTCTGTTAAAGATGTAGGCCTCAGGTGCTACACCGGGGATATTGTTTTGCAGGTATCCCAGGTTACGTCCGACAAGCGAGAAGCGCAGGCTGCGAATGGGGGTAGTTTCGAAAAGGGAATTGGGAAATTGATATCCCAGCACCAATTCGCGAATCGCTACATAACTTCCATCGTACACAAATTCCTCAGTAATGGCTGTTGTAGAACCGGGAACCGCATGCAACCAATACTCCTGCGCTGTAACGGCAGTTGTGTTAGCTTGTCCGGAGGAGACCCAGTCTCCGTTTCCGTCCTGAGTGGCCGTAAATCCTTCCGCTACTAATCCTCCTTCGCGGTTTGCTTCTGTCCAGGAACCTGTTCCATAGAGGGTCATGTACATGTTACTCTGGCTATATATCTCAGCTCCCTGGCTAATATCGAGTAGGAAGCTCAGGCTTACTCCTTTATACGAGAAGTCATTTCGCAGACCACCGGTCCAGTCGGGAATTGCATTTCCAATCAATACCCGTCCATTTTGACGAATAGGCAGCCCTGTGCTGGCGTCGATCAGGCGGTTACCAGCGTCATCGCGTAGCCAGTAGTTACGAGAATAGAGGTTCCCAAATGGGGCTCCAACATCCGCAAAAACGTCTATATTCCGGTCACCCGCTCCCGTACGTAAGCGCTCAATGTCGTCGGTTAGGGAAATTACTTCAGACTGGTTAGATGCCAGGTTGAAAGAGATATCCCAGTTGAAGCCATTGGGATTACGTAAAGGCGAACCTGTCAGCAATACTTCAATCCCGCTGTTACGTACCTCACCTGCATTAATCAACTGAGAGTTAAAACCAGATGCACGAGAAACTGAAGCACTCAGGATCTGGTTGGTCGTAGAAGCATCGTAGTAGGTAAAGTCAACCCCTACACGTCCCTTCAGGAAGCTCAGCTCCAACCCTACCTCGATAGATTCTGTTAACTCATTTTGAAGGTCTTCAAAAGGAATCCGGTCAGCGAAAGAGGAAGTCGTAAAACCACGGAAGGCTCCCAGTCCATATGTACCAAAGATCTGGTAAGGATCACCAGAGGCACCTGCCTGTGCCCATGATGCACGTAGCTTGACATAGCTGATGGCCTCAGGAAGTTCGAACATCTCAGAAAGTACCGCACTGGCACTTACAGATGGGTAGAAGAAGGACCAATTATCCGGGCTCAAAGTAGAGGACCAGTCATTTCTGGCGGTCCAGTTCACGTACAAGTAATCACGGTAAGAGAAGGTACCGAAGGCATACAGTGAGTTGATTCGGGAATTTGATAGCCCAAAGTCACTATTACGAGAAGTAGCCAAGGTATTGTTAATTACGGGGAAATCAGGGAAGTTGAAGGTGTTTCCGTTATGTCCTACACGACGCAGAAATAACTCCTGCATATTCCCCCCCACGCTGACATCAAAACCGAAGTTTTCTGTAATGTCTTTGTCAGCAGTCAACAGGAAGTCAGCATTCGTTTCGCGAACACGGTTTACCCGCTCTGCAATGCTTCCGTTAGGCCCTACTCGCGTACCTACGTCCTGCCAGTCTACGATTTGGTCGCTGTAGGCATCGTTTCCAATCCGACCGAAGAGAGACAACCAGTCCGTTATATCGTAGGTTACTTTCACGAAACCGATGCTACGGTCGCGGGAATCTTCATTACGTGTCTTGTTAATGGTCCAGTAAGGGTTGCCCGTAAAGGTACCGGAGCTCCAGTGGCGCTCGTACCCAGGCGTCAATGCGGTTCCGGATAGACCTACCAGTTGGTCGAGTTCATCTGCTGAGATGGCAAATTTTTCCAGCGACTCAATGGGTACATCACGCGGAATGTACCGTAGGGCATACATGACGTTTTGCTGCTCATCCGCAAGGTTGGGACGGTTAACGGAACTTTGACGTACGTACGTCAGTTTCGCATCGACGCTTACCTTGTCAGAAATTTTAGAGTTAACGCGCATGTTGACGTTGTATCGATTCAGGTTGTTAGTGGGGAGCATCCCTTCAGTATCCATATAAGTACCTGTGAAGTTGTAGTTCAACTTCTGTGTACCACCCCGCACACTCAGGGTGTTGGTCCAGGATTTCTGTGTTTGCAGGAAGTCTCTCAGGTTATCTGGCTGAGCCGAAAAAGGCCGCTGATTTCCGAATACGTCGTAGTAATTCTGACCGTCCATACGAGGGCCCCAGGAAGGAGGTCCTTCAGGCGCACCACCGGTCGGTGCAGGGAATCCCTGAGGGGTACCGCTGGTAGTTCCGTCATTGGATACGATCGATCCATCGGCTTGCCGGAAGTGTGTAAACTGTCCGTTTAGTCCCTGGCCATATGTATTCTGAAACTCGGGCAGTATAGCGGGGTTACCCCAGGTGTAGTTGCTACTGAGTGTTACTTCAGTCTGATCCAGGTTAGCACCCGTTTTGGTGTTAATCAGGATTACACCGTTAGCACCACGCTGTCCGTAAAGAGCGGCAGCATTAGGGCCTTTCAAGACGGAGATAGACTCGATATCGTCAGGGTTAATGTTTGCTACTCCATCCCCAAAGTCACGTCCTCCCCAGGCACCGGCAGAACCCAGTACACTGTTGTCGATTACGACCCCATCTACCACATATAGCGGTTGGTTGTTCCCTGTCAAAGAGGCATTTCCACGGATAATTACCCGGGTTGAGGTACCGGGACCTGCTCCCTGGTTAATGTTTACACCCGCTACACGTCCCTGGAGGGAGTTGACGGCATTGGTTTCCCGGGCTTTGTTCATCGCATCTCCCGAAATTTCAGAAACCGCATACCCCAGGGCTTTCTTCTCTTGGGTAACCCCCAAAGCGGTAATGACTACCTCATCCAATTGCTTGACCCCTTCGGCCATTACAACAGAGAGGGAAGAGGAAGATCCTATTGCTATTTCTTGACGGGTGTAGCCTAGAAAAGAAACGATCAGCGTACCACTGTTCTCGGGCACATTGACCGAAAACCGTCCATCGGCATCGGAGAAAGAACCTGACTGGGTTCCCTTAACCTGAATAGTAGCACCTGCGAGAGGGGCTCCGGTCTCGGTGGTAACCCGTCCCTCAACAGTGCGTTGTGCATACGAAGTTCCAATGCATATTATCATCGCTGATAAAATGCATAGATGTTTCCAAAAGGAAACTCGCACACCGTTGTACTTAGATAATAAATGGTGATTCATAAAAGCTAAATTAAGGTTAGTCGTTGATGAGTAAAGATAATTTGTTCCATGTTGTGTATAACAAAAGCGTTTTGGAAACCCTATTTGCTGGGTATCCTGTCATTAATCTAATACTTGATGCGATGCTGTGCCCTGGAATTCAAGGCATTCTTTTATGAGGACAAACACAAAACTATTATTTTTTTAAGAAAATGCAATCACCTCTACCAGTTCACAGAGACCTTTCCTTTACCATGATACCAGTTGGGAATGATTTTTTTAGATTTTATTTTTACTGGACATTGAGGTTCCTGAAACTATCCTTACTCGTGTTCTATCAATCTTATGGGTACGAGCAGACCCAATGGGTTTTACAAGGCAGAACGTAGGAAAAACCCGGTAGGTTTGCCTGTGAACAATAGATTGAAGAAATATGAGCATAAAAATAGTTATACTCTCAACCAGTAACTGATTTTTCGCTCATTCTGTTTTGTGAAAACTGAAGAAAATATTTAGACCCGGGATACTCGCCCATTTGGAATTGGCTATCAGGATATGTTATCCGGATTAGTATTACTTTCGACGCGTTCTCTCTATCTAGGTAAATGATCTTGAAATATTTTAGTACTGTTTGTTTGCTGATACTGATTGTCAGGGGTAGTCTGACCCAGCCGATTTGGGACTCGGCAACCTATCCTGACGAGGCGGGATTTACCCGTAGGGCAGCGCCTATGTTAGGTCGTATTGCGACCAAAGGCTTTGGCATTCGTTCCCTCGCCAACTCCAAATGTCCGGATACAGGGCTTCCGGTCAAGGTTTGGGCCGTAGAAGGAGATACCATCATTTCCCCTTATACAGGAAGGGCCTACGCGCAGGGATCCACGGGATATTTTGGCCCTAAGGCTCGAAATGCTGCCGGGCAGATTACGGCTTTTGGTGGCGACCCACTCAAGTATGACTTGCCGCCTGTTACGGCACATCTGCTCTTGAATCCGAATGACAGGAAGGCAAAAGCCTTCGTATCCATTCCTGGAAATATGCGGCAGCAATACCATTTTGCCTGTAAAAACTGGGCTCGCTTTTACCCACTACTCGCCGATCAGATGGGGCCAGTATGGCAGACTGATTTTCAGCTCCATGTAGCAAATTATACTGAGTCTCGTCGCCCTTCTGACGGAAATCGCGAATGGTTGCCGCTCTCCTCTCCACACACGCTCGTGGGGCAGCCGGGCTACCTCCTGGGGGGCAATCCTTTGGATGGAGGTACCGAAAACCACAAAACCATGTGGCGAACTAGCGCCCTCCTCTACAGTCAGCTATTTCCGGATACGGCAAAAATTTCTGGCTATCCTGCCCAGGAGGCGGAATCTCTTACTAAAGACATGCTTCGGGAATACCTTAAGCGTCTACTGATTTCCGGAAATGGAGAGTACGATTCACAGGTATATTACCCACATAGCATTGAGGGATTTCTGAATCTCTATGACTTCTCCCCTGACCCGGAAACGCGACTCCTTGCGAAATTTGCCATTGATTATTATTTCGCTACCTATGGGTTGAAAACAATAGGCGGTGCCCTCGCCGGTGCACAAAAGCGAGGCTATTTACCCGGTCCTGTTGCCTCTGAAATGGAAACGATGCAGTGGACCTTTTTTGAGGACAGTCCGCGCAATATGGACGAAGCCATCACAACTATTCAGGAGGCGACTACTACTTATCGACCCAACGAAATTATATGGAATCTGACCCGTAAGGAGATTCCTTTACCATTTGAATCGCGAATGAGCCGCCCTTTTTACCATATGGATAGAGCACATGCGTTTGCCGAGTATTTCTATGCAGATTCTTCATTTGCGATGGGGAATATTCAAATGACTATTGTTGATAACCCAAACCAGCAGATGGTCTGGTCACTGATTGTGAAGGGATTGGAAAGCCCGCTTGCTATCAGTGGGGGACATCCAATGCGTGGAAGTACATCCGGCCATAGCCCTTATACGCAGACCTTACAATCCAAAGGGAGTCTCGTGTTACTAACCGCTCCTACCCGTATTCTTCCGGAGGTTGAGACAGAACTGGCGCCTGATTATTCAACTCAACCCCGTATAAACCTCTGGCATCTCCCTGAGGGAGAGCAGGGAGATGAATTTGAGTTAAGGAATCGGCAGCACTACGCAAGTAAGCCCTTGCACGAGCTGGATATGCCAGATGTCCATTCTCCTGAGTCGGTTCAGGCCTTTTGGGAAACCAGTAAAGGTTCGGCAGCTTCCTGGTTGTATGTGCCGGGTTCTGTGCAAGGTAAATGGATAGATGGCTGGATTGCAATGGAATTAGGAGAGACTTTTGTAGCAGTCCGCCCGCTCACAGATACAGCTTATCATCTCAATCCCCCCCCCAAAGTAGTTGCTGCCTTGCCCCGACAGGCGCAAAATTTTTTTAAGACCTATGCACTTTGGGTATTTCCAGGTCAGGTATCTGGCTATGTATTGGAGGTTGCTAATCATACAGGTTTTGATGACCTGAAGGAATTTATCACTACCCTCAATGCCGAAACCGAGTTGGTGATTCATACGCAAGTTGAGGCACCGATAGTAAATTATCGTTCCCTGGCTGGTGAACAATTGGAGATGAGGTATCGTCCGATAGGTTTGCGATGTGAGGCCCGAATCAATGGAAAGAAGATCAATTGGGATTCCTTCACAAATGGTGCAAGCTATGAGAGCCCCTTTCTGAAAATCAAAGATGGAAGGATGTGGGTATCGGATGGAAAATCGCAGTATTCGATCGATTTTACGGGAAAGAACCCCGTTTGGAAAACCCGATAATGAATCCCCTGTGGTTATGCTTAAATCCAGGAGACCCAAATAACAATATGGGGAAACATACAGGGTTGATTATCCGTAGTTATAGTTATACATTCATAAATAAAAGTAAAGCTATGAAAAAGACAATTTTCTTACTCCTGTTGGGTCTTTTTGTTACAGGCTCTGGAACCTTTGCGTGCGCTCTTCTGCCTTCGGATATACCGGAAGGAAATGAGGAACAAGCAGTTGTATATGTGCTCCGCCCCAAGGAAGCATTGGGTTATCGGCAGCAGCTTCTCTTGACATCTAATCAGGGCCACCTGTTCAAAATGCGCCACAAAACGGTCGAACGACTTGAGATTCCAGGAGACACGTTTTCCCTGAAAGCGAATTTTCGATTAGGTCAGGAAGATGAATTAACACTTGAAGTAGAGCCCGGTAAGGAATATTATTTGATTGTTGACATGCGTCCGGGAGCGTTCATACACAAGCCAGCTATTGTAGAAGTTACGGCTGAGAGCTTCGAAAGAGAAAAGTCGGAACTGTAGGCCCTTTTGCAAGAGCCCTCCCACATCAATCTAAAAT
>CAYGTH010000209.1:0-12194 GCA_964352745.1 uncultured Bacteroidia bacterium
TTAATCAAGATCGGAATATTTTTTTCATTTCCAATAATTTCGACCTCTCATTCATCCCAACATACAAAGTATCAGGGATTTATCAAAGCAAATACCTTGCCTATCAGGTCGATAGGCCTCTGATTGTAAGGGCTTCGACCTCTTCCCGGAGCCAATTCAGGTGGGCAGTTTGTTGTGCCCGGTCCAGGCGATCGAGGAGTTTTGTGCTTCTTGCGTTCAGAATTTCAGGCTTGAGCCAATCTGCCTGTTCCTGTAGTTTCAGCAATCGAATGTAGTATCGCAGAAAATTCAAGTGATTGGTACGCCTTGTGGCAGAAAGGGCCTTATTTCGAGTCAAAAACAGGCGAAAGGCCTCCACCAGTAATATCCAGGTATATCCCAATCCCATCCAGGCGGGACAATTCTTACACGTCAGAGAATCCCATAATTCAATCTATCCAGCTCTTTTCGCTTACAGGCAGTAAAATCGCCCTCCCTCCTATTCAGTCAACTCGCTTAACAGCAGCAGAACTCCATCTGAGTCTTGTTCCTCCAGGAATATATTTCCTCCACATCCAAACAGATACCGGTAGTCTGGTCAAACAGCTACTGATTTACCCATGACACTCTTTTCTATTTAATCGAAGCGAAAGCCCATCCTGATGTTAGGATGGGCTTTATGTATGAAAATCAGAAGATTCAGGACATTAGGCCAAATCCCCTTATTTACTGTCGTATTTCTAGCGTAAGGATTGAACTGACCGACCTTCTTGAAACAAGGTATCTTCAGCATTCCGCATGGTACTTCCCTTTTCGATAGGCGGTGGACGACGGAGAATTGGCGGATCATCCAGCTCGGGATTTGTGCCCATATTTTGCTCTATTCCTCCCGGGAAATCTGGAGCAGCATTAGGGTTCGTATTAAATTCTACCCGAACGGCCAGCAATGCTAATAATGCACCTACTGCAAGGCCTATTCCAACTCCCAATACTATTTTTAATTGTGGCGAAAGCCGATTGACTTGCCGTACGTCTAACTTTGGACCTTGCCTCATAACATTGAATCTACCGGTTCCTTTTTCAGTGATTCAAAGTTCGATTTAATTAATCCAATTAAATAATTATTTATTGTGTGAATATTACAGCAATATGACACATCCCGATTCTGGTAATGAGCTTATATTTCCGGCAATTGTTGAGTTAGGTCTGAGAGCGGGGGGTCAAAATTTTCGTTGAATAATTCAAAGTACAATCTATCGCCAATTCGCTCTACTACCCGCGAAAGTTGAATAGTCTCCTGATAAGTTGTATAACAGGCAAGGCCATCTTGCATTGCCTGCTGATCTGCTTCGGTCAGGGGCATCACACAGTCTATCAGGGCTTCTTCTGTCAGTTTGAGGCGAATCCCGCCCACCTGATAGGCAGGGCCTCCCGCGTCGGGCAGGGTCAGGAAAGCCAACCGGCGGAAGTAGGGCACGTTCGCATCCCTCATTTCAAGAAAAACCCGCTTGATTACAGCATGCATAACCAGGTGATCATGAAAGCCACTGACTCCATGGACGGGATAAGAAACGACCACATCAGGTTGTACCGCATGGATTTGTTCTTCCACGGCTCGTTCCAACACTCTGGGGTCCATTTCTTTCATGCCACTATCGGGATAATCATGCACGACCATACTCGTGAGATTCAGGACTTTTTCGACTTCGAGCATTTCTTCAAAACGGACTTGCCCCATTTCTTCCACACTTAAGCCCAGGCGATGCCGCTGGATTGTTGCCCCGCCTCGTGTCATGATGTATAAATGAGCTTCATGGCCCGCTTTCAATTGGGCATGGATAGCAGCGGCGGGTCCAAAGGACTCATCGTCCGGATGAGGGAAAATATACAGGAATTTCATATTCAGATCGGTCTCCTCTGGTGCCCAAACCGTATCGGGTCTACCTTACACATCTATTCGATGATGATTTGTTTTCTATCGAAGGTAATTCCGGTAAAAATACCGATTCCGCCCTGAATATTAGTAGAAATTCGAGCAGGCTGCCCAAAAGGACTTAGGTTAGCCGTAAAAGCCGCATCGCTTGTCTCCCGGAAATCATAATAGTCCTCCGTAATGTGAAAAATGGTAGAGATGATCGTATCCCCAATTTCGTAGTCAAATCCGGTCCCAAAGGTGATCTGCTGACCATTTGAAATCTCATCATTGATCGTAAAGTCCTGCTCTGCTTCATTGTCCACACTCCCTTTGTGCAGGACCCGACGGTAGAAATTATCCTGCTCGGGATCATCCGGAAACTTGGTCAGGACAAATGCCAGGGTATCATCGTTAAACTTATACTCCAGTGTATCTATCTCAACGGGGGCCATTATTTTCGTAATAGCAGACAATTTTTCACCATCCGGCCCGGTGATTTCCAGTTTAAAATCAGTCTCATAGTCCGCAGGCACCGTATTGGTCGAAGCATAAAAAAACAGGGTATCTCCAAAAACCGGGGACTGAATTTCAAAAGCCGGCCCTGCAAGACTAAGTGGCAAGCCAAACATCGCAAGGGGTTCTGTCCGGCCTCTATACGTGATGTTTACGGTTGCGTTTTTCACATAATCCACCTCGATCGGATCCAAATACCCCACACTACGCAGAAGAGAGAGCGTAAAGGGTTGTCCCGGTTGCAGGTAACATTCGACAATGATCTGGGGCTCGTACTCCGGTAATTTGAGATCTACTTCCTGCTCCAGGTCGCAAGCAGAGAATAACAACAGGGTCAGTACCGGAATACTCAATAAGGTAAGATATCTATTCAATTTTGCCATGGGAATTCGGGCTAAAATTTAAAGTTGTAAGTAAGGGAAGGAATAACGGGAAACAGGGCTACCTGCTTGGCTTTGAAATCAATGGGCACTCCATTTTCATTCTCGATGGTCTCGTAATAAATAAAATACGGATTCCTTCTGTTGTAGGCATTGTAGGCACTAATTGTAAGATCCGACTCTCCCCACTTAGGAGAAAATCGCCACACCAGTCCGACATCCAACTTGTGATATGGCGGCATCCGAAAACTATTTCGCTCTTCGTACAGGGGATAAATATTAGGGTTGGTGATATCGGGGCCTAAAATCAAAGCCCGCCCTACCGCCAGGGTCGTTACATTTCCTGTCCTGTACTCCCAGGATGCGCTGATGCTTAAGCGCTTGCTCAGGTCATACAAGGCGACTACGGTTACGTCATGGCGACGGTCGTTTACCGGAGAGAACACACGACCCTCATTGATTGCATCGGACTCTTCATATTCACCGGTCCGCCAGGTCCCGTCAAATCGCCGGAAGGCCCACGCCAGGGTATACCCAATCCAACCGGTCAGACGGCCTCTCTTTTTCTCCAGATATAATTCATTTCCATATCCCCAGCCTTCTCCGAATACAAATTCCGTATCAAGTTCATCGTTGACAAACAGGTTGGCAGCATCTCTGAAATCCACCTGGTTTTCCAGCTGTTTGTAATAGACTTCATTGCTCAGGAGAAAATCTTCCCCCAGGCTAATCGCAAACCCACCTGCTACCTGATGAGAGCGCTGAGGCGGAACGACGTCATTACTCGGATACCAAACATCTGTCGGCAGGGTCGCACCGGAATTGGCTACCAGGTGCAAATATTGAGACATTCGAGCATAGGAAGCCTTAAATGAAAGCCAGTCAGTGATGCTGTAATTCAAGGCCAGCCGGGGCTCAAGCCCGAAGTAAGTAGTCCCGTCATTTTCGAATGCAGATACCCGCAGCCCCCCATTCACCCGCAAACGACTGTTTATATCCCATTCATCCGCAACATAGGCTCCATACTCATTGCCGTAATACGTATTCCCGGCATTGAAGTCAAAGCTTCCATCGGTAGCACCTGCATTGAGGCGCCCCACGATGAAACGATGTCGGGTTGCCATCGCACCGAAACGAATGGTATGGTCAGAACCGGGCACATAAGTAAAGTCAGAAGTCAGGGTAAGGTCCGTAATCTGCGAACTCAGGCTAAAAGCAAAAATGTCAAACTGATTGCTGATCTCATATTGATAGTCAGTAAAGCTCAGCGTAGTATTGAGGAAGAGTCGAGGCGTGAACAGATGATTCCATCTGACAGAGCCTGTAGAGTTCCCCCAATAGAAATTAAAATTGAAGTCATCATCCTCAAAACGAAAACGGTCTCGGCCGAGGTACCCACTCAGGTAAATCTGATCGTTCTCGCCCAAATCATAATTGACTTTCCCATTCAGGTCATAGAAAAAATAGTCAGGAATTTGGTTGAAATCAGGATTATCCTCACTCGCCTTATTAATCATTCGGGTAAAAATATCTACATAGGTTCGGCGGCCGGATATGAGAAAGGACGATTTGTCCTTGGCAATGGGTCCTTCTAGGGTCAAACGGGAAGCAATCAATCCCAGGCCACCAGAACCTGAGAATTTTTTGCGATTTCCTTCATTCATCTTTACATCTATCACCGATGAAAGCCGTCCTCCATACTGCGCCGGGAAACCGCCCTTATAAAGCTTCACATCCTTGACCGCATCTGAGTTAAAGGTGCTAAAAAAGCCAAAGAGGTGAGAAGGATTATACACGGTCGTTCCGTCCAGCACCACGAGGTTTTGATCCGGGCCGCCCCCTCTTACATAAATTCCGGAACTGCCTTCACTTCCTGAAGAGACTCCGGGCTTAAGTTGAAGCGTTTTGATAATATCAACCTCCCCAAAGAGTGCAGGAAGTTTTTTTGCCTCAGCCATACTGATTCGGTCCACACTCATTTCGGTGGACTTTAATTGTTCTGCATAGGAATTGGCAACAATCTCAACTGCTTCCAGCGTAGTATTGGCTCCAGACAGTTCCACATTAACTACCTGGCTTTTGTCTAACAAAATTATCATTTCGATCGGATCAAATCCGATGTATGAAAACTGCACCACAAATGAGTCCTCCACCGCTTCAGGAGGCAAAGTCAATGAATAATACCCATAGTCATTGGTATAGGTTCCGCGTCCGAGCGATTTGGCAACCACCGTAGCGGCAATCAAGGCTTCTCCCGTTTCAGCATCAGTAATGGTCCCACTCAACGTAAGGGGTTGTGCGTAAAGCGTGCTTATCCCCAATAAGCTGATGAGTATCCAGCGCAAGCCAATTTCCTTCATGTATCAATATTTTTCAGGCAAAAGTAGGGTTTTCCAATGAGGAAATCAGAACAGAGTTTCCATCGTTCAAACGTACTTTGGGCACAATTGTTTGGGCAAAAAAAAAGCCCTCTATGAAAGAGGGCTTTTTATTCTTATGGGTATCTTTTAAGCTTCGACGGGCTGTACACTTACGATTTTACGTGTCTTCTGATTGAAGGTACGATCGTGAAATACAACTGCGCCATCTGTCAAGGCAAACAAAGTATGATCTTTGCCCATCCCTACATTTTCACCTGCGCGGAAGCGAGTACCCCGCTGACGAATAATGATGTTTCCAGCGACTACTTTTTGTCCACCGAATATTTTTACGCCAAGGCGTTTACTTTCTGATTCGCGTCCGTTACGGGAACTACCTCCCCCTTTTTTGTGAGCCATGATTGAAACGTTTAAGGTTTGAATATACGGAAGAAGGACTTGCCTTCTGACCTTATTAAATTAGACCGTGATCGAATCGATTTGAATTTGAGAAAGCGCCTGACGGTGACCATTTTTCACCCGATATCCTTTTCTGCGCTTTTTCTTAAAAACGATTACTTTATCCCCTTTTAAGTGATCGACCACTGTAGCACGTACAGTCGCTCCTGTGAGGTGTGGCATGCCTACGGATACAG
The DNA here is from genome assembly GCA_964352745.1 of uncultured Bacteroidia bacterium. Classification (GTDB taxonomy): domain Bacteria; phylum Bacteroidota; class Bacteroidia; order J057; family J057; genus CAYGTH01. The sequence goes on from CAYGTH010000209.1 coordinate 5,801, forward strand.
CATCGCCGTCCGCTACCAGCAAAACTTCGCCAAACTCAACCGGATCACCGGTTTCTGTTGCCAATCGGTTAACATAGAGCTTTTGCCCTTCTTCTACCTTAAACTGGCTGCCTTGAATATTTACAACTGCGTACATGATTCTATTTCATTTTTCGGTCTGCAAAGATAGACAAAATATACTTTCCTGCAAAGAAACGTTAACACATTTCAAGAGTTCTTCAATTCATCCCACAGTTTTTCTTCTTTCCGGGTCATCTGCCGGGGATTCTGATGCATGCTACGTTCCAACCACAGGCCCGCAATTAGCATACAAATTGCTCCGATTCCCAATACAATCGTCCAAAAAGATTCTGCGGGGAGGTGAAGCCCATTTCTGGGGCCCGCATTGCTAAATGCAAGGCGATAAAACCCATCTAGCCGATTGGCCTCCAATACCTGGGGGCGATCTTCTCCGGTTACTGTCAGGACCATTGGATCAGAGATGAGAGAATCATACACTTCCCGTCTCGGATCAAAATAAGTAAAGACGACAGGCCCGATTTCATATTCCCCTGCATAACCGGGCATCATCCCAAACACAAATTCTTTATTGCCGCTCATCAGCGAATCCTCCTTGTCTACCGTATATTGAGACTGGGTCTCAAAACGTTGAATGCCTGCTACAGAAGGCACTACCGGGGTGGCCAGCAAAGGGATATTTCCATCCCCTGAGACATTGATCCGTAATTCAACCCGCTCTCCCGCCAGGGTCTTCAGAGGTGCCAGGGAGGTTTCAAGCCTGAAATTGCCTACAGATCGGGTAATCGCAGGATCAGGTAAGGGAAGCACTTTGATGGAGCGGGGTGCTGAACGGTAGCGAATGGGTTTGAACCGAATCCGTTTATTTACCTGCACATCATAATCGGTTGCCCATTTGCTGACCATTCGTTTTTCAGCTGCGACAAATACTTCTGAAAAAGGATATTCCCCCGGTTTCAGGGCAAACAAAAAACCTTTATACATCTGGTGTGCAACATAGGTCTTATTCCCCACCCTGCGCTCCCTGGAAAATCGTTCGGGATGCTCCAATCGCTCTTCCCAAAATTCGGGATTATTTACCCGCTGCCCAAAGGCGTTAAATTCTTCCGGATCCAATCTGATTTTGGCAACATCCTCTTTCGCAATGTAAAATAAGGCTTCAGCCATCACTTGCTCCCCGACGTAACACTCCGTCTTATTGATCCGAAAATCCAGAAAAGCATCTACTGATTCTTCGAGGTAATTTTCACGAAACAATTCGCTTTCGAGCACGACCAACTCCCGGCCGGGAAATAAATAGGCGTCTTTCCCCGCTTTTACTTCAAAAGGAGCCAACTGATACGAGCCCAATTCCAGCGGCCGATAGTGCTGACTAAAAACAGTTTCAATTCCGCTTTCTGTCCGCTCCCGGCGGGTACGGAGTTCTTTTTTTTCAAAACCTTCTATCTCAGGAAATTTAGGGTTCACCTGCTGATTCCCGGAAAGCCATACATTTACTTCCAATTCATCATCGAGTGATAAAGTGTCCTGATTCAGGTAAAAACTCACTTCCTGGGCAGAAGCGAGGTATATCCCTCCCATCAAACAAAATACGACCGTTAACAGTCTTCTCATATGCAAGGTTTCCCCGCAGGGGTTCTCCGTCGTAGTATAGTTAGCCGCTGGCATAATGCCAAGATAAATCTGCGCAAAGTGCTATTTTACGAAAAAATGAAAAGTTTACAGAACAATTTTCTTTTTTTGACCAAAAATTATGAAAAAAATTGCAGTTGCCGTAACCGGAGCGAGTGGAAGTATATATGCAAAACAGTTTTTGGAGCAGCTTTCGCGTTTTGAGGAGGTAGAAGTAAGTGTTGTCTTGTCTAAAAATGCGCCGGATGTCTGGCACCACGAACTGGGCGAACAGCCTGATATCCCGTTCCAGATCTATGACCGAATGGATTACCGGGCTCCTTTTGCCTCAGGCTCTGCCCGATACATGCACATGGTTATCATCCCCTGTTCTATGGGAACCCTGGGCCGGATTGCAGCAGGCTTTTCCGATGACCTTACCACGCGCGGTGCTGATGTAATTCTGAAAGAAAGGCGTCAGCTGATTTGCGTCGTAAGAGATACCCCACTCAACCTGATTCACATCGAAAACATGCGAAAGGTAACTCTCGCGGGAGGCGTTATTTTACCCGCAGTTCCTTCCTTCTATTCACATCCCCAGACGATTGAGGAAGTCGTAGATACCGTTGTGCATCGGGTGATCGACCAGTTGGGATTAGATCCCAAAGGATACCGTTGGGGGGAGAAATAAATGTCATATTTCCCCAATTCTTACCTACATCCGCACAGTGGATTTTACAAGAATTCCAGTACTTGCTGGTGTTTTCCAAAAGCAAATCCGTATATTGACTTCGCTAAAAAACATTACATAACCCCTATGAAAACAATTTTTTCGGTCCTCTGTATTGCCCTTATTCTCAGTTTTAGTTCCTGTATTACCATTGAAGAGTCTTATACCTTTAAGGCCAATGGCTCCGGAACCATGAAATACACCATTGACATGAGCGAAATGTCCCAGCTTTTGGAGATGGCAGAAGAGGAGGAAGGAGGAGCGAATCCGATGGGCGAAGACATGTCTTTTATCGACATAGCAGACAAGCTCAACCAGATTGACGGCATTTCCAGTGCTGAGGCAATTGAGGATAAAGACAACTATCTGTATGGCCTTACCTTCAAGTTCAAAAATATTTGGGCCTTGAATAATGCCTTAAATAAGATATTAATTGATGATCCGAGTGCAGACATTCATACTTTTTTCAAAGAGGAAGATGGTGCCATTACCCGGACACATATGATGACCAAGAACATGGATACCAGCGAGTTGTTGGGGGATGATGAATCTTCAGAATATGCCCTGCAAATCATGGAGTCGATGTCTTACCGGTTGAAATTTGCCTTTAAGAAGCCCGTTAAAGCGATTTATTCTTCTGCTGAGGCTACTATGGGGGGGAAGAAAAACCGCGAAGTCGTCATCGAAGCGAATTTCAAGGAGTTAAGCGAAGATATTCAAACGCTTAGCACCTCTATTGTATTGAAATAGGTCTCGCCGATGGGGCAGGAGATCTGATCAGTAATCTTGAATGCTTATGACCCGTTTTTCGGGCTTCTGCCTGCTACTTTTGATCCTCCTTGCTTCTGTTACTTCTTCTTTCAGCCAACACTGGCAGGAAGGATATGTGGTTACCTATGAGAATGACACCCTTCGAGGCTATATCAAAAAGTTCTGGCCGTACACCACCCAGCGAAGTTCTGCAATTGTAGAATTCAAAACAGAGAAAGGGGCACGGAGTCAGTTTTTTGAACCGGATGATGCCAAGGCTTATAAACGGGGAGAAGACCTGTTTGTAAGTGGCTTAAGCCGGGAGTTTTATGCCTTTCTGCAAATTGAAGAATCCGGAGAGATGCGCCTGCTTCGATACAGCGGAATTAATCATCTTTCCAGTCCAAGAGGCAGATTTTCACTAACATTTACCCGGTACTATCTGGCCCGACAAGCGAATCCTCAACACTTGAAAAAAGTGCGGAAAGAAAATTTCACCCTGGACATGAGTCGTTTTTTTAGAGACATGCCAGAGCTTTCCAAACAAATCCGTACCCGTCAACTTCGATATCGCGACCTCGACCATATTGTGGAAGCTTATAATCAGCGATGATAGATATTTGAAGAGATTGAATATTTTGTTTTCTAAATGGAGCATACCTTCCGATGTCGAGTCATATGAACCGTAAAACCTGGCAGTTTTCTGACTTCCAGCCGGTCCATTTGGCCTGGATGGCGACTGTGGTTGCGGTAATCGGCTTAAGTACGTCCAAAGCTGCCCTTAGCATTTGCACAGGTGCGCTGGCCTTTGCAGCGATTTGGCAAATGTGGCGGGAAAGAAGTATTCGGCCCTTGTGGCGGGATACACGTGGAGTAGTTCAAAGCCTTTTATTTTTTTTGCCCCTGGTCTCAGTATTGTTTACTGAGCACTATGCAATTTGGCAGGAAGATTTAGTCATCAAACTCTCCTTGCTTTCGCTCCCCCTCGCCTATTCGATTCTGCCGCGCTTTAGCGAAAAGCAGTTCTTTGTCATCCTTGCTGCATTCATACTTACCCTGAGCCTGATCGCCCTGCTCACCTTATGGACTTATTTTCAGGATTTTGCTTCTGTAACTGAGTCCATCAGATACAATAAGCATATCAAAATTGTCCGTAAGACCAGCCATATCCATTTTGGGCTGATGCTGGCATTCAGTGTGTTTTTAGGAATTGTACACCTTGCTTCCCGGAAGGTATTTTTTCACAAAGCGGAACGGATTCTCTTCTTTGCTGCCGTTTTCATCAACCTGGCAGGGCTTCATATCCTTACTTCCCGGTCGGGCTTGCTGGCCTTCTATGGGGTATTGTTGTTAATGTCTATCGTGCTGATTATTCAGAATAAAAAATTCAAGCTGGGAGGGGCTATGCTCGTATTCATCATTACTGCCCCCCTCTTGTCTTATTACCTGATTCCCTCTTTTCAGCATCGAATCAATGTGAGTAGATACGATATCGAGCAATCCCTGAGTACAAGCGGCCAATCGCGTAATTTTTCCATTGGCATGCGCCTTTTGGCCTGGAAAACGAGTCTGAAAGTATTCCAGAAATACCCAATCTGGGGCAGTAGTCCCGCAGATCTCGAATCAGAGCTCCTGAAACAGTATGAAGCAGATGGTATTACCCTCGACTTTACCACCCCCATGCACATGCCTCACAATCAGTACCTTGAGCATTTGGCGGGCCTGGGAATTGCCGGGATATTTACATTGATTTTTGTACTTTTACATCCAATAATATTTAATCGAGACGAAAATTCAATTATTTTTCTCTCTTTTGTCGTTATGTTTATGTTGATCATGCTGGTAGAGTCTTTGCTGGAACGACAAATCACCATCGCGTTTTACTCGATATTCCTGATGTTGTTACCCAGGATGAACTGGCTGAGAATAACCATTTGATTTTCCCTTTTATCGAAATAGAGTATCGTATTATGACTGGAATCCCCAATTCAATTGTCCGCTCGCTCTCTCGCGTTTCTGCGCGTTTTTTACTTATTCTTCTCCTGATGCCAGCCTTTATGGTTCACGCTCAACAACTGATATTTCCTACCGATCAGGAAACGGGTGCAAGCACCCAAACACATGTTGTCAAGAAGGGCGACACCCTCTATGAACTGGCTCAAACTTTTAAGACCTCTACCACCGAGATCAAAAAACTCAACGGTATGAGTAATGCGAACATTTTTCCCGGTCAAATACTGATTGTCAAAAATCAAGTTACCAGGACCGCCACTGCCCGCAGTACGGCCGCAACGGTTACTTCCAGTCTTAAAATCGCAGAAAAACCAGTTACAAAAGCACAGGCTGTTTCTTCTTTGGATGACTTTGCCCGTGAAATCGCCGATGGCTACGTAGGGCCTTCCAGCCTCATCGCAGCAGAGTTGCAAATTCTCGAAGAAACCCCTACTGTTCCGCAAGAACGACCTATCAATAATGCCACACTGGCTACTGTTTCCCGCCCCGATGCAACCAGTAATCCTGCGGGCAATACCCGGGGAAGTACAGACTTCCGCGATACGCAATCGAGCTATCAGGGTACTGCCCAACCTATTCGCGGACAGGTAGCAGAAAAAACGACTACGGAATGGTACCGGGTACAGGATGGAGACGATATTTACTCGATTGCAGACACGTATGAAGTACGTCCTGACGAGCTTTCATCCTGGAACCAGGGCATCCGCGATGTTCGCACTGGTGATGTATTGCAAATCAAAAAGAATGCGGCTCCAGCAGTTACCCAGCGCTATCGCGCTCAAGCAGTCGATACTGTTCGCTATTCTTTCCGGAGTGAGTTACAGTCTCAGACAAGTCGGCAACTTTCCTCCGCAGAAAGAGCAGCAGCCACCTACCGGGGAAATGCGCGCGGGAATTCCAACCTGAGCACCGCCTCTACCGAATATATCGGAAGTCGTGGCATGAGTAGCGCAGCAGCGCCTCAGCTTGAGACAGGCGTTTATAGCCGGTTTGAGTACCTGAGTCTTGAAAAGATCCGGTTTTACGGCGTCCATAAGACATTACCTGCCGGCGCAAAAGTTAAAATGGGCATCCCTAATAATCCGGGATATATCGAAGTGCTGATTGTAGGTCAGCTCGATGCACAATCCAATGCGATTATCGGCCTTTCTCCTGCATGTTTGCAGATCCTGGAAGGTGCTGGCAAGCCCGCAAAGGTTACGATAGCTTACGAGTAACCTGTTTTTGCAGCTCATTTCAATTCCCCATTCTTCCGGTAAGCTTACCCGCAGA
>CAYGTH010000210.1:0-7844 GCA_964352745.1 uncultured Bacteroidia bacterium
CAAGGACCTATTGATTAACAGTCAACCGCTCTAACCAACTGAGCTAAGGAGGAATGCTTAAAAATGCTTTGCAAAGAAAATAGCTTATCCTGTAAAAAGCAACTCGTACGATAAAAAAAGTTATAGAATCGACAACACAACAAAATCGTGTGCCTGTTTTCTTAAAATGTAAGCTTTTACCCCAAAATAGTAGGGAATGTCCTGCATAAATCCCACAATCAAATGATTGGGTGGCTCATTTTTTGCACGGAGACCGTATGCTCAAGAATGAAAAACAATACCGGTCCGCTAAAGCTCAAGCTGAGAAGTTTGCAAAAACCCTCGGTAAGTTCCAGGATAAGCGTCCTAACGGCAGCCATACCGCGCATTCCATGAGCGCATACGAGGAAGCCGTCCAGTTACAACATAACATCCTCGTGAAAGAAATTCGGGATTATGAACGTGTACGCTCGCGTTATACTTCCGAACTGGAATACGCGTCTTTCAATCAAATATCGGAGATGCTGATACAAGCTCGTATCAATCAGCGCCTGACCCATCGAGAACTCGCAGAGCGTCTTGGGATGAAGGAGCAGCAAATCCAGCGATACGAAGCTACTGACTACCAATCAGCCAGCCTCGCTCGCCTGTGTGAAATTGCTGAGATTCTCGGGATTAGCCAGCATACCTTCATCCGGGTGGAACTCGCTCAGGAAGGTGCTGCTGTACCGATGAATGGAAATGGCGCACATATTTGATACATGCTTTACACAAAAGCAGTAGGCTTTACATGGAAATTCCCCTCTTTATAAGCGCTGCATCTGATGATGCGTAGTTTATCGAGAGGGGAATATGATATTGTTACCGATTCAATTCGGTAGTAGGGATCAGTGCTGGACAATAAAAGCAGACTTACCAGCCTTATCTTTCGCGATCTTCCGGAAATTATTACAATAGGTACGGGCTTGTTGCTGATCTTTCAGCGAACCATACACGACCGAATAAATCCGGCGGCCGTTGACCTGCTTCACCCGAATGTAGGTTTTATACATCTTGTATTGTTGCGAAAAGACAGCAGCCTTTTCCTCAGCCTGGCATAAGGTTCCAAAGGAATATACCTGCACGCCCCATCCCTCTGAGGTTAACCGCGTATAATCCAGCGCATAGGAAGTATTTTCTGTTAACTGGGTTTCCAGTAAAGCACAAGTCCTGGACTCTGACCGGTCAGGACCGGTAATAACTCCACCTCCGGTACCCCCACCACTGGCGAGTTTATCATCTCTGATATCCTGGTAGGCATCGACAAGGTCTTCATATTCTTGTTCCATCACCCCAATCCGCCGTTCGAGTCGGTTGATTTCGGACTGGAGCGCATTTTGATTTCCCGCATAGGTTTCATTTTGGACTGTCAATTCGTCTCGTTGATGCTTGAGCACCAGGTTATCTTGATTCAGGGCAAATAATTCTTCCCGAAGGCGTTCAACTTCTGCTTTGAGTTGCTTTTTAGTTTGTGCAAATGCGCCTGAGAATGAGACCAGTGAAAGCAGCACGCATACACTTACGATTTTGAGTGTTTTCATAACGTCAATAAGAATTAAGGCAGATTATTCGGAGGTATAAGACTCCTTTAATACATACAATATAGGGTATTTTCTGTTTAATAAAGTATGCAGCTATTCAATATTTATTCGCCCAACAATATTATCTCCTTATCATAACCTTTCCAAAAATTCGAAAAAGTAGCTAAACTCTATTCTCGATAAAGTAACCCAGCACTTTTTCCTGTCGTACATAACAGCACCCATTAACATCGCATACGATATGAAAAGTACTATTTCTACGGTTTTTGTGTCTCTGATTGTCAGCTGTCTTACCCTGGCAGCCTATCACTACGGAATAAGCCTGCAAGCGGAGCAGACGGATACGGCAACTTCTACCCATCAGCCTTCAAGCGACGAGGCCTCCCCGATGGTTCAAACCCGAAATACGGTCCAACTCACGGATTCTGGTCCTAATCACCTATCGGCGGATTTTCCCAAGAATTTCAATATCGCAGCTGAGAAAACTATGTCAGCAGTCGTCCACATCAAGTCTATCCGGACATACAGCGTGCGGAATTATGATCCTTTTTACGACTTCTTTGGGGTACAGCCTCGGCAGCAGGGCGGTAATTCCCGACAAGCAGTTTCAAGTGGATCGGGCGTTATCATCAGCAAAGACGGATATATTGTAACGAACAATCACGTAATCAAGGACGCTGATGAGTTGGAAGTAACCCTCTTCGATAATCGCACCTTTACCGCAACGGTGATCGGTACAGACCCTTCTACGGATTTGGGGCTTATTAGAATCGAATCAAGCGACTTGCCAGTCGTTGATCTGGCAAACTCAGATCAGATACGGGTCGGAGACTGGGTGCTGGCAGTTGGAAATCCCTTTAACCTGGCCTCTACGGCTACCGCAGGGATTGTCAGTGCGATTGGTCGGGACCTTGAAATTATCAAAGATGAGTTGGCCATTGAATCCTTTATCCAAACAGATGCAGCCGTAAATCCGGGAAATAGCGGGGGCGCACTCGTTGACATGAATGGAAAACTCATTGGGGTCAATACCGCCATTGCCTCCCCTACTGGTGCCTATGCAGGATATGCATTTGCAGTCCCGGCAAACATTGTCAAAAAAGTAATTGAAGACCTCAAAGAATATGGAATGGTTCAGCGCGCTTTCCTGGGGATAATAGATATGTCTAACCTGGATGGCAATACGGCCCGTTCGCTCAATCTCGACATTTCCGAAGGCGTACTGATCGGAGATTTGTATGAGGATGGAGGTGCTAAATCAGCTGGAATCGAGAAAGGGGATATTATCGTGGGAATCAACGGTATTCCGGTCAAGAATGAAGCCAAGCTCCTTGAAATTGTGGGAAGGAATCGCCCCGGTGATCAGGTCAAACTGGATTTGGTCCGAAAGGGAAAGCGAATCCAAAAAGAAATCGGACTTACCAATCAATATGGTACAACCGAGATTTTGGGGATGGAGCGCAATGAAAAACTAAATGAACTCGGCGTAGAGTTGAGTGATTTAAATGAGGAAGCCCGGGAGAGAATCGGCATTACACAAGGCGTCTACGTCAATAGACTGTATGCCGGCAAGATTCGCAAACAAACTGAAATGCGGGAAGGCTTCATTATCCTGCGTGTAGATGGCAAGAGCTATCAATCTGCACAGGATCTCGCTGCATTTTTTGAGCAAAAGCGGGGTGAGGTAAAAATAGAAGGATTCTATTATGGCAGGAATCGACTGTATTCCTATTCTCTGGACTTGTAATCCTTCATGAAAAAAATAAGAAGCGGCTATACAAATACCTGTGTAGCTGCTTTTTATATGCCTGGCAATCTCATCAAACCATTTCCAGGAGCTTCGAAACGGCTTTTTCCAGGAGAAAATCGCCCGACGGCAATTCTTTTTCAAAACCGCTATATTCTCCAAGCCTCCCTATTGCGGCTCCCAATTGGAAATCAGCTTGCCGAAACATGGGTGCAACCTGTTGACGTTCCAGACGGGTGGCCAGATACTCCTGCTCCGTTTGTCCTGGCGTAGGAATCAGGATCATTTTCTGTAGGCCCAATTGAGCAAAATCCATTAAACTGCTATAGCCCGGACGAGAGATCAGGATCGGTACCTGCGTATAGAGTCTGTGTAAATCTTCTGTTCCCATAAATCCAATCCGCGTGACATTTCCCTCCCAGATCACCTGCTGAGAGCCCGCTTTCCCTTGTATGATCCAAATAGAAGCCTCCCGTTTTTGACTTTGCGCCACGATTATATCCTCCAGCATCGTTCGCTGTGGCTCAGGCCCCGAAAGCACAGCAGCTATTGTGGGAAGCTGGTCGCCCAATAACGGATTCGAAAACCGGTCTTCTATGGGGGCCATTTTCTCAAATCGGGACAAGGCCCCCACAAATTGCATCTCGGATGGGTCCGCAGGTAATTCGGTAAGCCTTCCAGACAGGTTATCCGGACCGGGAAAATCGGGTATCCAGCATTGAGAAAAGCGGTCGATGAATTGTTGATGCAGCCACGCAAGCTGCGATTCCCATAAAGAGAAAAGCCTGGGAAGCTGAATCCTCAATTGATGGCAGATAAATACTGTTGGGAGCTTCCTGGACCAAAGGCCATAGCGATTGTCAGAGATGACCGCCTCGATCTGATGGCTCCGAATAGCGGTTTCGAGCAGGTCATGCTCCGCCCTGATAACCCGAAGCAAACGCGGCAATTGCTGCAGCAGTCCGGGAACCTGAAAGCTACTTTTACTATACCGGACTCCGTAAGCGGGAAAGGGTAAGGTCGACAGATCGGGAAATTCTTGTTGCAATACCGCCAGGCTGCCTCCGCTGCCACCCAATATTACCTCAGCCCCTTGCCTCAGTAATTCCCGAATAACCGGCACGCACCTGGTGGCATGACCGAGGCCCCAGTCAAGCGGCACTACCAATACACGAAATTGGGCCATAGCAAATCAATCTATGGCCCAATTTAAGCAACCCAACAAGGGTTTCCATAAGGGAAAGAATAATGCCGCCTTAATTTTTCGTTTTTACCGCTCGATTGCGCCACGAATATTCCAATTGATATTAATCGCAGCACGCTGACTGAGTGGGATCCATAAATCATCAGCCGCATCGAGTAGCCAATCGCCATTGGTAGCTGCAGGTCCCGTATCGCACCCAATTGTACGCTGCTGTCCGGTATGGGAAAATGCAAGGGTAATCCAGAGGTCTTCGCCGGTCAATTCGTAGGGCGTACGCAGTTCATGATTGTTCCATTGCCCGGCCCGCAATTCTCCTTGTACATTTGCACTGTACACGAGGCTGTCCGGTGTATTGGAATCAGACCTTACATAAATCTGCAACACGCAGGAAGATGGGATTTCTTCGACATAAAAATTGGCTTCCATCAAACGATTTCCTGTATATGTATTCATCTGACTGGCGGGAAACCGCACCCCTGCCTCATAGGAATTGGCAGGTAAACTCGGGGCATCCACATTGTCGTCATCATAATTCAGGGAAATGAGGTTGTCAGGTAATACCGGTCCATCGGGATCAGATTCGCAAGCAAAAAACACGAGGCATACACATGCCATCAGGGTCAGAGGAGTTATCGAGAATATAGTTTTCATGATGGTTATTTAATTGAGTACTCAAGATTAGCCAATACCAACCAGAAGGGCAACTATTCGCGACACGGCTGGTAAGCACTTTAACACGAATGTTAAAAACAGGGGAAAATAAAAACCCTGCCTCAATATAAGAGGCAGGGTTTTTATCTTTTAGGATAGAAATGACTAGTCTTCGCTAATCAAAATTTCATTAGAATTTGATACGTCTTCTACGCTTTCTATCATCTCAGTATATTTTTGAATCTGCTCTTCATTTTCTTCGACCATCGAGGTGATGTCCTCAATTAGCCGCTCATTCTCCACGATCACTTCTTCATGCGAATTGATCTTCCGCTCATTTGATTCGACCAACTGACGATTGCGATTAATTTGCTCCTCATCATATTCATCTACAAAATCATCGCCCTCTACAATAGCATCACTTTCCGCCAATACAGATTGATTGAGTTCTGCCAGAATATCGTTTTGCGCTTTTAGCATTTCATTCTTTTCTGCCAGCTCTACATTTTGCTGGATCAGAATTTCATTTCGTCTCACCAGGCTTGCCATTTCCCCCTCCAACTCCAACCGCACTTCATTTACCTGATTTTGTTCAGTTCTCCATTCAGCTTTTGTCAGCCTTACCCCTGCATCCCCTTGGGTCAGCAAGCGCATAGCCACCAGATCTTCTTCTTCGACACTTATCTCGTCCCAACTGGATTCTTCCGTATCGTTAGACACTTCCATAGTAGTTTGAGCAAAAATAAAAGGGGTAGCGCTCAACATTGAACCCAGGAGAAGGAAGCGGATCATTTTCATTTTTTGGTAATATTAAGAGAATTATACAATGCAAGATTCTGTAAAAGTAGGGACCACTCAGGAAATTTCCCGATCTATCCTTAAAAAAGCATTACATCTGCAGAGCAGAAACACCTCCTTGGTGAATCTGACAAACCCAGTCCAAAAAGGCTGCCAAAGTTCTTCCCATTGCAAACTTTTTTACAAAATAACTATCTGAACAACGGATTTTCCCAAACAAAATTATGGTTCTCCCCACATTTTGCGCCAAAAAATCTGCATATCTTCTTTTGTCAAACCAGCGGGATCAGGCCGTACAGACTTAATTCCCACAAAAGTGCTGTCTGCTTCCAACAGTTGATACGTAAAGACAAATTCCGGGTCTTCCTCCTCCTGCCAACCATTAAATATCCCGAACCGCAAGTCATGCCACAACAAGGTATCCGCCTGTTCCCGGACTACATATAAGTCCTTACTCACCCATCTAAGACGATCAATTACCCTATTTTGTTTTTCCGGGGGGATTAATTGGTGGTTTTTGGGGATATATCGAAAGGTGATTTTCGAGGGGTCTCCAAACAGTGAAAAATAGCCCACATCAAATCCTGATTCCTCTTCCGCTACTGCATACCAAAGCAGATTATTGAGCGGCGTAGGATAGGTTTTGAGTCGATTATAACTCTTCCCTTGAAAATGCAGCGAATTCACAAAATTAGCATGCACAAAACCTTTATTGGCCAGCGTCAGCACCAGATAAAAACTACTGAGTCCTATTCCTGCCCAGTTCCAAACCCGACGCCAACGACTCTCTCGTCGAAGAAATAAGGCGATTGTCAGACAGATCAAAAAAGGGAGGGTATAAACGAGGTCCACCACAAAAATACTATTCCACGCGACCCGATAATCACTGAAAGGCAAAAAGAGTTGTGTGCCCCAAGTCGTAAAACTATCCAGAATCGGATGGGTAAACAAGGCCCAGAAGGAGACTTTCATCCAATCCCTCATCGTCCCGTATTTCCCTTTGTAGATGCGAAATATGAGCCAGCCCAATACAGGCGCAAAAAGGAAGCTAAACGCAATCGAATGGGTAAATCCCCGATGATGCACCAGCGAATCCAATTCAGAACCGAATACATTTACAATCACATCGAGATCGGGAATGGTACCTGCAATAGCTCCCCATAGCGCTGCGCGATTGCCTACTTTTTTTCCCAATACCGCCTCGCCCATCGACGCGCCTAATACAATCTGGGTCAGTGAATCCATTCTTGGTGCTTTTCCAACAGGTGAAACTACAAAACATTCTGATTGTTTCGGGTAGCAAACCTTTCCCCCTCCCGACTCCACTTACCAAAATGCTGATAAGAATCAACTGCCTCCCTGATAGAATGCACGCTAGCATATGAAAATCGGTAGTATATTTTTATCTATGGAAACCCTCATTGACGCCTTTCGCGAACAACCTCCCGTATGGCAAGCTCTTTATGCGACCCTCTTTACCTGGGGGGTAACCGCATGCGGAGCGGCTTTAGTATTTTTTACACGATCTGTCAACCGAAAAGTACTGGATATTATGTTTGGATTTGCCGGAGGGGTAATGATTGCTGCGAGTTATTGGTCCCTGCTTGCACCAGCTATCGAGATGTCGAAAGGACGCTCTGTTCCCGAATGGTTTCCCGCTGCTTTGGGCTTTATGCTCGGAGGCGTATTTCTTGCGGCCACTGATAAATTACTCCCGCATCTTCATATACATATGAAAATGGAGGAAGCTGAGGGTCCCAAAACGCAATGGCAGAAAAGCATCCTGCTGGTAACTGCCATCACGCTTCATAATATTCCAGAAGGATTGGCAGTAGGGGTCGCATTTGGAGGAGCAGCACTAGGATTGCCTTCCGCAACCTTAGCA
>CAYGTH010000210.1:7854-12189 GCA_964352745.1 uncultured Bacteroidia bacterium
CTGTTAGTCTCGCCATTGGGATCGGTCTGCAAAATTTTCCTGAAGGTATGGCGATTTCACTTCCTTTACGAAGAGAGGGAATGAGTCGAGGCAAGAGTTTTTGGTATGGCCAGCTTTCAGCCATCGTCGAACCGATAGCAGGCGTTGCAGGAGCAATTGCCGTTATTCAGATAACAAGTATTTTGCCTTATGCCCTCGCATTTGCCGCTGGTGCCATGATTTTTGTAGTCGTGGAAGAAGTTATCCCGGAATCGCATAGTGGGGGCAATGCAGACCTGGCAACAATGGGCCTGATGCTGGGTTTTACCGTTATGATGATCCTGGATGTCGCGCTGGGATGATCGAATAACTCGGTTAAGGCGCTTGCCAATCCTCCTCTCCCTTCCTATCTTGTCTATACACAAGCAGACAATCCCCATGGGCGAGATCAGTATCAATTGGGCGAATCCCTGGAACCATGTATGGATAATGGCAGCAATCGCCTTTATTATCACGACCCTTTCGACGGTAGGTATCATTATTCTCGAAAACAGGTCTCCCGCCAAGACCATTGCCTGGACCCTCGTTCTCATTTTTTTGCCGCTGATCGGCATTTTATTCTACCTGTTTTTTGGGAGGAATTATCGAAAAAATAAACTCTTCTCCCGCAAAAACATGTCGGACCTCAAACAAATTGACACCTTTAGCCAGCAGGCTTTCCTCCAATTACCTGACGAAAATGCACTCGTAGCGGCTCATGCCACGAGCAAGCAACCCATTATGACCTTGCTATTCAACAATAACAAGGCCCTCCTGACCGAACAAAACCAGGTACAGGTTCTTCATAATGGAAAAGAAACGTTTGCGGCTATTCTTTCAGCTTTAAGATCGGCCCGGCATCATATTCATCTGGAATATTATATCATCGAGGATGGCACCATCGGCGGGGAGATTCGGGATATATTGATCGAACGCGCACAAGCGGGCATAGAAGTCCGGCTCATTTACGACTCCGTAGGCAGTTGGGAATTATCAAATGCCTATATCCGTTCGCTGAAAGAAGCAGGCGTTGCTGTGTATAGCTTTATGCCCGTTCGGTTTCCCCTGTTTGCCAGCCGGGTCAACTATCGAAATCACAGAAAGATCATCATCGTAGATGGAAAAACGGCCTTTGTGGGGGGACTCAACATTGGAGATCGCTATATAGATGGCGAACCCGGCATGGGGATTTGGAGAGATACCCATTTACAAGTAGATGGCGAAGCGGCTTCCTGCCTCCAAACTGTTTTTTTGATGGATTGGTACTTTGCCAGTAAACAACTGATCGCTTCTGGTAAGTATTTTCCCCCGCATGCTTCCATCGAAGCAAGCACCCTCGTCCAGATTGTAACCAGCGGCCCTGACTCAGACTGGGCCAGTATCATGCAAGCCTATTTTGCCGCCATCACCACCGCTGATAAATATGTCTATATCTCTACGCCCTATTTCATTCCGAATGAAAGCATTTCTACCGCCCTCAAAACTGCGGCAATGAGTGGCGTAGATGTCCGTATCCTCCTACCCAGCCGTTCCGACTCCCGCATTTTACTTCGGGCTTCTTATTCTTATGTCCAGGAATTCCTCGAAGCAGGCGTCCGCTTTTATGTATATGAAAAAGGCTTCAACCACGGCAAACTCATGATGGTAGATGGCGTCTTTGCCTCTATCGGTACCGCCAACCTGGATATCCGTAGTTTTGACCAAAACTTTGAAGTGAATGCCCTCCTGTATGACGAGGCAGTCGCAGGTGAATTGGAACGCGATTTTCGGGAAGATGTACACAGCAGCCGGGAACTCGATCTGGAGACTTTTCGGCAGCGCAAGCGATCGGTTAAGCTTGCTGAGTCGCTTGCACGGGTATTGAGTCCCTTGTTGTGAAAATTGGTCAGGCGAATATCGGTTCCGCTACTGATATTCGCCTGGCCAATTGAGGGGTTTTAGCAGCCTCCCCTACTCCACCAAATCCATAAACCAACTCCTCGTACCTAATAACGACGGTCCTGCGCAATCTTCATGTCCAAAATCCAGTCCGTTGAGATTATCAGGTGTATAGAGACCAACATCGGTAGCGCCGTTATTTTGGAAACTGGAAAGCGCGATTTCAGAGTTGGCATAGGGAACGAGGTCGTCAGCCAGACAATGGTACAGTCGCATGGGAGTCGTGGGAGTCCAGTCGTAGAGGTCATTTTCTTTCAAGCGAATGTTGAGCGGATAACTGGGATCATTTTCGAGGGCTTCCACTACTTCCGGTCGCAACATTTCTTTGGGAATAGCAGGCAGGCTTTGGTCAATATCCTGAGTACTATTCGTTCCTGCAAAGAGGGACGCCACCTGACTCGCATAAGGCTCAATGAGGTAATCCGCAGGTGAATCAAACAGCTCATACACCCGATCATACCCCATAATGAGGTAGGGCACATAATGCGGCGATCCAAATGGTTCGTCTGCCAAAAGTTTCTCTTTCATCGTCCCTGACAAATCATAGGGGCCTGCCATCGGTGAAGAAGCTGTAAGTGTGAACTCCATAGCAAAGTCTTCCTCGATCATTCGGGTCAGGGCCATGGTCGCATGTCCGCCTTGTGAGTAGCCCGCCACCATGAGTTCACGATCCAGTGCCTTGTCTAGTTCACTGGCAACTAACCGTGCAGCTCTGATCATATCCAGGGAGGCCGTTGCTTCTGTTTCGGCATGAATATAGGGATGAATTCCTTCCGAATCGCCTAAACCCAGGTAGTCCGTTGCCGATACCACCATACCATCACCTGCGAGGATCAGGCCGATAAACATTTCGTAGGAAGCCGGATATCCTCGTGAAGGAACCTGCTCTTTATTCGTGATCGTCGCATGCTGATAGCTGACATGGGGAAAGGAAGTAGCCGTATCCTGCGGAAAACAAATCGCTCCGGAAAGGGTAACCGGATTTCCTTTTTCGTCTATGGATCCATACAGCACTTTGTACACATCAGCGCCTTGCTGCGGTTCGATCGATGCGGCAAACAAGGGCGGAAAGATGGCCTGAACTACCGAGTCGATTTGGTCTTTGCTGAAAGATTGAATCAATTCGTATGAAGCAACTTCTCCTCTTGCTATCGTCGGATCAAGGGGATCAACGGTTTCTTTGCAGGAGAGGGAAAACAATGTGAGGAGGAAGAGTATATATCCGTATTTTTTCATATTCATTAGCGTAATTTGCATGTTGTCTGCCCCCTTGGTGAATCAGGCACAGGGTTCTAACCCATTTTCGGTTGTGAACTCTCTTCCCACTTTTTTAAAAAAGTGGGGCAAAAATTGCAGAAGCCAATACCAGCCACACATGCCGCTCCTGTTCCCTATGGCTTCTGCAACGCCAACCCGCCTTGTGGGAAACCTTTGGTTTAACATACAATCGAAAATCCCGCCATGCGAGAGTCGGAATGCTGGATACCTTACCTGAGCCTACAGTTTGAGTCTGTACAAGCAAAACGTAATCCGTTAGCTATTCGTGTTCTTCTGCTGCCAATTGATCTTTGATTACGGTATCCAGGGCTTTATAAAATTCGGCGCCATACTTTCGGGTCAGCGCATCTTTGACAAACTCATAGACCCGGATACCACCAGCGGTTCCTTTGTTGCAAGCATCGCTGCATATATCCCAGCGATCATAGTTGAGCGCATCAAAGTCCTTGAATTCTGAAATCCGTACCGGATACAAATGGCAGGAAACCGGCTTCTGAAAATCAATCTTCCCGTCTTGCCATGCCTGTTCGATCCCGCATAAAGCAATGCCAATGTCTGAAAAAGTAACGTACGCACACTCTTTTCCATTCACCAGCGGGGTAGAAAACTCTCCTGTAAAATCCTCCACATAGGTTCCCTCTTTTTCAATCGTCTGAATTCCTTCTTTCCGCAAATAGGGTTTCACCTCTTCATATACCTCCTGCAATATTTTGCGTTCTGCCTTCGAGACCGGTGCTCCCAGGTCTCCTTCTACGCAACAGGCACCTTTGCATTTGAGAATGTCACAGGCAAAAAATTCATCTTTCAATTCTGAACTGATCAACTTATCGTCGATTTGAATCAGATTATTTCGCCGGTTACGATGATTTTCCATAGCATATATTGTGAAGCATAATCCGATTATAAAGCTGATGACCGGGTTATGTGATTTTCTAATTCTACTTTATCAACTTCGATTCCCACTGACTTTTTATCATAATCCCTTCTTTCCTCAACCCTCTTTTTCTTTTTTGGTGAGCAAAAAAGAAACAAAAAACTCACAAAAATTTTAGCCCAACGCGCATCAGGCCGCCCTCGCCATATTTTTGAGGCCAACCCGCC
>CAYGTH010000211.1:0-12080 GCA_964352745.1 uncultured Bacteroidia bacterium
AAGCGAAGGGCGGATGAAAAAACCCGAACGAAGTGAGGAGGTGTTTTTTGTTTGTACTTAATTCCTCCCAAAGGGGATCACGCTTCGTACTCCCTCACTCTCTGCAAGCAAAAAAATGTCCCCGAGCGTAAGCGAGGGGATTTTTTTATGGACAAAAGCGGCGGAAGCTTGTTCATCAGGTTCTTAGCCCGCCTAAAAAAATGCTAGCTCGCCTTGCGGAGATCAAAAAGCGCCTGGCATACCTATCATTCAAGACTGAAAGCATTTGCTGAGTGGTGGTCCTATGGTCTCTTTCTTATTTCGGAAGATCATTACCGAAAATTCTTAGCCTATCTCATCGATCAGCGGAAACTTTCCCAAACCTCATGGAATGCCTACAGCCAGGCCCTTAGAAAGTTTTACGAAATCTTATCCAAATGTCGAAAGAATCCATATTTGTGGTTATTCTGCCAGTTTATCTCTTGTACTGTTATCCGACTGGGTGAGCTTAGGCTATTACAAGTAGATGATATTATCCTGGAGGAGAAACGGGTCCGGATCCGTGCTGAGATCAGTAAGAATCGAAAACTCCAATATGTAGCCATTCCGGAAGCCTTCATGCCGGAGATAGAAAACTTACAGCTGCATTGCTATGCGCCGACGGATTATGTATTCTCCCATGACCAGGAATCTGCCATTGCTCCTCCTAACCAAACACCGCACCGACGCAACTCGAGAGCTGGCACTCCGATGAGAAGCGAAACGGATAGTGTTTTGTTGGGGGAATTAATTTATTCCTCACCATGGGAAAGAAATCTCCTACCCTAGAGGTGCAAGCTCCATCTATACTTGAAGAGCTAAACAATGAAATAGGAAGCCTATACTAGGCTCAATTATCAAATCGCACCATGCAAGTGTTAGTAAATCTAGCCCAATCCCCAAGGAATTTAGTTCTCTGAATTCTTACTGGATCACCTTTTTACTTCCTAAAAGCTTGATCTGAATAAGTAATAATGGGAAACGAATCGATCAAATTGATAGTCCCTCGGATATTATTGGGAGATCAAACCCGGGCAACCAAGCAAAACCGGAAAGATATCGACCAATCGATTGAGACAAGCGTTAAATGTCTGTAGATAGGCAGATCAGGGAATAAATCCGCCCAATAGCGATGAGCATGATGCCAAATGTCCTAGACTTTATTCTTCTGTTCTTTCATGATCAAAAACAATTAAACGGTCAAAAATTTTCATCAGTGAAGTGGGCCTCTGCATCATTCAGTCAGGGTTTTCCTATAAAAAACAAAACCCGTATTTTTGGAATATGTTGACGCTTTTGAGTTTTGGAAACTTGTCTACCCTAGATTACAAGTCATACAAATTAGGGCGCAAAGACCCGTCAAGTATTTTTATAAGAAACCCTGTCATCGGGGCTGAATATTTGGTAATGATACCGGAGTTCCGTATTATTAAGTCTAACAGATATAGACGTACAGAGCGATGAGTTTGAGTTCTTGTATACTCAAATCTAAGCACCACTCCCTCTATGTCTGTTTCTTACTCTTGACTCCCGTGTTATGTTATCAAACTCCTTTACTAAATTCATCCATTGGGGGATATCATGTTTCATTGTTTTATTTATTGCCTTTCCTAGGATTGGCAAATCCCAGGTTACCATTACTCCAGACACTATCCAGGTATGCATAGGGGGAATGGTCAACTTTGTCGCTACGGTTCCAGGAAATGATTCGACGTATATTTGGTCTTATGCTTCTCAGGTCCTCTATCAGGATAGCTTAAACACGTTTGCCGTTATTACCAGCCCTGGTAATTTTCCCATCGGGTCATATACTATTAAGTGTAAAGTGATTTTCCAAAACGCAACAGCCGACTCTTCATGCGCTCAGCTTACCGTTGTTTCACCTCCCCAAGCACCAAATTTGATTAAACTTCCGGCAGTCGATACGGTCTGCGAAGGCGAGTCCTTGAGCGTCATTGCCACCGGAACTGGAGGGGGGACAGGTAGTTGTAATTTTGTCTATGAATATCAAGCACCCAATTCAACCAACTGGGTGCTTGATAGCAATTTTATCGCTATAGGTACTGGAATAGCTAAGTTTAGGGTGAAAATCATTTGTTCAGGAGAAGGTTGTGATGACTCTCCATATGAGGAGGTCGCTTGGGTGGTGGTACAACCAAACAGTATTGCTGTATCTTCTTCGGATACCATACTTTGCCTAGGTCAATCCGTGACCTTAGAAGCAGAAGTTCCGATGAATGCCTTAACATGTTCATACGATTGGGAGAAAAGCAGAGATGCTGGACTATCATGGAATCAGATTCCTAACAGTTCTTCTATATTCTCAGACACCCCCCTGGAATCAGGGATCGTCTTATATCGCTGTCAGTACATCTGTCCTGCAGCTCAGTGTGCAGATGCTACCTCAGAGGTCATTCAGGTGGAAGTCTTTGAAATCCCTTCTGTATTGCCATTTGATGATACCTTATGCTACGAAGAAGGCCTTACCATCTATTTGGGGAGTACTATTGAGGGATCTGCGATATTTTGGGAAGGTCCTAATGCTACGACAGGCATAGATTCTATTACCATTGACGGGAACCCTGTTTCGGCTCCTATTGTGTTTCCTTATCAAGCTTTTTCAATCAGTCAAGGTCCCGCTCAATGTATTGGAGACACTTTGGAAAGCGAGATTACGGTAAAACCTTCTCCTCCTGAAGTCCTCTTTTCTGAGCAAAATCCGATAGCTCTCTGCTCTGGGACTGAAAACCTTATTTTAAGCATTAAAAATCCCGCTGACACCGAAATATACAAATGGTATGGAAGATCACAAGATTCCTTATTTTTTGCAGGAGACACTACCCCATCCATTAGAATTCAAGTGATTCCTCCTATCAATACCTTGAGACTTTCTATAGTTGTTACAAATTTGTTTTCATGTTCTACTATAGGGAATGTGGAAATCCCCGTTTCGCCCCAGTTAGCTCCTCAGCCGCAACCTGTCATCTTGAATCAAGGTGATATTCTTGTCAGTTTGGATAACCAGGCCGATAGCTATCAATGGGGGTATGACTTAAAGTCTACCCTAGAGCCAGTGTTCTTGGAGAGCGAAGTATTCCAGGATTACTTTGCTCAGAATACATTCGATACAACTCAGCGATATTATTGGGTGCAGACTTTTTATGGAGAGTGTTATACTCGGACGTATTATAATGGACCTGAATTTGTAGTTAGCATTGAGGAAATAGGGCGTTTATTTCCTTTCCTTCAGCCTAAGATTTTCTTAGATCGATCCTTGGATCGCCTTAAGGTTGTACTACCTAGGACTTATATTGAGCCTACTAATTTAGTGCTGAGGAACCTAACTGGAAAGATACTTAGTCGGCAAGAATTGCTTCCCAATATAGACCTTGGCCCCTATTTTATATCACTAACAGGGCTTTCAAGGGGGATGTATTTCGTTCAGGTTGAGAGTGGTAATCATCCCGTTGTCCCTCTTCGTTTTGTATATTAAGCTGCCTAGAGAGCAATTGAGACATATGCCAAACCTGGAAGTGAAAATATTGGAGAAGTTGCTGATGTGTAGCGCCATCCTAATGGGGGTTCTTCCCTTAAACGGGCAAAGTATTCCCCCAGAGAAAAAAATCCAGGTGATTGAAAATGTTCATGAATTAATTCATAACTATCAAGAGTCCCTGGCATCTTATAGTAATTCAGACGAGCGTGATCGTTTTAGAGGGCTCTTTACGCCTACAGCTATCATTTTTGATGGGATCAGCCCTAATGACACCTTCCATCTAAGGGGGCGTAATGCTAGGAATGTCCTCAAAGAGGTACCCTTGGATGTATTTGAGCAGCGGATGACATCTACCCTCAGAATTAGTAGTCGAGGTATTAAGACATTCATTCCCGTACTCCTATTTGACTATGGTAGTTATGAAATAAATGGGAAAATTCAGGCCTATTTAATTCAAACTGTTGAGGCCGTCGTTGAGAACGACACCCCAAAGTATGATGAATTTTACTATGAATACAGTTCGACCGATACGCTTATAATGGAAATTGTACTTAGCGATGACAATACATTAAGAATCAACCAAATTCATTCCGCCAACAGGGGAGACGGGGGCTGGCTAGCTAAGTGCCCGCTTGACATCGACTTCGACGGACTAGAGAATAAAAAGGACCCCTGTCCTGATGATCCCGAAAATAAATGTGCATTTCCAGATGAAGTCTATGGAATTTTTCAAATTGGCTATGCGCTAACCCGTACGGGAATGGCACAAATACCCGCTTCGAGGCTAAGTTATGGGCCAGAGATGAGGAATATTGCTATTGGTGAGACCGATTTTCAAACAGGGAGGGGACTACTCGTAAGAGGGGGAGGTTCTTATTTTTTTCAGAAAAGATGGGGAGTCTCTCTGTTGCTTGCTTTTCACAGGTTTAATACCATAAGTTCCTTAGACACCTTTCAGGTTTCCTACAAGTCTGGATACGGACTCGGTATGGACTCCACCTTTTACCGGAGAGAGCTGGACCTCATAGCAATGGAAGAGACATTTCGATTCACCCAGCTTTCTTTGCCTCTCTCTCTCATTTATCGCCCAGTTTACTCCGATCTGTGGCAAGTATCTATCTCTGCTGGTATTCACTTTTCTTTGCTAAATGGAAAAAGTGTTGGAAACCTTAGAATGAGGTATGAAGGTTTCCACTCTTTTAACCCGACTACCGAAAAGCTCGATTATCATCCCGATCCCTCTATGGATGCATATAGCATTGACGCCAATACTCAACGTTCCGACGCTAACGAATTTTACTCTTCTCGGTACAACCTGGCACCTGATATCACCTTTAACGCAGTAGATAACCTTTCCCCTACTTCCAATTTCTCGGACTTAAAAATTCAGGGTTTTGGGTTTACTGGTGCGAGCATCAGTAGAAGACTGAATCAAAATCTTTGGGGAAATCTGGAGATGACCCTGTTTTCAAGTAGATATCGAATGGGCCAGGATACGCCCTACCAACTAACCGAAAGAATTGGTGAATACAACTCTACCCTAAAAGCCCTCCCAAGCCTCGATCAGATTCATTGGGGCATCCATTTGGGAATCCAATACCTGATATCCCCAACACAATAACGTAACCGTTTTTTCATGATATCCATACCAAGAATAAAGATCCCCCCAATTATATCCCTAGGGTTGCTGCTTTTTGCATTGATCGCGGTGATTTTTTTCTTCAGATATTGGTCCGGTGAGAAGGATAGCTGCGAAACCAAATTGGAAATCATAGCATCACCGAATCCGATCACTTTGGGGGAAACGATTTATCTAAAGAGCCAAGACACCTCCCTCATTAACCTTGAGTGGTACATTGGAGAAATGAATGTGGGTAATGGCCCTGCCTTGGCTTATTTTGTCCCAGAGGGCATAGGAGATCAATTTAAAGTAGTCCTTCGAAGTAGTCAAGATTTAACCTGCCCAGACACTCTCACAATCGTAACCCAAATCCTGGATATTCCCAGAATCGTGATTGATCCTGATAAAAGGGATTTTTTTGTCGGAGACGAAGTTCAACTACGTTTCGAGACGATCCGTCCGGCAGAATCCATTCTTTGGGAAATAGGAGGTGAAACTTTTGTATCAGATTCTGTTTACTATAAGTTTAAGTCAGAAGGTAACTTATTTGTATCAATCACCATTAACGGTGTACGAGGAGATGATATACCATTGCAAGTAAATCCAAAAAAGGACGAAGACATAAACAACTCATTTAGTAAGATCACTGAAAGGGACTTTGTAAACTCCTTCAATAAGGTCGGCCGAATCTCAGATCGTGAGCAGAGGACATCTTTGTTTGTAGATTCTGTTATTACCCTCAACAATGGGATAAGCTGGAAAACAGTTGTGAAAATAGCTAATGAGGAGCCGATAACATTGCTGGAATATTTCCAGCGCAAAATAGAGAATCCATCTAAACCCAGAACTCTGGAAAGCGAACACATTAAGATTAACTACGAAACGAGTCCTGTACAAATAGAGATAAACTGAGGCTAGTCCTCAAAGAATTGATTTAGATGACTAAGCTATACACTTTTTTATTGCTTTTATTCTGGGTGCTCCCAGCTAGTAGCCAAGACACTCTCACTCTCGTTGATTCTCTTGATTTTTTCTTTTGTGAGTGCACTTTGGATGAAGACCACATAGAGAGATTCCGCGCAGGTACCCAATCCTGGAATATGGGTAACGAAGACAGCCTAAGAGGAAGACTGCTTTTCATGCCCAATTATACCTCTACGTCGGGCAGGATGAAAAAGTGCATGAATGACCTAAGGGATGATTATCCGCGTATGGATGTTACAAAATCTCGCCTTTTACATTTGCTTGCGAACTATAGAGACTCTGCTCACATTCAAAAAGCAGTCACCTTTCGCTTTTACATATCGGACAAATTCTTGGGCCACTTGCTAAGGAATGAGCTTGATTACAACGAGCCTGATTATCGTTCTGAACTATGGCTTCTTGTCAATCTTGCTGACGAACTCAGGTGGCTGTGGAATGATGAAAACCTCGTGGTTGACATCCGGCTTTACGTCCCACAGAGGTATTCGCATTATCAAGATCTGCAAGAGAGAGTGGATAGGCTAAATCATGAGCCCTTTAATCAGTCCATCAGTATTATTCCCTATCAATTTTAATAATGAATCAGACGACCACACTTAAGTCTAGGCTAACAAGCCTCCTAGTTTGCGGGATGTTTTTTCTGGGTTTATGCCCCCATCTTGAAGCTCAATCCCAAGGACTCGATCTAGCAAACAGATACCCACTGGAACGGCCATCTTATTACGACTCGGAACCTCTTATGCGCAACCTCTCTCCCTACCGGGGTACGGTAGAGACTCAAAGGCGTCGTAACAAAGTTAAATGGTCTGTATATGGAACGATTCAAGGAGGAGATACTTTTTGGGGCCCTAATCGCAGTACAGGTAAAACCGACAAGAAACTCAATTTCCTGGAAAGATATTGGGTAGGTGAAGCAACGGAAGATTTTGTAAGGCTTATTAAATATGAGGGACTAGATGAAGATGAGGGAAGATTTCGGGCCGACGTTAATCGTTATGATATGGGGTGGGTATCAAAAAATGATGTCCTTTTGACGGAATCTCCCATATATTCCAATACGAGCCAAATCGCCGTCAAGGCAATTACTTCGGTGAGACCAGAATGGTACCAAGACTTCCTTAATAGTGGGATTAACAACCTTAACCAACTTGTGGTCTATAACTCTCCAGCATGCCAGCCTAGCCAAGTCATTCCACTGGACCTTCGGTTGGTTCAGCTCTTGTTTATTTATAAGATCCATCCTGTTACACAAGCAGCTCTTATAGGCAATCGCATAGACTTTGACCCTGACGATCCCGGCAATTCTGTTTTGGGATGGATCCCGAAAGGTTTGTATTCCCCATGGATGGGCAGAAATACGCTGGAACCTAATATAGATGATGAGGCTATTTCCGAACAAGATACTTTAGGAGTGACTCCATCTGTCTTTTTTAGCCTAGATGGAGTCAATAAATTTTTGAATACCAGAGTTGAAGATTTGTCTACTTCTCCTATTATGAAGAATAAGAAAAGGTATATCTTTTTTGAAAGTACCTTTAAAAATCCCCCCCCTTCCCAATGGATTCGCCCTTTCGTACTCGGGAATGATAGAACCAACCTTCACTTCAATGGCCTTGATACCATCAGAAAGGTGGTATTCAGTTCTCCCCTGTTGGATGAGGATAATAACCCTATCATCCCCAATGATTCACTTAGTAAATTAATTAAAGAGTCCTTAAGACAAATTAAGTTGAAGAGTAATTATAACATTGTATTTGTGGTGGATGGCACCATCAGTGCGGAATTCTATCACGAAAAAGTTGTTGAAGTCCTGGAAGGATTGGATGTGGAAGGATTGGGCGTGGAAAAAAGAGTTAACATAGGAGCTGTGCTATACGGCCATACCACACGGTCTCGTTATTGTACGAGTAAAATTGGAGTGATTGATGACTTTGAGCTCCAAGCCTTGGGAGCTTCCTCCTTAAACAGCTTCCGCAGGTGGCTTTTAACAGAAAATAGGTCGGAGCCAACAGAGTGTAATTCTCTATCCGCTCCCGAGGCGGTTTTTGACGGATTGGAAGCTGCGTTGGATCTAATAGGTGCGGCCGGTGAGGACTCAAAAATGATGACCAATATACTTGTTTTATTGGGAGACGCCGGGGACCAACCGAATCAGCAAGACCGCAAAGATACCTTAAGTAACAGACTTGCCGAGTATCATAGCCATATAATAGCTACCCAACTTACCAATAAGGTGGGTAGCTATACATCCCTCTATACCAGATTTCGGCTTAATATACTTGATCTCATAGAATCGAGTAATGAAATATTGGTTAGATCCCCTGCGTATAAGCGTCTTTTTTCTAACCAAAAGAGTGGGATACCAGCAGTAGAGTTATCAGAAGATCCAACTGCCCGAAATGTATACTCTTTGAATACCAATGCCCCAACCCTTGGAACCTTTATCTACACCTCCTCTTCGGACGATTCGAAATTTGACCCAAATCTGTTTCAGGCAGAACTACAAAATCTGCTGAATAATGTGATTTCGCGCAACAACATGGCAATAAAGGAGGCCATCCAAGCCATCACTAAAGGTAAATTTGGAGAAAACTGGGTAAATATTGTCTCACTTCTTGCGGATGTACTATACCAGGGATTTGACCCAAGTAATATTCAACTCTTGGTTGAGACGTATGTCCCAATGAGCCACGTGAATCAAGGTGATATGGATCACCCCCTATTCCGGTATGGAGTCCTTTTAAAGGAAACGGAGTTTGATCGCCTTAATAACATGTTTAGACAACTTAGCGAAAGACCATGGCGCGATCCTTCAGAATTAGACTTCATTTTTAAGGAAGGCCTAAAAATCGGTATGGGCAGTGAAGAAACAGCTTCTCAGGATGGCATTAGTAACCGTGAAAGGTTAGAAATACTTGAAGCTAGATGGTCGGATATGCCTGCATTAGCTTCTTTTTTTAGAGAGCTAAAAGGATTTTATCGAAGAGGCGAAATCAGAATGGAGGCAGATACTCTAGTTGCTTATGAAAGCAGATGTAGCCGCATTTCCAAAAATTTGTTACGTATAAAACGATTAGACCAGTACTATAAGTATGATAGTGCTCCCAGCGTAGAGGCTACTGGAGATGAGCTAAAAAAAGATGATTTTTTTTATTGGGTACCGCTATCTGTATTTGACTAACATACCGCCTTTGGTTTTACTTTTCATAAAGAAAAACTAAATCTCGGTAATCGACCAATAACAAACTGTGCCCATGACTAATCTTGTCTTTGAGCTAAATCAACTCAATTGCTCCTATCATACCCACTCTGGCCTAAAGGAGGTACTGCATATTGACTCGTTATCCATTCCTAGAGGAGAGCTGATATATGTATTGGGTGCCTCTGGTACTGGAAAAAGCACCCTCCTCGAAGCTCTAGGTCTTATGAATAAAACCATTGCAGGAGGAGAGCTTAATTTTTATGGTCAGAGTGGCAGGGTATGGTCTTTAGGACAGCTGTGGAACGAGGATTCTGGTGCTTCTGAAGTAGCCTCGCTTAGATCACGTGAATTCAGCTTTATTTTTCAGGAAGCCAACTTCCTCCCTCATTATACCAATTATGAGAACGTAATCTTTCCTCTCTTACTACAAGAGGATGGGCTAGCTATTTCTAGAATGGAAGATCGGCTTGAGGCGTTACACCTGCCTAATACTCCCGAATTTAAAGACAGATTGCCACGAAAAACGTCCTTAGGGCAGCGCCAAAGATTAGCTTTTATTCGTGCTCTTTTGCCTAGTTATTCGGTATTATTTGCAGACGAACCTACCGGAAACCTAGATGAAGAAAACGCTTTTGCCCTGATGAATGAATTAAAGGAGGATCTGCTTCGGAAAAAAAAATCTGAACCAGTTCCTCCTACTGCAATTGTAGTCTCCCATGATATTGAACTGGCTTATGAGTTTGCCGATCGGATCCTTGTGATCACCCATGATCCCAATCAAAAGGTGGGAACGATTCGGGACGAACACAACTGGGACAGGGCTTCCTTTAAAAAATATAGTCTTGATGGTTTCAAAGCAGAGGTTAAAAAGCTTTATTCGCCTACGATCTCGCCCCCTCCTCCTAAAATTCATACCCTCTCCCCTCAATCAGGTGAGAAATTCTCTCTCCTCCCTGAGTCTAATGATGAATTCATCACGGGGGAATCGCAAAAACTACCCCCCCATCCTAAAAGAAAGGCAAGGCAAGGAACCGAATTGTTCATACACAATGAGCATAAGAATCTTCTACGTGCTAGAAGGCGAGAGCTTTCCTTATTGGCAGGGGTTTGTTTGATAGCTTTTATTGGGATTGGGTTTGGAAAGGGAATTTTGGATTATCTCAACATGACCCTTGATAATCCTATGAATCGATGGGTGCCCCTAAACATGTATTATGCATCAAATGAAAAGTCATCTCAAGAGGTAATATCGATCCTAGACTCAAATAAGCTGGAAGAATGGATTGGATCGGAAGATTTACTTACCTATAGGTCGGCCATTGGAATGCCATTTTGGAACGAACACACGCAGCAGCCGTTAAAGACTGAGTACCGGACGATTAGCAAAACTGATCCGATTATCCAATCGTTACTGTTGAATCGAAAAAATTTGCCTCAGGAGTATGCCGTTAATCGGGACTCACCTGCTTGGGGTGGAGAGTTACGTGATTTATCCTTAATTGTAACCAAAGGATTCATGGAGAAATTTGGCTATGATCGGTCCACTAGATTTATTTCGTTTGTTATCCTCAATGTACCAATCGGACCACTAGAGGTAGATACCATCAAGGTTCCAGTCCCCATCACGGCAGTAATAGAGGCATTTCCTGAAAATGAACAGGTTGGGATATCTATTCCATTCTTTCAGGCTATCTGGAAGTTCGATCCCAATCCTTTCGAAAAGGCGTATCTTGCAAATGAAAATAAGTACCTCTATCTCTGTGTGCAGGATCATCCCAAATTAGCCAGCTTTTGGCAATTATTATCAGACGAAAAAGAGTTTCTAAACCTAAAATCGGTTCAAGAAATCAAGACTAGGAAAGACTGGTTCACTACTCCCAATTACGTCTGCCCTTACGAGAATCGGATTCGGTTAACCATTCATGGGAACACTCCCAAGGAGGTGGTCGTCAAAGGAATTGAGCGTTTAGCTTCTGAAAATTTCGAGGATTTGGTATGGGAAGAAACCTATGATTATAAGTTGCAGGATATAGATGAAGATGATTTCAACCGAAATGATGCCAACAAAATCGCCTTCTACTTAGAAGATATTAATCAGGCAGAAGATTTTCAGAATTTCATAGACACAACCTTAAATGATTATGCACTTGGTAGTAGTCAAGAGCGGCCTACAAAACTGGAGATTGCTCGCATAAGAGACAAAAAGAATTACGGAATTCTGAGTATTCTCACCCAGGCTTTTGGCCTTTCTCTCTTTGTCGTTGCTGGTATTGCGCTCTTTGCATATGTGAGTGCCGTTCTTCAGAGTCACATCGGGAAATTGTACCCTGAACTTGGTACCCTACAGGCTTTTGGCTTCCCCAAGCAGGCAATGATTGGGGCATACCTACGCGTATTTCTTCAGACTTTTGGCATAATCGTAGCAGGATCTTTCATTTTGGCTATTGGTATCGGTGAACTAGTCGATCTAGGTCTCGGTGTTTTGGTGGACAGGCCAAACAACTCATTTTTCTCCTTATTTAACTGGCTCGGAGTACTTAGTTTTTTCCTGGTGTTGGGCCTGATAGCATTGACTACTCGAAACGCACTAAGTAAGCTATTTACCTACTCCCCAGGAGACTTGGTATACAGGAGAGAAGAAACTAAGTCAATGTAAGCGGCACCTTAGCGGAAGATGCCTCCCGCTCGCCCCCGAACAACGCCGCCCCCGTAAAAAGACCGATGAAACCGGTCCGAAAAAATGCTATATCCATCAGCGG
>CAYGTH010000212.1:0-6152 GCA_964352745.1 uncultured Bacteroidia bacterium
TCCTTTGCGAACCTTGCGGTTATTCTTCGCTTGCAGGAAAACTGGCCTACACCCGAACTGACCGACTCCCAGGGGGAAGTTATTGAAAAAAAGTTAGACGGCCACCGGCCTCGCAAACACGATCATCGTTAATGCCATTTTGCAGATCAATCGTGTGGGAGCTCAGTGGCGTAACGAAGCCTTATCAGGCCGGTAAGCGGTATATTTCATTCTTTACAGCAACTCTATAATAGCACGATTCAGAATTTCATCGCTTGCTAAATTATTCCAATTGAACAGAACAGGGATATCAGGAGGCACTCCATTCTCTAAGTCTGGTTGTTTATCTAGCGTTAGGGATTGCGTTACGGAGAACCTGTAAGTCCAGCCATTAGGCAACTGGCCACCATTCGGCATTCCGAGTCCCCCTCCTGTTGTATCCCCAACAAGAAATATATTGGGTAAAGCTTTTGTCGCTAAAGATAGCAATGAACCTGAGCTATAAGTACCTCTGTCCGTTAATATGGCCACTTTCTTGTTGTATCTTATTCCATCAAAAGGCTGTACAATTACGGGTTCAGGTTCGGAGAATTCATGATACCCGGGTCCCGTTTTTATCACCGAGTAATTTACTAAAGTCGCTGTTTCAACGAATCTCCTAAGAATGGTAAAAACATTAGCTATTGATCCACCGCCATTTTCTCTTATATCAAGAATAAGTCCTTGGGTATCCTTGTATCTATTCAGGATATAGGTTAGGTGTGTCTCCTCTATTGTGCCTGTAAATGAGGACAGTCTAATGTATCCAATCTGCTCGTTTTCAAGAAAATCATGACTAAATGGACCCGAAATGTAATAGTCCTGAGAGATATAATTATCTACGATTATCCGCCAGTCAAAATTAGCCTGGGATAAATATGCTACCCCGTAAAATGAAACATTGAAATCAGAAAACAGATTTGTGTGGTCATCCCTGAGTTCTGTTAGCATTTCACCCAAAACCTTAAAAAGAGAATCTTCCGTCATTCCTTCATATACTTTAGGGGAGTATTCCTCTTTGATCATATTCCAATCGATATTTTTTAGTTCAAAATAGGAATACTTTTCGTTGCATTCATTCCAGAGATACTCAAAATTATCCACAGCGTTGCTGCTACCAAGGTCTTTTTCGAGTAACACTTTTTCGCAGGAACAAAGAAACAGGATGGCTAAAATAGTGAATTTCATACCTCGCATGGCAATTATTTTAAATTGAATAGGATAGATAGCGTTAACAGATGAGCTGCCATTTCGAGCTGATCCTGATTGCCTCCCGTTTGGTAAATATCCCACACATACGATAGTTGGATCGCATTTCCATTCTGTAACCAGGCGGTATATGCTACAGTGCTATTTATTCTGTAACCTGAAAAAAACCGGAATTCATACCCATCATTAATATGATCCCGATTGAGCAGTGGAGACTGCCGCGTATAAATAAATCCATTTCTGTATGAGCTATTGATGAGTCCGATATTGAGCCCACAAGCTAAATTCCTTTTCCGCTTACCTTGTTTCCCACTCATATCAAGAGTCCCCTTAACAGCCCCAAATAAGGTAGAGATGACTTCAAATCCATCGCTGTTATTTCCCAATACCGCATTATCCCGGAGGTTGGCTGTCGAATTAAGCTGTCCGCCTAATTTGAGGTTAAATTTAGAACTACTGATTTTGCGGAACTCAAAGAGTTCAAGATAATTTACGGCAATACTGTTGACTGTACTCACAGCCTCATTCTGTGCAGCACTATGGTTAAAATTGCCAAATGAATACGATAATCGGAAGCTTGATTCCCTTTTGGAGTCAACGTCAATATGTGATACTGCTATGTAATGAGGGTTTCCGACATAGAAAAGAGGAGAGGTAGCAAAATCCCGAAAACTCGAATAAGAGATCCCATATGTAATATCCAAATAGGCAGGACGTGAGGCATTCGATGCTGTTGTGGTAGAAGAGTCTGCCCCGTAAACATCCTCGCTCTTTTGAGCAAACAGGTAATGAGTCGCATTGATCAAAAAAAAGACGATGATTAATCTTCTCATGCGCACTAATTATGAAGCGTTAGTTGAATTTTATTTCCATTAATCGTTTCAATCGAAAGCACATTCGCATTGAGCAGCCTGGATATGTTGAGAAAATAATCGCAATGTGATTCAAATAAGTCTTGGGGTTGATAGCCGTTAATAGTTGTTAGGGTATCTCCTAATTCCAAAGGGATCTGGGGATGGGTCCTGTTAACAATCCATAAGGAATCATTTAGGACTCCTGGAATGAAGTTTTTTACTTCGTCGATTTCTACAGAGGAGATAGGTTCGAGCGTTATGTTATCGTCTTTGTAATTGAGGTAGAGGGTAAAATGCTCTAAAAAATCATTACCCAATAATGCTTTATTGAGGGAGGAAAATTCAACAGGGATCTTAGTCCTAACTCCCCCTAATTTGACGTTTAGTTCTTTTACCAGTAAGTTGTCTTTATTGGAACCAAATATACCTGAGGTAGATTGGTCTGCGATCGTTTGTGTATTTGTGGATTGAAATGTATGTGCAAAGCTGTAAGGCACGACCAAACCCCCATTATACCCCAAATCGAAGACCACATCCCTTATGATTTGCCCTTCTATTTCTATGTCAATTTTGGGTACACCAGATAGAAATGAGGTATTGAAATCTATCTGTACGAATCCCTTATCCTTATCAGGAAATATGGGTGTTGTTGAGATTGTTATTTCCTTTTTTTGATAATTGATTTTCCAATGAGCTAATTGTATCAGATTAGCCCCTATAATGCCGTCTTCTGCAATACAGGGACTATACGATTTTGAGTCGTACTTCAATTTACCTGCAGCAATGTTGAAAAAAGCAGCTGTTGATAGTTTGACAGCGTCTAAATTCGCAATTTCAATTTCTCTTTTAATCCCTTGTGCTGTGCCATTA
Source organism: uncultured Bacteroidia bacterium (assembly GCA_964352745.1). Taxonomy (GTDB): domain Bacteria; phylum Bacteroidota; class Bacteroidia; order J057; family J057; genus CAYGTH01. The sequence goes on from CAYGTH010000212.1 coordinate 2,952, forward strand.
TTTCGCCTGGCCACAGTAGAAAGATGGAGTGCCTGGGCTAAATTGTATGCTATTTTACTTTGAAAAGCCCCCGTGTCAAAAATGAATTTATTGGGCTTGTCTGAAGTGTTGATCGTTGCATCTACTACGATTAGTTTTTTAATATAATTAAAAGGAAAGGTAGCCAGGGTATCAATGGCACAATCAGCCTGGGCTTGAAATTTGATTTCATTGATGGTATTACAGCTCATAATAGCATACAAGGCCAGTAGTATGCCTATGGTCGTTTTCTTCATAGTTGCATCGCCTTTAAAATGTTAACGACGCAAAGCTGAGGTAAAAAAACGGTACAAACACCTAATGTATGGTGCTTTGGTATCAATGGGAGGGATTTGTGATGTTTGGACTTACTCGTTTTGAAGGTTTTCCAAAAACGTGGCAATTGTCTTTGATTTAGTTCTGGAAACTGGAATCTGCGCTGAAATACCTTTCATGTGAAGCATCAAATTTCGAGCGTTCCCTTCTACTTTGATAATGTGACTGCCATTTACAATAAAGCTATTGTGGCATCTGAAAAATAATTTATTGGGTAACATGTACTCAATGGTCTTCAATCTGTTTCTAACTACCTTTTTTTGAGTTTCATCTGAGTTATTGAAATAGACTTCAACATAATTGCCATCAGATTTTAAGTAAATCAAATCTTGTGGATGTAATTGTAATTCAATATCGTGATTTTCAGACTTGATGAATAAGGCTTGCTTTGGACTTACCTGATCCAGGAGGAGTTCATGATTACGAATTGTTAAAAATTCTGTGAGCGCTGTTGCTTTTTTCAGCTGTATTTTTTGATACCTATACTGTTCAAAAAGTATCAAAACAAGGATCGGCAATAGGCTAATGGCTAACGTAATAGATGCAGATTTCAGGAATAGCGAAATAACAGGGGCCTCACTAATTTGGAATATTAGCAAAGCGATGAAAATCAGGAAGATGATAGTTAACAGGACAAACAGCACCAACAAAAACTCCTTACCTACTGTCCATTTATCTTCTGACATTGCATTTGGCAACAGCTTTTTCAAGCCTTTCACGGTAATCAATATTCCCAAAGCCACTAACATTGAAATCATCCCCGCACTGATTATCCTGTAATTCATTTCAAATTCCTGAAACTGAAAAGGTGCTAATACCACTATGATTAAAAAAGTAATGGCACTCGGAATCACAATACTGTAAACACTGAATATAAATGGATGTGGTTTGTTAAAGCTTTCAAACATCTCTTTTCTACTTTGAGTAGCGTCCTGATCAATAGTGCTGATAAGCAGGAACTGCACAGGTAAATATCCCCAAAACCGAGCGGACTGCAAAGTTCTGGTATCCAACGACTAGAGCTATCCCCTAGATCGTAGCGTCAGCGGAGTATGGGAGGGAGATCGGTTATACTAGGGATTTTTTACTCTCCAGCTTTTAAATAGCTTTCGGCAGTCATAACAGGAATACTTGCCTCGGTGTAATCTTTCAAATTTCGAGTGATCAATACCTCCATTTTATTGGCTTCTGCAACAAAATACTGGATAGCATTTTCAAAGTCTTTGAATTGAGATGATAAAGCTAAATCAATTGCTTTTCCATCTACTGGTAGTACATTCACTAGTGCCCGGAAATGTTGAATTATTTGCCAAGCTCTTTTGTTGTGGTATTGCCGGTGAAGAAGGTAAAAGACATTAGCAATCGTTAAAGCAGAAACATTTATTTCGACCGCTTCTTGATCTCCTAATGTGAATAATTCGCCCGCAAACTCATAGAATCCTTGTCTTTGGGTCAATAGATCCATAACAATATCAGCATCTACAAATATTTTAGTCATGGAGGTATTTATTTGCCAAATAATCTGTCCTTTCTTTTTTATAGTCAAATTCTTCAGGCAAATTTAATACTCCAATCAATTTTTGAACATTGGGTGATATACTTGGCTGGTTTCTTTCAGAAACCAGTTTATTTAACATTGATTCGATCAGACGAGAAAGGCTAATGTTCTGGCCTTGAGCATACTCCTTAGCGCGCTCTATGGTTGCCTTATCAAGCTTTATGGTCAGTTTTGCATCCATATTTTTATTTTATACGAACAATAAAATAAAAATGATACGTATAGCCTAATTTATTTTTATCCCCAACATTAAGATGTGTAATGCCTCTCGCCGCAGTCGATGGCTGCTTACCCATCATTTGAACGCCGCCGCCCCGGCCGCCTATGGTCTATAGGGATTGTACCGATCACATTTTGGATAATGATAGTGAGTAACTATTCATCCCCTACCTATAGCGACTCTCTACATATTGTAGACGCCCCCATTGATGTCGAGGGTAGCACCGGTAATGAAGCCGTCGTATTCCGACGCCAGATATAAAACCGCTCGCGCTACGTCAGCTGCGTTTCCTGCTCGTTGGATGGGAATGCCAGCCGTTGTTGCAGCCGCTGATTCTTTTGTCGTATGCGTGTTGTGAAATGAAGTACCCAGGATCAGACCAGGCGCAACGGCATTGACGCGAATACCCTGAGGCCCCAATTCCGTAGAGAGCGCTCGTGTAAACGTTAGGATGGCGCCTTTGCTGGTAGCATACACCAATGACCCTGGGTGACCGCCTTTACGACCGGCGAGGGATGCCAGATTAACAATGCTGCTGTTGTCATTTTTGGCTAAATAAGGAGCTGCGGCTCTCGTCACCATCATCATGGAGGTAAGGTTAATGTCCATTACCTTGTACCAGAACTCCGTCTCCATTTCGCCCAGCAGTTTACGTGCAACCAGTGAGCCCGCGTTGTTGATCAGTATGTCCAGCCCCCCAAAGGCTTCAATTGTTGTTGAGACCATTGCATTCGCATCGGCTTCTTTTGTTAAGTCACCCTTTATCGCAACTGCTTTTTGTCCTTTTTCGCTTGCGTATTCCACCAATTGGTTTGCGGTATCTGCACTGGAAAAATAATGGATGGCAACATCGGCACCGCTATCAATAAAGTGTCTGGTGATTGATTCGCCAATTCCCTGGGCACCAGCGGTGATGAGAACTTTTTTGCCAGTTAATTTATTCTTCATGGTATTCCTGCATTATTAGAGTTGATAATCGGACCAAAGGTACTACTTGTCGAGATAGGCGCCTTATTGTTGCAAAAAAAGGATAAAGGCAGTTTTTCAAAAAAAGGAATTTTTCCATTGT
>CAYGTH010000212.1:6252-12045 GCA_964352745.1 uncultured Bacteroidia bacterium
ACAGGAATCATCCTATCACGATAGATCTCAAGCCACCCACTATTATTTTGTATTAACTGATTATCATCAAAAAAATGCTCGAAATTATTCTCATTCTCATCAAATCCTCGGACAGCAAACTGAGAACTGAATCCATTACAATATTCAACAGATAGTTGTTTAACACGAGAATTAAACTTTCTCATTATCTTTCGATCATCATAGATATTGATTCCAGTACGAATTTTTTTTATCCCTACTGCCGCAAATATATGCGAATAATTCTTCAAGGATTCGACTAGTTGGCGAATGTGCAATCGAGAATTGTAAGTAAGTATTACTCGAGAACGGACTGGCGAGTTCAATAATTGAGCATAACTACGATGTCCTTCTTTTACCTTTAAGCCTATCTGTTTAAGCGTTGAAACAATTTGGTCCATTTCCGAAAAAGCATCTTGGCTTTCTATCGTACAAAACAAGTGTAAATCGCCACTGTCTAGTCGAGTCAACCAAACTGAGGTGTACTTATCGGGTAACCTTATTGTATCTTCTAAAATTGCCAGCGTTACTTTTTTAGGGGGTTTTGTTTCTCCAGCATCCACTTCTCCTGCGTCCATTTCTCCTACAATTAGAGGAGACTCGTCATTATTATTGGGGGTAGCTTTTTTCGAAACATTGCAGGAGCAAAGGAAAGCGTAGAATAATATGAGGAGTAAATAGTTGACATTCATTTCTGTTGTTTATGTAGCGATGAAATGAGTTAAACCCATCGTTTGAATAGAAATTGAGCGTTTTTTGAAAAGTTGAGAATCAATGAGATAATCTGGGGGTGGAGCAAGAATGGGCGATGGGCTGAATGATTGGCAGATTGGGTGAAGTTGGAAAGATAACGATTAGCTACCGTAGGCTATCTGGTTCGATTTTAATTTCAGTATTAGGTATTTATAATCACGGTTCAAATTCTCCATTTATTAAAGGCCAATTGTCATACTCTCTGTCGAGGCCTGATTTATCTACCTGGGTGATAACCCATTTGTTTTTAGGAGCCTTAAGGTCATATTCAATTAACGAACCTCCTGGAAACTGGAAATGTGTTTTCAGCCTTTCCCTATCAGGGTTTACTTTTTCCAAATTTCGCACTATTTTTTCCGAATCCTCATCTTCGAATATAGCCATTATGCCAAGGCTATCGGAAGAAAAAACAGCAAGCAATAAATTTTCACCTCCCTCAAAAACAGACCATGTATTACTTTTAAAAATAGGTTGATGTCCTTTGGGAATAGATACCGGGCCTGCGGCACAGGCAAAGCCTTTATAAACCCCTGTGTTATTCCACGCCATAAAATCTGTTCCTGGCCCCGACAGATGAAAAGTTTCTTCCAGGTTTTTAGCATCGTCATTCAGAAAAAGGGTAATGGGCCTCGCAACAATTTGCGATTTCCTTCCACGGTTAGCGCCACCGGCAGAAAGTAAATAATTTTTACCCGCAGCATATATTTCTGGGCAAGCATCTTTACCATGCCCCATTTTCACATAATATCCATTGCCTTTTTCAAATAAAAGCTCGGTGATTTTATCCGCTGGACGGTATGGCATGCAAGCTCCCATTAAGGCATGCACCTCCGCTTTTCCGATATCAAAATTTGTTTTTGCTCCAGGTAGAAAGCTCATCCAGGCCTTCATAAAAACAGCGTGATATCCTGTAGTCAATTTATGCCAGTTAGCTCGTTCGTATCTCCTTCTCATTGGAGGAAAATATTGATAGTCATAACTCCCAATAGCATAACAAAAATTCATATAATCCAATACATCTCCGGCTTCTTTTCTGACTTTTTGGGAAGCATAAGCCTCCAGGTTTAGTAAGGCCGTAATGGTATAACCAACATAAGGCATTGAATTAAATTCATGGAGACCATTTGTTTTCATTTGATGCAAGAATCCTAGTATTTTCGATTCCATCTCATTACTGATATTATCATACTTAGGATCGTCATTACCATGAAGGGTCAACCACCTGTTTTTCAGGTAGCGAGAGCCCTCAGTCATCAGTATATGATTTTCAGTTTCAGGAAATAATCCCAGGGTTTTGGGGGCAGTGCGCCGGAATTCATTCCCTTCTTCTACTAACAATACGTTTAGTAAATGATCTACTGTTTCCTCATTTAATAATTCGGGATTATCACCAAACTGCCATAAAATAGTAGTGAGTACCGTATAGGTAAAGTCATAATCGCCAAGTTTATTAAGATACCAAGATGAGCCCGAAACTCCCCATGGTTTCATGCCCATAATGATTTGGTTGGTTTCCTGAACATTCGTTCTTGCATGTAGCCGTGCTAATAAAATACGGGGATTATGTACCTTTCCTCTTTCGGGACCATATTCCACCGTTTTTTGAGCCCAGATACCAATAATAGAGTCCTTAAATTTTGATTCAACATCCCAGCTGATGGTGCGCTCATGTGGGACACCAATACTTCCAGGATTTAGGAATACCTCCTGGCTATTGTGTGAATTAAAAACAATGACGCCTACTAAGGCAATAACAATAAGTACTATCAGCTTTATTTTTCGATTCTTCATTCTTTGCTTTACCCTTATTGTTTCCTATGCTAGCTAACGACCTGACGACGTGCTGGGCAAGGAACTTTAGCTCCGCAAGCCCTATTTGCTTAAATGTTGTCTGTGGTTATTGTTTAATCGTTTTAGTTGAGTCGATTGCTCCGTCTGAAGATTTAACCCTTATAACGTAGGTTCCTTTTGGCAAGTGAGATAAATCAATTCTATTCTCTTCATCTCTTGATTTTAATTTATGAACCACAGTACCACTTAAATTAACAACCTCAATGTCTATTTCTTTCGCTATTAAATTACTTTCAATATTAATATTGAGTACTTCTGTAAATGGATTTGGATACAAATTATTTATCCGCAGAGTCTTTCGATTCTTTTTACGGTAAAATACGAAGGTCATCAAACCAATAGCGAGAATTCCGACAGCAATTCCACCAAAAATCAAGTTTTGATTTCGTTGCGTTTCAATTCTAGCATGCTCTCGTTCATGAATGTAAGTCACAACTTCTCTGGGTAAAGTCAATCGAATATCGGGGTTTGAAAATTTAATAGTGTCATTTTTAAACCCAAATGTCAAGGTATGTTCATCGTCTGTAAATCCGCTAATTGACGAGTTATAAGTGAGTTTATAAACTGATTTTAGCTGCCTGCTGATATTCAAATAGATTTCCTGAAGCCTACCTGGGTCTTCAGTTTTATAATAGAGACCATTCGTTGATTCAGAAATAGCCATTAAAGTAGAATCTTGAACATTCCCCAATCCAATGATATAAATAGGAATATCCAATTCATTTGACATGCTAATCACATCTGATACACTTTTCTGAGACTTGTTATCCTGTCCATCAGTTAGTGATACAATTGCGGATTTTTGATCTGTTTTTATGGATAACCGACTCATCGTTCCTATCAGAGCATCGTAAAAAGCGGTTCCAAAATCAGGATTCATAGAATGCACCTTTGCTTCAAGGATTGAGACATCTTGAGTAGGCCCAACTATAGTATCCGTCCAAGATGAGAATCCAACTATTAGAATCGAATCCGATTTTAGCTCACTGCTTGAGATAAAACTAAGAACCCCTGCTTTTGCGAAGTCGATTGGCTTTGGCAGGAGCATTAAAGAGTCAATTTGCTTTGGGCTCCAAAAATAATTAACCATAGAATCGGGTATAGCTGGATACCCCATTGATCCTGAATGGTCAAAGACCAAAGCAATATCGACTATTTCACTTTCACTAATGTTTGTCAGTTCCAGAATCTCACATAGATTGTCGTCTTCTAAAACAATAAGGTCATTTTCGTTAATATCCCAAAGGGGTCTCCCAGCAATGTCTCTTGCCAGAAAAACAACTTCTACCTGAGGAAATGAATCAGGAAAGACTTGAATAACAGAGAGTTCATAAATATTTTCTCCTTTGATCTCTGTTTGTACTTGCGCAAGGCAGCAAACATTATAGATTAGCAGAATCGCCAGTGATATGTAGTACTTAATTTTCATTTTTCAAATTACAAATCATTTGAACACAGATGCCTATGCGCTATGGGGATTGTATCGGCTTATCCGAGGCTGGCCGGGTTTTCTCCTGGGCCTTGTTCGCTTATCAAGATAGATAAATGTAGTCAAATCCCCCCACGATCCCCTTCCGGGTTTTCTCAAAAAATACAGAGACTCATTTCAATCCCCATAACGGGCATTCGTTCAATTCCAATACATCGGAAGCCTCATTGGTGAGCCCTACGGGCCGCATGAGGCCTTAGTTATTTTTATTTTATTCCATTTAATCGAGCTTTTCCATCTTCATTCGCTGCCAATGTTTGAAGCTCTTTTTGGAAAATATCAATCGCAGCAGGTTCAACGATAAGTTCGAGTTTCAATTTATCTTTCTCGTTTTCTCGATATTCAGTCGATACATTTTCTTCCAAGGTCATTAGTACACCAACTTTACCAGTAGGGTCAATTAAGTAGAACATCATTTCAAAATATGCATAACTGTCTTTTTCACCTGCTGAATGGCTTATTCTGTCCAGGCCATTCGGAAATCCATTGAGTTTCGAAGCAAATTCGTAAAGCGGTTCTTTTTGGTCATAAACTTCAGTTACTCCAGAATATCGCCCATTATCGACTGAAATTCTCAGCTCGAACATATCGTCATCTTTCCAAATGACTTCAAGTTCTAGATATTTTTTATCGTGTTTCATTTAATGCTCTACAACGTTTAGTATATGAAGCGTAGCATCCCGCAGGGTGCTATGATTTCATATACCGTGTTAGCCACTTTTTATTTATACTCGTATATAAGGGTTCTACTTTTATCATTATCAATTCCCTTTATCACTAAACTATCTATCAAATAATCATCATTTAGATAATAGGTCAATTCGTTCTTCCCTTTCATTATAAAACCACAGCAGAAACCCAAGTTTTCTTGAACTGTTGTCACTATATTTTTATTAATGTTAGTAAAGTACTTTTGTTTTGTCCGTCTTTTATAATGATTAGGCTCAAGATTTTCTAAACGCTTGCTGTCAATTAGTGTGTCTATTTTGACTGGTAAATTGTTTTCAAGTTTTGTAGTAACAACTTTAATTATCTCATCATTTTCTGAATAATAATATTCAGTTGTTCCATAGGTTTCAGGTGGATTGTGTTGTTTCCTTTCTTCTTTCACTAATTTATTTCTTTTATCATAGAAATAGTTATCATAGTTATTTGAAATACCAAAATAAGTTGCCGTAATATTTCCATTTTTATCAAATTCGTATAATCTATCTCCCTTAATGTTCAATGAATTAAAGCCAACTAACTTTTCTTCAACACCTATCAAAAACCTTCCTATTAGGAAATTGTCGATTCCAAATGATTCAAAGTTTCTATTCTCTTTTTCGGTTGGAACAGTATCATTATTATTCGATTTTACAATAACATCTTGTTTACTTGGTTTTTCAGCAACAATACTGTCAATGTTTATATCTGCTTCAAGAGCTTGATTCTGTTCTGTTGATTTATTGGCTACATTATCGCAAGCAAAAAATGCTAATAAGACTATGACGTATAGGAGGTTTATTTTCATTGTTCTAATTGTGGCTAACATTAAGATTTGTAATGTCCGTCGGCGAAGGCGATGGCTGTTACAAATCAAGTTGAGCGCAGCCGCCCCCGCCGCCTAGGCGCTATGGGATTGTATAGGTTGATCCGAGGCTGGCCGGGTTTTTTCCTGGGCCTTGTTCGCTTATCAAGAT
>CAYGTH010000213.1:0-2030 GCA_964352745.1 uncultured Bacteroidia bacterium
GTTCTTGTCTTGCTTTCATCGCTCTATACGGTTGGCCTGATGGCGATGATGGACGTTGAAATCAACCTCATGACGGCCCTGATTCCGTCTATCATGTTTGTCGTCGCGACCTCGGATGCCATTCATCTGATGACGCGTTATATTGAGGAATTGAGAAATGGTTTTGAGAAAGAACAAGCGTTGCAGCGAGCTGTCAGGGAAGTCGGGATGGCGACGCTGCTCACTTCGCTGACTACAGCATTTGGGTTTTTGACGCTTTGGACTGCGGGGATTTTGCCTTTCCGCCAATTTGGAACTTATACAGCTATTGGGGTTCTCCTGGCCTTTGGACTGACGATGTTATTAATGCCTGCCCTGCTGATCCACATGCCAGTGCCTTCGATTTCGCACCGGGAGGAAAGGCAACAATTTTGGCCGAGAATATTGCACAGGATGCTACGCTTTGTATTCCGTCGAAAGGTATTTATCCTGGGAGCTTTTGTCTTGCTGATCGCCGGATCCATAGGCGGGATAACACGCTTGAGGGTTCATAATTATTTCGCAGATGAGATCGCTAGCCATGATGATGCCGGGCGGGAGATTCAATTCTTTGAGCAGGAATTTGGCGGTGTTCGCCCCTTTGCGCTGTCTTTGAGCGTGAGAGATACTTCACAGGGCGTATTTGATGTTGCCTGTATCCGGGAATTAGAAAAAATAGAAAACTATCTGGCGACCGAGTATGGACTTAATCGACGTTATTCTTTGATAAACAATATCAAAGCGGCCTATTGTTCCCTACATAATGGGCAAAAGCAGTTTTACCGCTTACCCCGTTCGGATAAATCATTAGCCCGGATTATTCAGCAAATTCGTATCTATGGCGAGTTCTATGGGCTGTTTAACCTCATGACGCCTGACGAGCAGCATACCCGCATCACAGGAACCTTGTATGATATTGGAAGTACTGCGGTAAGGGAGCGAAATCGTCGGTTTATGGAGTTTGTAGCAGCCGAAATCGATACGGATCTGGTAAGTGTCAGACTGACGGGGGCAGCCCAATTGATTGACAGAAGTAATCGGCTGATCTCAGGAAATATGATGCAGGGCCTGCTGGTAGCGATTTTGGTGGTCTCTCTGTTTATGGGAATCCTATTTCGGTCGTTTCGAATGATACTCGTTTCCCTCATTCCCAATTTACTCCCCCTCATCGCAATAGCTGGCTATATGGGCTGGGCCGGGATTGGTCTCAAGATGTCAACTGCTATTATTTTCACCATTGCATTCGGAATTGCCGTCGATGATACGATTCATTTTATCAGCCGATTGCGGATCGAACTCGCTAATGGGAAGTCTCTCTTATACGCAATCAAGCGAACCTATCTTTCCACAGGCAAAGCGATTGTGATTACTTCCCTCATTCTCGCCTCAGGGTTTTGGGTGCTGCTCTCGTCCCACTTTCAGGGAACTTATTTAACAGGCTTGTTGGTTGGTGCTACGCTGGTTCTGGCTGTAATTGCAGATATGCTCTTGTTGCCTTTGTTGATCTGGCTGGTCTTTGGCCGCTCAAAGTCAAAAGATACACCTTCTTCGCAAAAAGGCTAAAATAGCAGACTATTCTATGCGCAAAAATGAAAACACCGTCTTAGGATTGCGGGCTGATATTTGGGGGTAATTACTGGGTGGAAGAGGTTTTTAGTCAGGTATGTTATTTTTTGTGAAATATACAATGTGGAAAGGTTTTTGTGATTTTGGTATGATATTGAGTAATTGAATATGGATGTAACTGCCTGATTTTCAGTATCTTGGTGTTTTGTAATTGAATGAGTACGTGTGTTTTTTGAATTGAGGGATAGTTGGAAACTGGAAGTAATAGGCGTGACAAGGAGTAAGGAAGCCCTTACCTTTAGAGACTGAATTACTAAAGGTATGAAGCTATTAACTCAAATATCGGATTGGTTTGTTAAAAAGCACTTGGATCAAACGGCTAACGATTTCGAACGTCGCAAGATTCTGATGGTGTTCCGGCTCTCGTTTTATTTCATGCTCTGTTA
>CAYGTH010000213.1:2130-7807 GCA_964352745.1 uncultured Bacteroidia bacterium
GGATTTACTGTCTATGGACAGTTGACACAGAACTTTTTTGACCCTGGGTTTTACGAATCAACAGGCATGTTTCTGGTTCGTCTGATCAATCAGTGTATGACCTTTGTCTTTACTTTCTACATCATTCGGGAATACTTCAATACCTACAACCGGGAGACAATCATTTCTCAAAAAGTAGGACAGAGCCTCGAAATTGCAGTTGAGGGGGCAGATTTGGTATTGTGGGACTGGTTGATAGCTGAGAATCAGGTTCTGTTTAATGCTAAAATTACAGACTTGCTGGGCTATAAAGCTTCGGATCTGGAGTCCAACCATGAATTTTGGGAAAGCCTGATTCACCCGGATGATTTCGAAGCTTCCCGGGAGAAGCTCAAGGAGTATATGGAAGGGGATAGCCTTGAGTATGAAAATGAATACCGGGTAAAATCAATATCCGGTGAATATAAATGGCTCCTGCTACGTGGAAAAGTGGTAGAACGGAATGAAGCAGGAGAGGCCCAGCGTTTTTCCGGAACCTACCTGGACATCACTGCCCGTAAGGAGGCTGAATTTGATTTGGTACGTGCAAAGGAAGAAGCTGATAAGGCACGTCGAATTGCGGAAGAAGCTTCTAAAGCCAAGACGCAGTTCCTTTCTACCATGAGTCATGAGATTCGCACGCCGATGAATGGAATCATTGGAGCGATGAACTTGCTGATGGATTCCGAACCGCGTGAAGATCAGGGCGAAAATCTGAATATCCTGAAGTTCTCCAGTACGCACCTCCAGTCCCTTGTGAACGATATTTTGGACTTCTCCAAAATTGACGCTGGCCGGGTTGAGTTTCAGCAGTTGCCATTTGATCTGAATGAAATGGTCGGAACCATTTCTCAGGCACTTCAAACAAAAGCTGAGCACAAAGGTATTCAGCTCGATTTGGCAACGGAAAGCAGGCTGCCGTATCAACTCCTGGGAGATGAAGGCCGCTTGAATCAGATTCTCATGAATCTGATCGATAATGGGGTCAAATTTACGCATAAAGGAAAAGTACGATTGGCCCTAACGCGGGAACGCGAAACCGATAAGGAAGTCCGGCTACGGTTTAGCATCATTGATACAGGAATCGGAATTGAGAAAAACAGGATTGATTCCATGTTTCAAAGCTTTACCCAGGCAGATTCGGATAATGACCGTGAATTTGGCGGAACAGGCTTAGGCTTATCTATTGCGAGGAAGCTCGTGGAGCTCCAGGGAGGAAAGATCGATGTTGAGAGTGAAGTTGGAAGAGGATCCACCTTCTCCTTTGCCTTGACTTTCAAGCTTGGAAAGCCCATTACAACTGCTGCTGATCCATCGGCCGAAGTTTCAGATGTACAGTCTCTTAAAGGTAAGCGCGTCCTGATTGTTGAAGACAATATGATCAATCAGCGGGTCGCCAAAAAATTCCTGATCAAATGGGAGGCTGAAGTGGATGTCGCAGAGAATGGTCAGATAGGAGTGGATAAAGTAGCGGAACATCACTATGACCTGATCCTGATGGATTTGCAGATGCCTGTCATGGATGGCTTTGTAGCAACGCAGGAGATTCGGAAAATGACGGATCCTCAAAAAGCAAAAACCCCCATCATTGCCCTGACAGCCTCCGCTTTACTGGATGTCAAAGATCAGGTGACGGGATCAGGGATGAATGATTGTTCCAGTAAGCCTTTCAATCCTGATGAGTTATATGAGAAAATAACACGCCTGATACAGAAAAATCAGCCTGTTACCCCGGCCGCCCCTGCTGCCGAAGAAAAGCCTTCGCTCAAGGGCATAAAGGTCTTGATCGTCGAAGACAACATGATCAATCAGCGGGTAGCTAAGAAGTTTCTCGTCAAATGGGAAGCCGAAGTGGATGTGGCTGACAATGGACAGATCGCCCTCGACAAAATGGAGGAGATAACCTATGACCTGATCCTGATGGATCTGCAAATGCCGGTTATGGATGGCTTTGTGGCTACCCGTGAGATTCGGAAACTAGCTGATCCAGAGAAAGCACACACGCCTATTATTGCCCTGACGGCTTCAGCCCTGCTGGATGTGAAAGATCAATTGGATGATGTAGGAATGGACGACTTCTCCAGCAAACCCTTCAATCCGCAGGAGTTATACTCAAAGATTCAAAAGGCCCTGAGCGGAGAAAAGCCAGCAAAAGAAGAGCCTTCTCTCAAGGGAATGCGCGTCCTGATTGTTGAAGACAATTTGATCAATCAGCGAGTAGCCAGGCAGTTTTTGATGAAGTGGGAGGCAGAGGTAGAGGTGGCTGACAATGGACAGATCGCACTGGAAAAAATGAATGAACAGGTCTTTGACCTGGTCTTAATGGACCTCCAAATGCCAGTTATGGATGGCTTTGTGGCTACCCGGGAAATTAGAAACCTGTCTGATTTGCAAAAGGCAACAACCCCCATTATTGCCCTTACAGCTTCCGCATTACTGGATGTGAAAGACCAGTTGGAAGATGTAGGAATGGATGATTTTTCAAGTAAACCTTTTAATCCAAAAGAACTATACGGAAAAATTTTGAATGCGACCAAAGAGCGGGTTACTGTTTGATACAATCAGGCAACTGCCCCCTCCTTTTTTACTCTCTTTTTTAAAATTAGCAATGTGCTACACCTGCGATCCTAGCTAAGTAAGGTAGCCAAGATATAACCATCTCAGCAAACCATTATTTTAACTATGATCAGAAGAACCTGTGTAACTAAATCATCAAAAAAACCCCACTACTTTTTTTCTTATGTATTATTAGCGCTTGCCTTTGTATGCCTTTCCAGCTCGGCCTTTTCCCAGGAAGAAAGCAATGTACAGGTCACGGTAAGCCCGGCAACGATTGAGGATGGAGACGAGATCTCCCTGGCTATTGAACATGGAACCAATGAAAATCCGGTAGAAGATGTCTTGTCCGTTTCTTATACCATCGCTTACGAGGGATTTGAGATCGATGAGATCCTGAGCGATCCGGAGTCTTTGTTTGAAGAGGAGTCCTGGTTTGCAAATGACGAGAACTATGTCGTGAGTGTTTCTTACAGCAATAGTTTATCGGAAATTTATATCGACTTGTACCGGACAGATGATAACCCGCGAAGTGGAGAAGGCTATGCAGTGGGCGGTGGCGGATTGATGGTGGACATCGAAGATGTGCTTCTCAAAAAAGAAACCCCGCCGTCTGTCAAGGTAACAGGGGTCGAAACACGTCAGGGTAAACTATCATTTGGGCAGCTTGAGGTAGATATGACCTATGATCCTACTGAGGAGTTTGTTCGGTTATTTCCTGAGTCTGGGGTAGAATTGGCGCGAGTTCGGATTCTTTCTCTGGGGGGACAAGTCATCAGAGAAGACAATACTGGTTCACATACGGTTCAGCTTAATAATGCGGCAGCGGGAATGTACATCGTAGATATTCTTTCCAGCGAGGGTCGCTATGTCCGAAAAAAAATATATAAATACTAAACTGATTAAGTAGATGGCCAGATGAAATAATAAAAGAGTTGATTCTCATAAGAGGGTCGACTCTTTTTATATCTCCTGCTTGATTAATGCTCTTTTTTGGTCAATCATTTTAATCAGCCATCGAGGCTGGATAATAGCACGATTTTCCTGAACAGCCAATTTTACTCTAGCCAACTTATTATCAGTATTTGCATTCAAAACGCGATTGAATAATCGGTATTGATTAATGTATAATTGCTTGATTCGCTTGGGAATAGCTCTTCTGTTTCTCACATACCGAATCAGGTTCTCGGCTTGTCCAAACAACCACTCCGTATCATTGGTGTTAAGTTCATATTGTGATTGGAGTAAAAAGGCCCTTGCATCTATCTCATCTACAGAATGGGCAAATTTATGATTTGAAAGTAAATCGATCACGGATTGATATTCCTCTTTTGCATAGTGATATTTTGCCAGGTTGAAAATAAAGGTGTCCTCTCGTTTTTCGGGTGAAATCAAGGGCTTAAAGGTGTGTAAATATTGATATGCCAGATCGAATGCCGGAATTCGGAGGCTGATGGTGATAATATTCCTATAGTGCTGAATAGGTAGGTATTTATCTACGAATATAAGCTCACTGTGAATCGCCCATTCATAAAGACTAACCAAATGACGAGCAGAATCTACCTCGCCTGATTTGTTGAGCTTTCGAGCATAGTGGTTAATTAGAAATCCCCATAAGGCATGAACCTCTTTTTTTTCCAGATCAGCGCGCCGATCTTCGAGCAGGATCATAATGTCCGTAACCGGCACCGATTCAGGTTGTTGTAAAAATAACATCACCTGCTTATTGATTGTCAGCCAGGGCTGTTTGCTGTGTAGGGGATGTGTCTCGATCAACTCGAGTACTTCTTCCAATAATACACTTTCGATGGACTCTTGATGCAATTCCATCGAATTCATGTTATGTGGCGCAATCTCCATTTTCTCGTGTAGCCACCAACTATCAAATGCATAGTTAATTCGCTGCATCTGACTCATGTTTTTTAGGCTTTGTTCCCCTTCTGTACTTGACTTGGGTAAAACATAGGGAATGCGATGAATTCGGTCAAACCGCTGTTTTTCCTCTTCTACTTCAAAAAGCATTCTATAATAGTCCGCATTTTTATTTGTACGTCGGCTCAATCGATCATGTATTTTTCTGTAGAGTTTGGTAAATACATCTGGTCGTTTACGACTGCTCATTTCTCGAAGGAGGAACAAGTCCCGTGTGTCGCGATCTGCTCGAAAAGCTTGAATGGCCATGAACTCTTCCAATTGATAGGTCAGGTCTCCATTGAGTTTTCGCATGCGATCATCGTCATAGGCTTTCTCTGGATATAATTGGTCCCATACCTGTTCGGCCGAAGGTGCTTGTTTCAGGTTTTGTGCGAGGATTGCAGAAAGTGTACGTAGGAAGATCTGCTTGCCCGCCATCTCTGCTTCCAGCCAGCGGTTGAATGCTTCGGCTTCCTTAACAGTCAATGCACTTAATATTTTCCAGATTTTCCGATCATTCATGCCCTTGATTCCTTATTGGGGGTCATATTTTTCTGGTACAAATATGATTCCTTGAAACGATTAAAACCCACATTAATGTAATAAAAATGCCGATAAAAGTAAAAGCGGTTATATGAGAGAGGTAAGAAATATGGTACAATGGTCATTTATTGGCACTTTCTTCCATGGCTTGGAACATGTTAGATTTACAGAGAATTAAGGAGAACCATTTTACGCACTTAAATAATCTTTCGGCTGGTTGGCTATCTGGGGGCATCAGATAAGGGTATTAGGCCGAAGCAACCTCTAGCTTCATGGAATTTCGTTTTGAAAATGCCGGATCACCGGCCCAAACTAACGCCACGAGCGTTAACAAACCTCGCCTTGTAGAGTTGGATTTTGAAGGGATCAAGTTTGATACTTCACGTTTTCAGGAAATTGATTCGGATAAATACACAATGTTCGACCTAACGAAGGCCGAGCAACTTGATGACATCTCTTTAAATGCCCGAATCAATATGATCGATAGTTGGGTAGAGGATATGAAGCATAAGGGTCATTATTCCTATCGGAGAGAGTTGGTTTCGGGGTGTAAGCCAATTTCGACAGTTACCGATATGGAAACCGGAGAATATCGAAAGATGATTAACCTGGGCTCTAATGACTATCTGAACCTGAGTCAGCATCC
>CAYGTH010000213.1:7907-12014 GCA_964352745.1 uncultured Bacteroidia bacterium
TTCCGTCCCCTATCCGGCAGTACCCAGAAGACTGTCTCGTGTACGGATATCCGTAACTGCCGGACTGAGCAGAGAAGACCTCGATTATGTGATCCGTGAAATCACACGGATTGCTCATGAACTATCTGTTTTTGGATAAAAATTGGATTAAGCTTTTTTCCCTTATGTCAACCTACCTTCAATCCCCGGACCGAAAGGTTTGGGGAGGAAGGATTCAGAAGAGCAACACCTAACACAAAAGAACTGTATGAAGATGCATTCGTGGAAGGTAGTCCTGATCACTGGCGCAACAACCAGAATCGGGAAAGCCTGCGCCGAATACCTTGCTCAACAGAACTATACCGTATATGGGACTTGTTCCCGCCTGGAGGAGAGAGAGGTGGATTTACCGTATCGCCTGCTCGAAATGAAGATAACACATCCGGAATCCGTGGAGGATCTGGTTGATCAGGTCATTGAGATTGAAGGAAAAATAGATGTATTAATCAATATACCGGACGCATGTGTAGCCGGATCAATTGAAGAAACTGCCTTGTCAGAGGCATACTGGCAATTTGAACAGCATTTCTTCAGTGCCTTACGGATCAGTAAAGTAGTACTGCCGTATATGCGTAGTGCCGGAAAGGGCATGATCCTAAACATGAATTCGGTTGCCGGAAGAATCGGCCTGCCCTACCAGGGCTTGTACAGTGCCGCCGGTTTTGCCCTGGAGGGAATGAGTGAGGCCTTGCGATTAGAAGTGCGGCCCTATAACATACACGTTGTGCTCATGGAAGCAGGTGGGATTGTACCCGATTTCACCTCTGGTCGCCTAACAGACCGACTCCTTCAAAATAGATCGGGTTATATGCGGCAATTTAAGCAGACAATGAATATCGTGTGCCGGGATGCTCAGCGAAATATTTCTCCGGAACAAGTCGCTCAAAAAGTATTCCGGGTACTGGAGACAAAATCACCTAAAATGCGCTATACGAGTCTTGGGTATGTACAAAAATGGTGGCTCACCCTGAAAGCCTTTCTGCCTTATGCTTGGCTGGAACGGATTCTAAGTGAACATTATCAACTCGGCTTATTTGAGCAAAAGCCCAAAGCAGCGCATATATATAAGAATTGAGTGTTTGATTTGCGATCTGTCCCTGACGCAAACCAGTCTTCTTAATTTAGATAGTTTTTGCACAGGTTCTGTCTGAATGAGAAGTAAATTGGTCGACTAATCTAATTAGTCGACCTTTTTGTTTCTCCCTGCGCGCTGCGCTTGCTGTTCCTGAACCCTTCCCGCACAACCCCGTTTCCCTTCAAAAGGAAACGACGCACTAGTGAGGGATCTTCGAGTGGCATGAATGTAGCCCAAAGGGTTACCATCCAGGCGGGTCGGCGATGCAGAAGCCATCGGGAAAATGGGGGAAGACTGCGCGTTGCATTGGCTTCTGCGCTTTTTGCCCTACTTTTATAAAAAAGTAGGAAAGAGATTTTAAGCGAAAATGGACTGGGACAAAGCCATAGAAGAATATCACCTGTACCTCACCCTGGAGCGGAGCATTGCCGAAAACTCGCGCATCGCTTATCTCCATGATATACAGCGGTATCAGGTCTATGCCGAGGCCATTATGGACATCTCGACTCCCGGCGAAATGACCCTCGACGGCATGCGGGAGTTCCTCACTTTTTTGGTGCAGGACTGCCTGCTGGGAGAGCGATCGCTGGCCCGGAATATCTCCACCCTCCGATCTTTTCATGGATTTTTACTCTCAGATGGCTGGACAGACCAGGACCCGAGCGAAAAACTCGAACTCCCCCGGTTTGGCCGAAAATTACCCGTTGTACTGAGTGTGCCGGAATTAGAAGGGCTGTTTGCTGCAATTGATCCGGGCACCCCACAGGGAATCCGGAATCGCGCCATGTTGGAAATCCTCTATTCCTCCGGCTTGCGGGTATCGGAACTTACGGGCTTGGAGCTGTCCCGGATTTATGCCGATGAAGGCTTCCTGAAAATCATGGGAAAAGGCAGCAAAGAACGATTGGTCCCGATTGGAGAGCCTGCTTTGGTTCACCTGAGGCGATACCTGATCGAAGTTCGCAACGACCTGCCCATTCAGCGGGGACATGAAGACTTTGTCTTCCTCAATCGCAGGGGAAAGCGCCTCTCGCGGGTGAGTGTATTTACGGCGATTAAAGACCTCGCAGCACTTTCTGGTCTCCATAAAAATATCAGCCCCCATACCTTCCGCCATTCCTTCGCCACCCACCTGATCGAAGGCGGTGCCGACCTCCGCGCTGTCCAGGAAATGCTGGGCCATGAATCCATCACTACCACCGAAATCTATCTGCACATGGATAAGGAATATCTCCGCGAGATCCATGCAGAGTTTCATCCGAGGAATTAGGAGATTTCTTCTTCCTTAGAGGCTCTGCGACTTTGCGTGCGATCAATCAGGAATTGAACGCGAAGCCGCAAAGAGGCAAAGGAACCTGTAAATGGTACTTATGGAATTGAACAAGACATATAGAAGATTTGCCTTAGCGACTCTGCGACTTTGCGTGAGATAAAAAGAGACTGAGCGCCACACCCTTGCAAATATTTCCCATCTTCCGTAGTTTGCCAATAGCCCGGAATTTCCGATCTGTTCATCAGCCAGTAATTGCGAAATGCCCACATCCCGAAGTAGCCTCTTTTGGGAACAACTCCCAACAGCCCGCGACCCCCAAACGGGCCGCAACTACCTCCTGCTTATCGGGATCGATAGCTATTCGCATTTTGATCCCCTGCACAATGCCGTCAAAGATGTAACCGACTTCCTCAAAGTCATGGTCAGCCGCTACCAGTTTGAAGAAACTCAGGCGGTAGTCCTGCTCAACGAAGATGCCACCCAGCAACGTATTCTGGATGCACTGGACCGACTGGAGGAAGTGGTCGAAGAAAAAGACAATGTCATCCTCTATTTTTCCGGGCACGGCACGCTCGATCGCCGAAAGCGCGGATATTGGGTGCCCGTAGATGCCCAGCCCCGGCTAAAAGGGCAGTTTATCTTTAATAGTATGGTGCGGGATTATATAGCAGACATTCGCTCCCGGCATACCCTGCTGATCGTCGATTCCTGTTTTTCGGGCACTATGACCAAAAAAGCCGAGGATGCGACCGCTTTTTCCAAACGGGTCGAACACCTGCCTTCCCGCTGGCTGTTGACTTCGGGCCGTAGTGAATTGGTTTCAGATGGCAAACCGGGAAAAAATTCTCCTTTTGCCGAATGCCTGCTCAAATTCCTCCAACACAATCAAGCCGATAGATTACCGGTTTCCGAACTGGTGCAGCATGTAAAGCGCACCACGCCCCGGAATGCCAACCAAACACCTTATGGCAGCTATATGCATGGCGTGGGAGATCAGGACGGGGAATTTGTTTTTCGGCTGCGGCCTTCTCAGCAGAAAGATCAGGAGAAAATCGATTGGGAATCGGCACTCAAAACGGATACGGAATTCGCCTATAAAGCCTATCGGGATCAATACCCCAACGGAAAACACCGCGCCGAAGCCCTCAAGCGGATGCGTGTTGCAGGCGAGCGAAGCATTTGGATGCGCACAAAGCGCCAGAACACCTTGTGGGCTTATGAAGCCTTCCTCGATGCACATCCGGACAGTGTATTTGTAGAAAAAGCAAAAGCTGCCCTTACCGTTCTGATGGAAGCATCAAAAGCCAAGCCTGTCGATGCGGCCTGGTCAACAGCACAAAAAACGCATTCCCTCACTGCATATAAATCTTTTCGGGAGCAATTTCCTGGAAGCGAGTTTGATCATCAGGCACTCACAAAAATGGCTCAGATTGAGCAAGAGGCCTGGGACACAGCCTGTAAGCTCGATACAGAAGATGCCTATCGCGCTTATCATCGGGACTATCCGGACAGTACCTTCCGCAGTTCCGCAAAAGCCAAACTCAATGAACGCAAAGCCGACCGCCTGTGGCAGGAAGCATTGGATAGTCAGGAATTACCCGGATTTCGTGAATTTCTGGATTCATATCCCCATCATAAACATGCGGAAGATGCTCTCCAGCGCATCTCAGAATTGACGAAGAAGATGCAACTATCCGCAAAGGAGTCGATTGCTTCTATC
>CAYGTH010000214.1:0-11920 GCA_964352745.1 uncultured Bacteroidia bacterium
ATACTCATTTTCCGTAATGCAGTCAGGGTGGAATGTATTGAAGCCGTTTTGGCCCCCGAAATACATATGGCCAGACTTGCTTTTATAAAAGGCTCCTGTAAAAAACATATTGCTTTGCAGGCCATGATCATTTGTAAATTGTTTGAACTGCTGTCCTTTGGGAAGGCGGGGATCAAATTTGAACAGTCCATTATTGGTGCTGAGCCACAAATTATGAGTATCATCTTCCAGGATGCCAAAAACATCGGAGGCCAGGAGTCCATCCTCTTCATTTAAATGGGTAAAAATAAAATCTCCTTCTGGCAATTCCGGGTCAGTAGCTCGTTCCAGTTTATTGAGTCCCCCGCCTGCAGTACCGATCCACAAATTCCCTGCTTTATCTTCGTGTATGGAAGCTACCTCATTATTGCTGAGGGAATTATAGTCGTCAGGTACCGCCATATATCTGACGAACTTCCCTTTTTCCATCCCCTCGGGAATCACCAATTGGTTAAGGCCGCCATCCCGAGTACCTATCCACATATCTCCATAGCTATCCTGGATAATCGCGATACATATATCATCACTTAAACTTTGGGGGTCAGTGGGATCATGCAGATAATGATGTACAATCGAAACAGAGTCTCCACTCGTTTTTAATGCATATAAGCCATGATAAGTGCCGACCCACAGAAGGCCAGATCGGTCCCGGTAAATGGATCTCACCTGGTGTTTTTCAGCCTCCAAACTTGGATCTGATAACAGGATATGCTTAAAATAGGATGAGAAATCTTCCTTAATCCATCCCTGATTTCCTGTTTTTGACTCTTTTTTTAAATTGAATACAGTCAGTCCATAATGCCCCCCGATCCACATACGCGCTTCTTCCTGATCTGCATACAGACTCCATATCTTATCGGTGATTAAGGGGTTAATCGTTCCTGTTTGAATTTCATAATGCACAAACTTGTTTTCATTCGGATGAAAAACGTTGATACCCTCTTTCGTTCCAATCCATAAGCGTTGGAGGGGATCCTCTGCAAATGACATTACTGTATTGAAATTCAAGCTTTGCGGATCGTCTGATTGATGAAAGTAGTGTGCAAAGGGTTTTTTATATAGATTAAGTTTACTAATTCCCTGACCTTGCATTCCGACCCACAATACTCCTGTTCCATCTTTATACAAGGATTTAACGTGATTGCTTTTCAAGCTTTCCGGTATTTTGGAATCATGTTCAACTTTCTGAAAATCATCATTAACATCCTTAACATATATGCCTGATTCAAAAATGCCTATCCAGAGATTCCCCACCTCATCTTCACAAAAAGACGAGATATATTTGTTAGATTCAGGGGCATAGGGTCCTGTATCATTATGGTGAACCAGGGTCTCGGTTCGCCGATCCCATTCATAGACCTGGCCTCCCTTGATACCGACCCATATATTATGGTCATTATCTTCATATATCGCGGTAATTGAGGTGCCCGCAAAGGTTGCCAAATCCCCTTCAAGGGATTTGTCGAATGAATGTAGTGCTCCCATGCTATCAACAGTAATCAGGCCATTCATGGTCCCGACCCAAAGATTATTAGCATGGTCGATCATCAGGCTTTGTACCTGTTTATGCAGGGAAGTTGTTGGTTTGCCTTTCTGTTGATAATGTTGAAAGGAAAGGGCGTTTCGGTCCTTATCCAGATACATTCGGGACAAGCCCTGGTCGGTCGCCAGCCACAGGTTGCTGTCCTTGTCAACCACGAGGTCAATCACCCAATTGCTTAATAAGCTGTTATCGTTCCCGGGTTCATGAAAATATCGAAGAAAAGACTCTTTTTCCCGATCAAAATAATTAAGCCCGTATTTAGTGCCAATCCAAAGGCCTCCAGTTGGATCTTCGGCTATACAATACACCAGTTTAGAAGAAATGCTACTTGAATCCCGGATGTCTGGTTTATAGGTAACGAAACTATAGCCATCATGACGAATCAATCCATCCCAGGTACACAACCACATGAAGCCTCGCTGATCCTGAATAATGTCATTGATATCCCCATTGGGCAAGCCATCATTAGTTGTGAGGTGATCAAAACTAATATCCGGAGTTTGAGCCTGTACATAATAACCTGAAGGCCCGATTATCATCAGGATGACCAAAGTCTGCAATTTCAGAATGCGTAGTAGTAGCGTCATTCGTAAGTATTGAGAGCCAGGGATATATTTCATATTAGGAAAAATCCTGGCCAAATTCAACCCGGATTACCAGTCCTTAGCTCCACCAAATAGGTAAGCCTGTCCCTTCGAATACCGGGTTGGTTTTGTAATAAGGGCCTGGTTCAAAGGGGAATTTTTTTTCTATATCCGCTATTAATTCCACCCCAAATCCCGGTTTGTCGGGAATTGTTAAGACTCCATTTTTAATAGAGTAAGGCTCTTTGAAGATTTCCCACTTGAGGGGATTGTAGGTCTGGTTGAGTTCGCACATATGGCCAGAAGGCACCCCGGCTACCAAGTGGATGTTGGCGATTGTGGTAAGGCCGCCGACCCAATTGTGTGGGCAGTAATATTGTCCATGTTCATGAATGGTTTGACCAATATGCCATCCCTCGCTGATTCCACTTAAATTGGCATCCGTTTGAATAATATTCATCGCTTTGGCCGCCACATAAGGCCGAACCTGATACCGGTTCCACCAACTTTCTCCGCCGGAAACCATTACAGAAGGCATGGCTTCATTGATCGCAATATGCTGCTCAAGTGATGCGGGTTCCGTCCAATGGATCGGCTCCTCGTACCAGTAAAATTTTAAATCTTCTAAAGCGGGGCAGAGTTGATTCAGGATTGTCTCATACTTCCATGGAAATTTCTCAATCACCAATTTGAAATCAGGGCCTACTGCTTCCCGCAGCCGCCTGAGAATCGGGATATACTTTTCCATCGTAAGGCCGCTGTATTGCCAACTTGTGCCATTTCTGAATTTGAAGGTATCATAGCCGGCTTCTTTGTACCTAAGAGCCTCTGCAATCAGATCCTCTTCGCCTTTATCATACCATGCATGTTCGACGCCGCCACTCGCATAGATCTTTACCTTGTTTGACGGATTGTCTTCATGGGATAGCAGCTTGTAAACGGGCTGGCCTTTGGCTTTTCCGATAATGTCCCAACACGCATTGTTAACCCCGGCCCAGGCCCCCTCTGCGACAGAATTATGCCCCTGATTATTGCACAGGAAATCAAGATCAAAGACGTTGGCCCCTTTGAGCATCGGCGTAATATAGGTATCTGTGTATTCCTTGAGTTTGTCTGGCCCTCTGTACGGACTGCCTTCTGCGATCCCTACTATTCCCTGATTGGTAAACACCTGAACCAGTGCTGCATCTGATTTCCAAACGTACAAGCCTGCACATCGCCAGAGGTATTCACCCGTATGTGTATAAGAAAGCGGAGTGACTTTGATATCTGTGATGACAATATTTTCCCGTTTCAGGCCTTCCGCCGGATGTGACCGATCTGCACGATTTGCAACCGTGTTGGGCCTGTTATCCAGCGGATGTTTCTGCTCTCCACTTGATGGATCTTCACATGAGGCCAATGAAGCGAAGGAAGCCGCACCTGTAGCGAGTGATGCGGATTGGAGGAATTTTCTTCTTGAAAGCTTATTCATGAGTGGTGGATTATTTGGGTTGGGGCTGAAGATCATCGATCGGTAGAAATCGCAGGGACAGAATATAAGCTGTGATCTGATTGGCTTCGGCCATTGTCAGGTTCGGATTCGCAGGCATGATGATATTGCCTTCCCAATTCCCACTTCCTCCTTCGATAATCTTCTGAGGTAAAAAGCCTGTGATAAAGTCCTTATTCCAATATCGCATGCCGATATCCCTGAACCCGGGACCTACCAATTTGCCTTTTGCGCGATGGCACGTGAGACAATTGTTGGATTCAATCAATTTCCTGCCCGCCTCATATCCCGGTACTTCTGGTAGGATCAGTGTCATATTTTTATGTTCCTGGGTCGCTGAATCTGGTTGGGCGCGCCCTTTCGCATAAATGATTCTCCGCAGTGCTGCATCCGTATTCGCCTGATAGCCGAGGCTTCCATATTCGAGCAGATAGAGACTGCCGTCAGGCCCCAGTTCCATATCAATTATTTTGTTAAATGCGTGCAAATCCAAAAAGGGCTCTATAGATACTACTTCCAGGTCCTTGTTAAATTGTACGGTTCGGATCCAGTTTCGTACCCAATCATAAATAAAGAGTTTGCCGGAATAATAAGCGGGTAATTTCTGAGCAGAAGTGGGATAGCGATCCGCATAATACATAGGGCCTGCCATCACATTCATTCCTCCCTGTTTCAGGTGCGGAAAAATTGTACTAGGGCCTCTCTCATACCACAGTGCAGCGGGTTGAGCGGGGGGTAATTCTCTAATTCCTGA
This sequence comes from uncultured Bacteroidia bacterium, assembly GCA_964352745.1. GTDB lineage: Bacteria > Bacteroidota > Bacteroidia > J057 > J057 > CAYGTH01. Next base: position 4,413 of record CAYGTH010000214.1, read on the forward strand.
ATTGTTGGGGGAATCGTTGACCGGATGATCCGGATCGAAAAAAGGGCCGGCAGTTTTGGTGGTATAATCATAATCGCTATAGGCTTTATTATCGGCGACAAAATAAGGCCAGCCGTAAAAACCGGCTTCCGGGACTACGTTTATTTCGTCATAGCCATGCGGCCCTTTTTCCCCCGCTTCCCAGGCATCAGGTCCTACGTCTCCAACATACAGGAATCCATTTTGAGGGTCGATTGAAAAACGGTAGGGATTGCGGAAACCCATCACGTATATTTCCGGCTTGCCTTGAGAACCATCCATCGGGAACAGGTTGCCTTCGGGGATACTATAGCCCCCTTCGGGTTCTGGATGAATGCGCAGGATTTTACCCCGGTAATCATGTGAATTTGCCGCGGTGCGTTGTGCATCATGTGCTACCTTTCCAGGGCGCTCATCAATTTGAGCATATCCGGCTATGTCATCACTTTGGAGGGTGAAATCTCCAAGGCTGATATACAGGTTCCCTTGTGGGTCAAATGCCAATGCATCTTCCCCATGCCAACCATATCGAATTTCTACAGGAATCCGAAAAATGACTTGTTTAGAATTGAGATCAAAGTGGGAATTGTCGAAAACAAATCGGGCTATTTGCAAATGCAAGGTGTCGTCCGGGGAGGGATACATAAGGTATATCCACCGGGTTTCCTTGAAATTCGGTCCTATTGCCATTCCCGTGAGTCCGTTCGATTGAGAACTGATAACGGGGATATTGGCAAGCTCCCGGACCTCCTCGTCTTCAGCATGATAGAGCTTTACTGCGCCTCCCCGTTCGACGAAGAGCACATCTCCATTGGGCAGGATTTCCATTTCCTGAGGCTCATTGAAGTGTGTGGCCAGCGTTTGGATTTCAAACCAGTGATCAGGCGGGCTTACCGGGGGTTGAGGCTGACAAGCACAAAGCAATAATACAAACCATATACGATTCATCGATCTGTTGATTGAAGGGGGTTTTCATACCAGATTACTCCCAGACCCGGGCCTCGCTGACTGTTGTTTGCTTCCTCACAAGTGAGAATATCGAGATCTCCATCGCCGTCTATGTCGATAAGGCTTGCAAAATCGTATTTTATTCCTTCCGGGCCACTGACATCATGATGATTCCATTGCCCCTTTTCCGCATCAAAAGAAGACCAGATGACCCCACTCTTCGCTTCGGCTCCATCATAGGTGCTAATCAAATCCGGCTTACCATCCTGATCTATGTCGCCTATGGCAGCAGATTTTCCTATCAGTCCTCCCATTTCCGGGATTATCCATTTTTCTGCCTGCCAATTTGTACCGGAAGCATCCGTTTGTTCAAAATGCATAAAATATTCGCGGAGATTAGGGACCCATATTTCAAGGAGGCCGTTTCCATCTGGGTCCGCGAGATCCAGAAAGAGCGGGTCCGCATCCGTCATGCCAATGGGAATATTCTTCCAGTGATTTCGGAGTTCCACGGAATCCGGCCCCGGATTTTTCAACCATCGCACACCGCGATTGGGGCCATCCCGATCCGAAACAAGAATATCCTTTTGACCATCCTGATTCATATCCAGGACTTCAATGGACATGATCCAGTTGGCGGGAGAGATTTCATGGTACTGCCATGCTTCCATCTCCCTTGGATGTTCTGGTGCTTCCAGCCAGCCCAGCGTGCCATTGGGGTCCTTGGACCCAACTACCAGATCTGCTCCAAATTTCCCATCGATATCCATTTCCTGTGCAAACATCCACCGGGTTTTTCCAATGGTTACGGGTATATCCTGAGATTCCCATTTACCGGACTTGACATAAGCAGCGGGGTCAGCAGGAGCCCAATGGATGGTAACCCGCATATGGTCCCCTTCTGAGCAGGTGACGATGTCGTAAAAACCATCCTGATCCAGGTCAACAGGGAGTGCATCTTCGACATTGGGAGAGGGGACTTCTATATACTCCCATTTTTTCTGCACCTTTCCTTCTTTACCTGGATGAAAATATAAGCGTGATAGGTTTCCCTGTTCCCATCCGGTAACAAAATCCAGATACCCATCGCCATTTACATCAGCCAGCTTGGTACCATCCGCACCAGAAGAAGTATTATCAATGATGTGCATAGACCAGTTTTCGGATTCGTGCTGCGTGCCTGCGCAAGCCATAAGGCATCCAAAAACAAGGTAGCATAACCGGAGCATGGGCAAGGAGTTTTTCGATTGTCAAATCGGAGTAGTCAAACAAATCTATACATTCCTACTGCTTGAAAGGGGAATAAATAGCCCAAATCATACAACAGGCATAACAAACAGGCTCCCAGGTTCCGTTTATTCAGCGCTTTCATGAGACGTGGGATTTTCGATCTGTTATCCTGTTTATTTTTTTTCTACATTCCATATATTGAATCATTGCAATGAGAAAAAAGACATTGCTGCTGGGTTTTATATCGCTTTTAGCCTGGGCAAGTTGCCTGGATTCCCGCGAGCAGAAAGTAACAACAGCCCTTCAGTACCAGGCATATTGTGGGAGTTGTCATGCGGTTCCTGATCCGTCGAATCTTCCTAAATCGATTTGGGAAGAGTATGTCCTGCCGGAAATGGCGGTAAAGATGGGATTCAATCAAGCCAGCCCGTTAGATATTCTGGCAATGGAGAAAGAGGTATATGCAAATGAAGATAACGCATCTGTTTTTAAGTCAGGGATTGACAGCGCGACCTGGCAGCAAATCCACGACTATATCCTATCTCAGGCGCCTGATTCTATTCCGGTAGATGGTCGGAGGGCAAATCGAAATTTGGGCTTGACCCAATTTCAGGCTACCCCGCTTTTCCTGGACGAGCATCAGGCTGGAGGAATCACACACATCGGCTTCGAACGCGGTGATGATCAGTTTGTGATCGGGGATTCCTATGGAAAATTATACACCTGGCCGGAATCAGCGGATAAGTCGCTACGATTCCAATCTCCTGTTATCTCTTCCCAGCAAAAAGAAGGGGAGGTGTATGTTACCGAAATTGGATACATGGCACCAGGTGAACAGACGCTGGGGGCCGTGTATCGGATGGGTTCAGAGACCCGGGATACACTGGTTCGGGGATTGCGTCGGCCGGTATATACCCAGGTTGCTGACCTGAATGAGGAGGGCGAAGCCGAAATATTGATTTGCGAATTCGGGGACCAACATGGGGAATTGTCTATGCTCGTTTCTACAGCGGGGAAATATGAGAAGAGAACCTTGTTGCCTGTACCGGGAACGATCAAAGTAGAGATCGAAGACATGAACCATGACGGGAAAAAAGACATCGTGGTATTGGCTTCTCAGGGAAATGAAGGGATCTATTTTTTGTACCAGGAAAACAATCTGCAATTTAAGGCGAAGCAGGTGATTGAGCTGGGCCCCGAATATGGTTCGAGTTGGTTTGAGCTGATCGACTATAATGGAGATGGTCATTTGGACATTGTACTTGCAAATGGAGACAATGCCGATTACTCGGTTTTCCTGAAGCCGTTTCATGGCCTGCGCTTATTTATGAATGACGGGAATGATGGTTTTGAGGAAACGTGGTTTTATCCGATATATGGTGCAACCCGGGTGCTGACAGAGGACTATGATTTGGATGGCGATCTGGATTTCGCAGTCATGGCTTTTTTTCCGGATTTTGGAACCCCTCATGATGAGAGTTTTGTATTTCTTGAAAATGTAGATCCCGGCCAATACCGCTTCCAGGCCCATACGTGTGAAGCATCTTCCTTGGGCAGATGGCTGGTTATGGAAAAGGGGGATGTTGATGAGGATGGAGACATGGATATTATGCTGGGTTCATTTTTGCTGCCGCTTGCAAAAGAGCATGATGACATCATGGATAGATGGCGAGATGAGAAGATTAACCTGTTATTCCTGGAGAATCAAGTCAAATAAATACCTGGACCAACCCCCAACACAATACAACTCATGACTCGTCGCGACTTTCACAAACTCAGCCTTGCCGCCAGTGCGGGAACCCTGGTGCCACCCGCTCTGGTAGCCGGAGAAGATGAATCCGGAGATGCTATCGGTAAGGTCAGGAAAATTCCCAAGACAGATACGCATATGCACCTCTTCGGGCTGGAGGACCTTGAATATCCCTGGCTGGCAAATTCGCCGGAGATCAACAAAACTTTCCTTCCAAAGGATTTTATCGAGGCGACACGTAAGTCAAACGTGGGGAAAATCGTGTTTATGGAAAGTGGATCCGCATCTGACAGCATGAAAGAGGTCCGGTGGGTGATGGAACAAGCTGCTTCAGATCCCCGGATTAAAGGGATTGTGGCTAGCGGAAAGATTATTGCCGGGGGATCGATTGATCCCAAGGTAGAAGAACTGATTGAAACGGGTTGGGTGAAAGGAATCCGGGGCGGAACCCCTGCTGAAGTGCTCGCCTCGGCTGATTTTGTGCAGAGTATGAATCTCCTGGCGAAACACAAGCTGAGTTTTGATTTGCTTACGAATCCCTCGATGTTTCGGGATGTCGCAACAGCCGTGAAGAAAGTACCACAAACAACTTTTATGCTCGATCATCTTGGAAACCCGGATATCAAGGGGGGAGGATGGGAAACATGGAAAAAGGGGATCGATGAATTGGCAAAACTCCCTAACATGAATTGCAAAATATCAGGCATCATCACGCGTGCAGGACTGGGATGGACAACTGACATGTTAACACCCTATGTGCACTATGCTATTGAGCGCTTCGGATTTGACCGTATTGTGTATGGGGGAGACTGGCCTGTGGTGCTTAAGGCAGGGTCTTATCTATCCTGGTCCCGGGCATTTGAACGACTCACTCGCGAGTTCTCCAAAGAAGAATTACAGAAACTCTACAACCTGAATGCAGATCGCATTTATCAACTCAAGGAGTAAGTAGTTGGACAAATTGATCTTTGTGTACCCAGTGGTTTCTTAGTGAATCTCCGGGTAATAGCTGCAAGGGAACTGAATTATTTCACAGAGTAGCCCAAAGGACCACAAAGATTCACAGAGCTTATGATATATAACTTGTGAAGTACTTAAGTAGATGGACAGTTTAAAGTATAGCTTGCTTGGGATATATGCTGCTGATTATCAAGTATATATGGTCTGTAAATTCTGAAGTTAGTCTACTTGCTGAGTCTCACATAACATTTCTCAACTCTCTTTAATCCGGTCGATATGAAACCAGTATCCCGAAGAAATTTCCTTAAACAATCTGGCCTGGCTGCAGGCGCAATGTCTCTGACAGCTGCCAGTGCTTGTTCCCCCGCTACTTCCGAAGCCGAAACGGTAAGTGGCAATATTCGCCGCCCTTTGGATGTGATCTCCCGAGAAAAAATCACCATTACTGATATTAAAGTAACCCCCCTTTCCTATGTTCCGCCCGATGGACGTTTCCTCTGGCGGGTAAATCAATATGTGGTGTGGAAAACGGATTCTGCTTTAGTTGAAATTTTCACGGATCAGGGAATCATTGGTTTTGCAGAAGGAAGCCCCTACAGCAATCCTGCGGAGATCAAACGCTATACAGATGAACATATCACGCCTTTTCTGATTGGCAAGAATCCTTTCGATGTCGATTTTCTTACTTCTGGGGGGCCCTGGAAGGATTACCTGCCCCGAGCCGCCTGGGCGGGTGTGCATAATGCCTGTTGGGACATTATCGGGAAAGCCAAAGGCGAACCCGTGTATAAATTGCTGGCAACGGATTGCGAACCGCAAAAAAAGATGGAAATCTATGCCAGTGGGGGCGTCGAACATGCTTGGTACGAAAATGGAGAAGAGGCCCTTATTGAAGAAGCGCTTCGCTATAAGGAGCAAGGGTATCGGGCGCTCAAATTCCGTAACGGCACACAGTGGGCGCACAGTCAGATGACCTTGGAGAAATACATTCCGATCCTCAGACGCTTGAGAGAGGCAGTAGGGCCAGATTTCAAACTAATGTTGGAAAAACATGGTTGGTCTTTTGAAGAAATTACCGAGCAACTGGCTCCGGCCCTCGAAGACCTGAAGTTTTACTGGTATGAGGAACCGATGAATCAATGGGAAGAAGGATCGCTCGAACGGCACTTGAAAATAAAGGAAGTCATGCCGAGCGTTATGATTTCTGGAGGAGAACGATTTACCAATCGCTTCCAGATACAGCCCTGGATTGTTGAAGGAGGATATGACCTGATCCAGACGGACTGCAATTTTACCGGTATCAGCGAAAACTGGCATATTGCCCGAATGGCACATCTCTATGGTCGCTTACAATGCCCTCACAATTGGCATGGTGGCCTTACAACGATTTCCAATATCCACTTTATTGCCAGTGCCCCCAACGGACATATGTGTGAAATCAATCAGACTGTTAATCCGTTCAAAGAAGAACTCTTTAAAGATCCGCTTACGGTGGTTGATGGATACATGGAATTGCCAGATAAACCCGGTTTTGGGGTAGAATTGATTAAGGATCCTGCCAAAAAATTTCCGTGGGTAGAGGGCTCTTATTTGAAGCCCAATCCATTGATTAAAGGCTGAGAGTTTCATAATTGTTCGCAAATTCTGAAATTGTCCTGAAGAGAAATAGTCGAAAAACGATGAAAAGAAAAGGCTGGTTGCCTCTATTGGGAAGGGAATGAACCGGGATATTTTGTAGGAACGAAAAATCACACACGTATGAGCACCTACTGGAAATTTGTAAAAGATCAGGATACCGTCGAAGAAAAAGTACTTGGGCGTGATCACCATTGGTATTTCAATGCAGAACTCACTAAGCAAGCGGGCACTTATCTGGTAAAAGTCAAGATGCCGCCTGGCGGAAAACACGATTTTCACCGACATCCGGGGATGAATGAAATTCTCTATTTTATCAAAGGCACAGCAGAACAGTGGGTAGAGAATGAAAAACACATCATGGGGCCGGGCGATTCTGTTTATATTGATCCGGATGTGGTACATGCAACCTTTAATACGGGAACAGAAGAACTGGAATTTCTGGCGATCTTAGCCCCTTCAGAAGGCTGGGAAGCCGGGACCATTGATGAGTATATGAATGTGCCGTATTCCGAATATCGGGTCCGGTAGATAGTAGAGATAAGTAGTGAGTATAGAGATCGGATACGACGGACTCCTGAAAAATATTTGCATCTTGCTGTCAGTAAGTTAAACTCTCTTAAGTCAGTTCGTTGGTGAATACAATCGAAGATATGTGGCAACAAAAAGAGGTCGTCATTCCAGGCATATTTCATTGCGGAGCTTTGAAATATGAGCTGGAATCTCCCACTCGTACAATGAGGGTATATATTGGGTGGAAGGTTCCGGGTCAGCGGACGAAGCGATGCAACGCCCACTGTCCGCAATGACGTGCGTTTTGTTCGCAACGCCCAGGATTGGGCACAATAATCCCAATCTGGAATTGCTGAATATCTAAACTCTGACGTCTGTAGTCTATTTGCTTTTCAATAATCAAAGTAAGTAATGGTCAAAAAACAAACCCGTCATCGGAAATATTTCATTGCGT
>CAYGTH010000215.1:0-11808 GCA_964352745.1 uncultured Bacteroidia bacterium
AATAATTGTTGCCCGGTCAAGCTCCCTTTTTGCCAATAGGAGATTTCCCGTTTTTCCCCATTGGGATAATACCGCTTCATCTCTCCTGTTAGCTTTCCTTCATGGTAGGTGCATTCCAACATCAAATTCCCATCTTTGTCCCATTCTGAATACTTCCCATGACGAATTTCCTGTTCGGACCAGAAATCGTAATAAAATTCGCCCTTGCTTTTCAGGCTAAGGTTGCCATCGTGGTATTCCGATTGATTTCGGATATCACGGATTTGTCCGGTGCACAATGTTGGCGAGAGCAAATATGCTCCGCTAAGCACCAAGACCCAACACCAGTTCTGGAGGATATGAACCATAGGTCAAATAGAATGACAGCTGTTTTCACAGAAATTTGTTTCAGCTGGGAGCTTATCTGAAAACTATATGTATTTTCATCCTTATACGGAATCAGTTTGACAACATCAATCCCGGAACTTCGGGCATGAGTTTGTCAAATGCAATCTGAAAAGAGATGAACAGAGTACCTACCACTCAAAACAGAGGAGGAGGCTATAGGCTTAAATAAATAAAAGATGCGCACATTACCATCATCCATATCTGCTTTTTTTACAAATCCCTCAAAAGCGATGGTGGCTGCTTTGAATGAAACCAATTCTTCCTGGGTAGCATGGCTGCCTTATACGATCCTATTCGGGACCCTCTGCATCCTGCTGCTAACTGCTACTCCGACTTACGGCCAGTCGAACAAAAGTTTCTCCCGATCGACTCAACCCGAGCAGTATTTTGATCTGATCTGGGTACAGGGCCGATTGTGGAATCAACCTGCTTCAGATAGCATTCCTATTATTCCTGGAAAATCAGGAACCAGTTTTTTGGGGGCAGGCATATCCGTTAACCTCTGGAAAGATCAAATCGGCTTACGCCTGCAACCCGGTATTAGCTGGTTGACCCTTCGGTACAGGCAGCAGGGCGAAAAAACCTTTCCCAGCGCAGGAGCAGGACTAGACCGGGAAACGCATCTCATTACTTACGCCACCCTACCCGTCGGCTTATTTGGAAACCTGAGCCAGGATCGGAAAGGGAGACCCGGCGTCTTTGTTGAAGGAGGTGGTTTCCTGTCTTATCGAATTTCAGGTACCTACAAAACCCGAAGCACCGATGCCCGCGGCCAAAGGGTCATTCAGCGGGTACGGGGAATCCCTGATGTAGAATCCTATCAGTATGGCCTCTATGGTCAAATTGGGTACCAGAAGGCCGGAGTCCGGTTTTCTTATCGTCCTTCAAACATCTTTACCCCCTATAGATCCCGGATTGATAACAGCCTGAGTGCATACCGGAATCCTCAAATTACCGCATATCAAATTGGGATCGTGTTGATATTGTAGGGCGAAGGGGATTGGATGATGGAAGTTTTTCGCACAAAAAAACCACATCCTTGCATCGATTTGCGGCCTGGAGTGAAATTATGGCGTATGCCAATACGGAGTTGAGCCATGGTTTCAGTAAAGGATCGGCTTTGAATCCTACATATCCTGTTAATCTTGTCAAAAAAATGATACTGTAAGCAGCATGCAGAAATCCCGATCACATTTCAGGTAGCATGCTTTGCTAGTTAAGGTGGTAATGCCTATCTTCCATCTGCGGTTCTGTTTTTCATTCCCCCTCACTGTATGGAACTGCTGATCAGGTTTCTTGTTTGCGTTTGAATGTACTTGTTAACTCCTGTTTTCAATGGACGCCTCCGGATTGTCCATTGGGACAATAATGATCGTGACTAAATGAGATTTCAGATACAGCTGAGGAACTTATCCCGGAAAGCCTTGATTCCGATCAATTATCAGTACGAATTATCGGCATGGATATATAAAGTACTGGAGCGGGGAGATCTGGACTTCAGTACCTGGCTTCATGAGCAGGGATACCGGATCAAAGGCAAGCAATTCAAGCTATTTACCTTTTCCGCCTTGAAGATTCCTCGTTTTGAGCGGATCGAAGATCGCTTACAAATCCTCTCTCCTGAGTTGTTCTTGCAAGTCTCTTTCTGTCTGGAACCTTCGGCTGAACATTTTCTCAAAGGCCTGTTTCGGGAACAGCACCTGGGCCTGGGAGACAAAGTGAGCCAGGCCGATTTTGAGGTGGAAACGATTCAGATGGTTCCGACACCCACCTTCGGCGAACGAATGCGATTTCGGGCTCTGTCTCCGATTTGCATCGCCACCCAAGCAGAAAGAAAAGGGAGAAACATGCCCCAATACCACCATCCGAATGACAAGGGGTATCCCCAATTGCTCTTCAATAACCTCATTAACAAATACCTTGCAGCACAAATGACCCGGTCCCACCAGATCGATGTAGTGCGATTGGAAGCTGCTGATATGCAATTTCAATTGCGGGGTGAAACGAAATCCCGGCTGGTAACCCTTGCCGCACATACCCCCCGACAAACCCGCGTGCGGGGATACCTGTATGACTTTGAACTGGCTGCTCCGGCAGCTTTGCTCCAATTTGCTTATGAGGCAGGGATCGGAGAGAAAAATTCTATGGGATTTGGGTGTGTGGAAGAGAAAAGGAGTTAGGACTTGATCGTCTCGTATTGAACCAGTGCCTGATTGAGGTATGATTTTACCTGATCAATGAGAGTTTGAGGTTGAAGTACTTTTACCCCAGCCCCCATTCCGGCAAGGATGCGAATAAGCTCATAATTAATAATGAGATACATTTTTACAACTAAACCTGATTCGTTCTTTGAATTGATAATTTCGTATTCGTGAAAAGGTTTGGATTGGAAGTACTGGGCCTGTAGAGTGGTAAAAGAAAGGATAACCTCTTCTATGGGAGCATCTCTAAAGACAGTCATCCCAACGACATGTTTTAAATGTTTTTTAATATCGAAACCAGGGTCCTGATTGAAGTACTTCGACGTGAATTGGAAACTACCCAACTCAATTCTATCTAATGCGAAGGTGGTAACAGAATCGTTATCCGGTACCTGGCCGATTGTATACCACCGGTTTGTATGCTCTTTAATTACATAGGGATGAAAAGTGTGTTGGAGGGTTGTATCAGATTTGAATGAGTTATACCTAAAAGTAACAACACGGGATTCATTGATCGCCTGGAGTAGCAGTTCGATGAATTCTGTTCCAGTGTAATAGGGAGTTTGTTCAAAGTAAAGATGGTTTGTGTGGTCAGAATGGGGCAGTTTGAAGGTAACGGCTTGAGATATTTTGAGAAATATGGATTCAAAGCCTTCAAAGGCTTTTAGGTGACTAAATTGATTGAGGGTTTTCGCGGCTAATTCAAGAGCGGATAGGTCTTCTCTTGAAAAACCGAGGTCAGCAGGCATTTCAAAAGGCTGAGTATAGTAGTAGCCCTTATTTTTTCGATCATACCGAATAGGGGCTTCAAATAGTTCTTTCATTTGATGGATATCACCTTTCACAGTCCTTTTGGATGCATTGCATCTCTCCATCAACTCTGTAATAGTCGTGTATCTCCCCTTCCATCGGTTGAGCATGGAATTAATAGCTTGAAAGCGGCCGATTTGATTCTTGTTTTTCGGCATAGAAAAAAAAATTAGGAAAAAGAGTTTCCGTGCAAATAGGCTGCACGATGGCATCATAGCTTTGTCATATCAAATAAATCCAATGACTTGAATAATCAAATTAATCGGACATGAGATTTCAAATTATTTTTCGTGTTTTGAAACCAGGTCAACTCTTGCCTTTGTCATATAAATACGAGTTGAGTGCCTGGGTATATAAGCAGATAAAAAGAGCAGATACCCCATTTGCCGATTTTTTACATCGTCAAGGGTATATGCTGGATAGTAAACGGTTTAAGCTGTTCACGTTTTCAGATCTGCACGTGCCGAAATTCAAAATTATTGGGGATCGAATGCAAATATGGGCTCATGAAATTTCCTTTGTGATTTCGTTTTACGTTGATAGAGTTGCCGAATCTATGGTCTTAGGCACTTTCCAAAAAGAAGGAGCCGAATTTCGGCTGGGTGATGATGTTTCGCAAGTTGTCCTCCGGACAGAAAGCATACAGGTATTACCCTTTTCTATTCCTGTAGGTACCTTAAGGCTTACAACGACCAGCCCTATGGTTGTGAGTAGGATGGCCGATGAAACCAAAGGAGAAAAGCATGCGCAGTATTTATCTCCGGAGATGGGCAATTTTGAGCATTACTTTATTCAGAATCTGCTGGCTAAATATAAAGTGGCGCGGAAACATGGCCTGATTAAAAAGACTACAATAGAAGATCCTCATACTTTTCGTCTGCTGAGTACCAGGTTGAAATCGCGAAAGATCACCATCAAAGCACACCGGCCTGACGAAACCCAGATTCGCGGCTATTTATTCGACTTTGAAATCACGGCCCCCAAATCACTCATCGAATTGGGTATGCTCTCGGGGTTTGGTGTATCAAATGCAATGGGGTTTGGTAGTACTAGAATAATCAATCGATAAGATATCATCATGCGATACACACTGATAGAAAACTATTTCCGAAGCCCCCTGTTCCAAACCGCAGTCCAGGATTACTTTGATACTGTTTTGGGGGCGATTATCAAAGAAAATACCATACTTCCGGCTAAAGGTCTTTTCAAGATAAAAGGAGAAGTGAAAAGAGATTATTATGATATGCCCTATCATATCCATATCCTAAATGGACTGATTCCTGCTTTGTTTGTCTATGAACAGTATTTGATAGATAAGGGTTGGGCAGAAAGTTCAAAGACAGATTTATACCTCCGGTTGTTTATCCTGGGGTTTACCTTTCACGATGCGAATAAATTGCTTGGGACTGAGCAGACCCGCGAGCGTTCGGATTTAGAGATTGCAGTCGCTTTATTGGACAAGCATGTTGATCGATGGGATGTCGAAAGCTTCTTCCCTGAATTTCAGGAACATCGAAGTACGATCTATTATCTCGCATTGGCTACAGAAAATGGAACCTGGGCCATGGCAGAAAATTACCCGATAACTGTAAATCGACAAAGCGAAATAAAAAGAACCCAACGGGCACTTTGCCACTTAGCCGATGGCCTGGCTTCGATCCAAAACGAGCATCTGGAAAGTATAGAGGTATTGTATACGGCAATATCCCGTAGCCTGTCAATGATTACAGATATCGCGGAAATGCCAATTTCGTATGTGAAAGTACGCTCTAACCCTTACACTTTGTTGAGTCAAAATCTGCTTCAGGTGGCTCGCAAAGAATTGGCCAGGCGAGGGAAGAAGGTGTTATATGCAACACGCGAAGGATTTGTGTATTGGGGAGAAGATGTGAGCGAAGAAGAGTATGTATCCATACAAAATGCATATTTGAAAGGGAGCGAGGATGATATAAAATTTTTGGAATTAACAAAGATTAATGCGCAGAAATGTAAGTTTGGATTCATTGGCTCTACCCCATTTACACCTGAAATATTAAATGGAATCACAACTGAATTGCAAAATCGATTTTTAGCACTCTCTCCCAATAGCGATGCAAAAATAGGAAACTATGCAGGGGTAGTAGAACTATCGAAAAAACTTGTTGACCATTTCGCATTTCCGATTGAGGTCGAGGATAAAGAGGGTAAGTTGGCGCTCCGCTTCTATGAAGCAATAGATGATGAAGTTGATGACAACTTTCGGACGGTTTACAATCTTCATAAAATTCAATGGTTGAATGTAAAAGAAAACTCAGAATGGGCAGCAAACTTTAAATCCTGGCTACATAAGGAATTGATATTTGAAGAACCTATCACAATATGTGAGGGTGCAGTTGTACTGAGGTCAGTTGCGGACGTACTCGTTTTTATACAAGAACAGGTAAAAACTACAAATGCGCTTTTTAAAACCTATCTGAATTTTTTCAAAACAGACTGGGTGATCCAGAACGAGTCTGATATTGACTTGTATATAGAAGAGTTACAACAAAATATTATCCTGTCATTTACCCCTGACGAGGAGGGGGATAATATCAAACAACTTCTTTTCAATCGGTATTTTGAGTGTAGAGGGAATACAAATCTATTATTTCTGGACCATTATTCACCAGCGATACCTCTTAAAAAAGAGATGTGTGCATTTACGGGTGGATTGGGAAATCTGGAGTATAAGGCTGCCACGGCATTTGCGATGAAAGCCCGTGGATTCAGCAATCGAACCGTTACCAGCCTTAACAATAATACAAGCCATGTTTCCGAACTATTTGCAGAAGAGAATAAGCTTAGGGCATCTCAATTTAAGATGACTGATGCGAATCTGGTGATTCACCATGATTTTTTCGAAACCAAGTTGGATGTGGATCGGGATATTCTACAGAGTTGTATTCATGCAAAAAACGAAGTCCGACTATTGAAAGATGGGGCAATTGAATTTGACAAGAATTCAAAATTCCAGTACAATCTTTACAACCTAGATTTTATCAAGCTTTCTCCCAAAGTTGAGCCTGCCTTTTTTCTGGTACGTAAATGTCTTCGGATGGTACAAGAACTCGGTATTCGTTCTTATATCGCCGGAATTATGACGCCTTACACCCCTCATAAAGCAGTCTTCCATTTTGAAAATGCGCCTAGATTCCTGAAGCTGTTAGGGTGGAATGAGGTCCGATTGGGGGAAGTGGAAGAAGTGCTTGACGAGATTCGACTTGTACTAACATTTGGGAAAAACAGGATCGAAAGTAATCTCTTGAAAATAGCCCAAAGCCGCAGGGTCTATTTTCGACTATTCTATGAACTGAAAGAAAAAGATCAACAAAAAGTAGTCAATTCGCTCAATCAATTTTATACGAAATACAAACATAAATTTCCAGGTATGACAATCACAGAAGAACTAGTCAAACTCGCCGTGAAGGTGGATCTGGCAGGCGATAGCAGTGCCAGCGAAACCTGGCTCATTCGGACGGCAACCGAATACTTACGCCGGTACACCAAGCAAGATAAAAGCCGGGAAGATGTGATCCAGAAAATCTGCGGGGAAATCAACCGCAAGCTCAGAATGAGCAATCCGAACCCCGAACCTATAGAAGCTTTTGCAACGGCTGTTTATGACAAACTCTATCAACAGGATTGGGGAGGTAAAATCCCTGCAGTGAATGAAGAGAAAGACTGGATTTACCAATTCGCATTTCTCTTTAGCAAAGAATCAAAAACAGAATTGCGGTTGCGTGCTGCCAAACGCATCAAAAGAGAATTGGAGGCGGAGGGAAAAGAAATAAATCTCGCTAATGTGAAAGCGAAACTATCTACTTATGCCAAAAAATACACCGAAGCATATATAACCATTATCAACAACCTGTAACCATCATGAAAACATTATTTGACCTCATTCCCGAAAAATACTTCGTCAAGGACCTAAAAGAAAACACCTTAGGTTCTATCAAGATTGCCATTTTGCGCGAAGTGATAGGCAATGCCATCATTCGAAGTAATTATCCGGACGAAACGATTACGTTCAAACTCTCAGACAAGAAAGATGTAGTAGAGGTTCCTGCTCGAAAAATGAAAAGCCGAGAAAAGCTGTTGGGCTTAAAAATATGCAGACAATTTGAGGTAGTAGATAAAGACCTGCGGTATAACGTAATCAAAAAACCGGCCCAATTGGCCAACCCCAATTCTATATTATTCGGAGATAGTGTAACGGAGACCGGGGATTCTGTAGCCTTGACCAGTCGGGTGATATATGATTGGGCGTATTCTATTCGGGATGTAAGTGAAATTACGGGCACGCTGCAACACAATGCATTGAGTGAAGGGGGGACTATGTGGAATGAAGAAGAAGGGAAACTACGCCAATCCCTTTTCCAGGTTCAGTATGTAAAGCCGGGAACGTATTTGCCGCATTTTATTACGGTTGAAAATGTAACACCTGAATTATTTATTCACTTGCTTACCTGTATTCTTCGCCAGACTCGGTATTTCGCCCAAAGCACTACAACAAGTCCCTCAAATGTGAAAAATCATATTTTGGGGATTGGCCTTTCAGCTTTTGAGCAGCCGATCAATAGCTATACGATCGCCAGGAATTGGTCTGGAGGTACGGAAATTTCGTTTCAAACCCTTTCAGAAACTATTAACCACGCCATGATAGCATCATACGGTGACGACTACCTGGAAGGAGGGGCAGTCATGCGACTGATTGAGGAGCTTTGGCAATCCGAGGATACCTTAAAACCTATCTATCAAAAAGCATTGACAGACTGCGTGCAATACCTTAAGGATATTAAAATCACCAAGTGATGGAAGCAAAAGTACTCAAACTAACGCTGCTTAACCACCTGTTTTACTACACAGAAGTTTCAGGGGGTTCTACTTCTGCATCGGTTACAGGAGACTTTATTGGAGATTTAGCGTTGACTTACGCCTTTAACAAAGCGCTCAACCCCAATCCACAATACTATCGGTTTCTGCAAAAACCAGTATATGAGGAAATCCGAAACTTTGGTTTTTACTGTTCCGTAGCTCGACCCTTAGGCCGAAACCAGCGGACAGAAGCCTACGTCCAGAGTACTGCGTTTAACACGGATGGGATTTTAGCGATGACTCCTACTGTCTCCGGCTCCCAATATCAGAAGGCTGGGAAATCTCCTTACAAGACTTTCCGTCAAGTACAGGGAATTCCGATTGGGAGTAGTTTTCAAGCTGTATTTCTGTCCCGGGAAACAATTAATTTGCCTCCTGTGATTCGGGTCGGAAGAGCCTTAGAAGCACTGGTATTAGTTGAAGAGGTCGAGTTGGATAAAAAGCAGGAAAATGAATTTTGGTTAAATGCCTTTTCCCTAAAAGTGATTTTTGATACCCTTGACATCGCAACTAAAATCCTGATAGCAGAGGAGAAGGTCAATTTTTCCTATGTATTGGAAAACTATAACCTCATCAAGCAACTCTCATTAGATAACACTAAGTCCATTTTTCAACCTGTTTTTGGCGATGGATAGCTTTTCAATTCAAATTAACCCACAATACGTCAGGCAAACTGACGAGGTAGAAGTAATTGATGGAACTCCATGCAGGCTGCATGAAGTTCAAAAACGTATGAAACTGGACTATTCAAACCTGCCAGAGTTTACCATCATTACCGCACCGACCGGAACCGGGAAGAGTTATGCTTTTCCCTTCCCGGTACTCAATAGTAAGCGCGGATCTAAAGATATCGATGAGCCCGACGATATCAAGGGCTTAATTGTACTCCCTACCAACGCACTGATCAGTGAACTGTCAGCCAGTTTCCAAAAAACGTATCCTCAACTGCTCATCAATCAAATAACGGGGCCAGCCTTGGACATATATGAAGTTGCCGGGTATGCCAGATGGAAAAAAGCAATTGAAATAGCCGAAAATAGTGATTTGGTTATCACCAACCCGGATATAATCAATTACGCTATGCATGGAGGGTATCATCAATGGAGTTGGAATAATAATACCGGGGAGACACGTTTTAGCCGGTTTTTAGATGTGTTCAATTATCTCATATTCGATGAATATCATCTGTATGATGAGGCGCAGATTGCCAATATCCTTACCTTGATTAAGCTTCGACAGTTTTTTTTGCCAAATTCTGCTGCAAAGAAAGGGAGCGAAGGGGGAATACGTTTCTTTTTTGTCTCAGCTACCCCCGAGGAAGGGCTTAAATCCATCTTGGAGAGTGAAGGATATGAATATGAAGAAATCATCGAAGAGATCGTAGAAGAAAAGGAAGCTGCAAGACCTATTCACGGTACCCTGGACGTCGAGTTTGTTGATGCGAAGCATATTAAGGAAGTAATCCGGGCGAGAATACCAGAGATGAAAGCCGTTATTCCTGAGCAGAAGATTCTCCTGATCCTGGATAAGCTTCGTGATGTGCAGGAATTGGAACAAGAACTTAAACCGCTCTTCCCAACTTATACCATTTATGCAAGTACCGGATATGTATCCAAAGTCGAGAACCATCAAGAGAAAATTAAAGCAGCTCATATTATCATTGCTACCAATAAGGCAGAAGTAGGGGTAAACTATGATGTAACGTATTGCATCATGCAACCCGGTAAATATTTTCAGAATTTTGTTCAACGATTTGGACGTGTATCACGTGGAGATATGGCGGGTAAAATTGTGATATATGTCGAGAAAAAATACAATAGGGTTAAGCGTTTTTTTAGAGAAGTGAGTACGCTGTCTTACTATGACTTTCTTGAGATAATGCGAGAATTGATGCATGGGAAGCAGTTTTATACCGAGCGCGTACCTTTATACGTAGGAGAATACATGTGGTGCATTACCAATCGCATTAGCCGACATCAGGAATTTGATGTGGGAAAGTATTTAGGGAGGCGAATGGGGGAAGCGGGTTTCTTCAAAGGTAGGGAAGCGCAAAGGTTTTATCTCATGAGAGATATCCATCATAGAATCAGTGAAATGATGGCAATGGCCTTGAATAAAGAAAAAGTAAGTCAAACACATTGGGACAAAGAAGTGGAACAGTTAGGAACCCGGCATCCGAGGACTAGGGAATGGGCAACTTGGTGGAAGAATTACCTGGATACTTACCTGACTTTTCGAGGAGGATCAAAAACTGTTACCATCTATGATCGGATAAGGAACGAAGAACTGGACTACTCCTTGGACTGGATTCTTCAGCATAAAGTGATTGAGGAGGTGGAAATCCTACAAACTGAGCCTTATGAAGTCGTGAAATATACGGTTGGAAATTTGAAAGAACGAGATAAAGACATCCAATATACCGTAAGTACAATCCCTAATATTGGAACACATGGCAATAACTTCCTGACCTATGGCGATATGTTTGAGTTGGTTAAGGTCTTTCAAAAAGCGGTTGTCCGTATTCATGATAAAGTCAAAAATGGGATTGAGGAAATGGACGCTATTCAAGTTGAATTAACCAAGTTAATTTCTCAATTGGCTATCACTTTTGATCGAAAGAGATTGACAATTACAGATGTTGACAGCGATGAAACAATTCTTTGAATCTCCTACACAATTATTTATTCATTTCCCATGCCCCCCTCAAACTTCCTCTCCAGAGAACAAGAAAGTCCCCATTTTTGGGCTTTCTACCCCTCAAACACCTCCCCCAGGTCCATCTCAAACCCCGGAAAAACACCCACGGGAACCCGCTCTTCCCGAACAAAAGGGGTCTTTCGGATTAACTGGTACTGGCCGGCATCATCCAGTCGATAGGGGATCACAGTTTGTTCGGTTGGGTGAACGATCCAGTATTCACGGACACCGGCGTGTTGATAGAGGTCAAATTTTTCAGTGAGGTCTTTGTGAGCGGTGCTTTTGGAAAGGATTTCGATGATCCAGTCAGGGGCACCTTCGCAGCCTTGAGCATCGATTTTATCCGGATCACAGATGACACAGAGGTCAGGTTGAACTACCGTATTGATTTTTCCTGCTGATTGCTGAGTAGGAGGTAGGGGAAGTCTTACATCGAAAGGAGCATGATATACCGAGCATGAACGGGTATCTAGATAGATGCCGATCTGAATTAATAGATTCCGGGAAATTGCCTGGTGTCCTGTGCTCGGTGCTGGCGACATCCGAAAAACCTTGCCGCGAATCAACTCCACCATTTCGTCGAACTGCCAGGTGAGGTAGTCGGCGTAGGTGTAGCGTTTCGAGAGGTCCAGGTCTTCAATATTGGTAATCATCCTCAATCAGATTTACTCAAATATACACATTTCACTCATGACTATCACCGCCACCCTCATCAACTACTACCTGCTTTGCCACCGCAAGCTTTGGCTCCATGCCCATGAAGTCAGGATGGAGCATACCAGTGATACGGTGTATTCGGGGAAGCTCCTGCATGAAACGG
>CAYGTH010000216.1:0-11807 GCA_964352745.1 uncultured Bacteroidia bacterium
GTCCATGCTGCTTGAAGGTCGCCTGGCTTCCCAGCATTTTGGGAACCCCGGAGATAAATGCAAATCGTTTTCCTTCCAGAAGAGAAGGCGGGCACAGTTGGTCGTGCAGTTTGTCCAACTCCGGCTTGTGGTCAAATAATTCCAATTGCGAAGGCGAGCCAGCCATGTGCAGGTAAATGACGCGCTTGGCACGAGGTGCAAAATGACTCAAGCCCAGATCCATTTGTCCGAGTTGACCGAGAGCCTGCTGCCCCTGTTGCGCTCCGCACCCAAATAGTGAGGCTAAGGCCATTGTCCCCAAGCCGGTAGTACAGGCTTTGAGAAAATGGCGTCGTGTTTCAAACTGCGCTGCGCTTTGTCGTGCTTCTTCGTGGATATTCATGAGTGGGAAGATGAAAGAAGAAAGAAAATAGAGAGAAGATGTTAGACAATAGATTTATTCTGACCCCTCTATTCCTTCATCACAAAACCATCCAGATTGAGGATTGCGTTTGCAACTACGGTCATGGGGTCGGCTAAGGTAAAGGGTTCATTCGGGGAGGTATAGGTATCCGTTTCAGGTTTGTTGGAAATTGGAATAACGGTTTCCCCCTGGCTCTTGAGTTCGCTTTCAGACTGGTGGTATAAAGTGGTCAGAATTTCAATGACTTCAGAATTGGGCGCCTGACACAGTGCGAGTTCATAACCCACTGAAATACTTTTGGAAAGGTCTGAGTCTCCGGCTTCCTTCATTCGTTTGGCCAAAGACCGGGCTGCTTCGAGATAGACAGGGTCATTGAGTGTGACGAGTGCCTGAAGGGGCGTATTGGTCCGAATCCTGCGACTCACACAAAACTCCCGGCTGGGACTGTCAAATGCGACCATAGAAGGGTAGGGGGTCGTGCGTCTCCAATAGGTGTAAACTCCTCGCCGGTGGGCTTGCTTGCCTGTTGCCGTTTTCCAGGAGTCACCGCTATATACGACCTGCCAAATGCCATCCGGCTGAGGGGGCATAACGCTTGGCCCACCGAGGGAGTCATGCAATAACCCACTAACCGCCAACGCCTGATCCCGGATTTGTTCGGCACTCAGTCGAAAACGCGGGCCCCGGGCCAGTAATAGGTTGTAGGGATCTTTTTCTTGTTTTTCAGGGCTTACGACTGCGGCTTGCCGATACGTCGCTGATAACAGGATCTCGCGTAACAGTTGTTTCATGCTCCATTGATGTTCCTCCATAAATCGGAGGGCGAGGTAATCCAGGAGTTCCGGATGCGTAGGTTTTTCGCCTTGGGTACCAAAGTCTTCTAAAGTGGGCACGATCCCGGTTCCGAATAGCTGCTCCCAAAACCGGTTGACCATTACGCGGGCAGTCAGTGGGTTGTCTGGGCTGACGAGCCAGTTGGCCAGGGCCAGTCGGGGGCTTTCTTCGGAAAGGGATGGTAAAATACCGGGAACATCCGGTCGGACTTCATCGCCTTTCACCAGAAAGTTGCCGCGCTCAAAAACATGCATCTTTCGGGAAAAAGAGGTGTCTCGTTCCTGCATGATGGGGGTTTTGTCAGCTTTATTGCGGAGCTTAATCAGGGTTTCCCTATGTTGGGCCAATTGGGAGGATTCTTCTCCCTTGTTTGCGTAATTCAACTCAAATTCCCGGATGTTGACGCTGCCTTCCGGAATTTTCTGAACGGTGTTGATCAATTCTATTACTAAATGATGTGGTCCCGGCTGAGCTTGTGCCAGTACTTCCAGGTCAAGCTGTACCCTCACTTGCTGGAACTTCGAGCTATTCTCAGACTGGGTTTTGGGGAAGTCAGTTTCCCCGACCAGCGGCCCACTCTGGTGATCTAAGCGAATCTCAGCACGCGCCCCGCTGCCCTTTGCAGTATACTCAATGGAAATAGATTGTAAGTCCTCAATTGGAATATTGTCATACCGAAAGTAATACTGCTTGTCAATTCCTGCCTGGGCATTATTGCTCCAGTTAGACAGAACCCCTCCAAAGAAAATCACATTGTGAAATTCATCGCAGTCAAGGGCCCGCAAACGGGGGAATATCGCTTGTTTGGTTTGCTCGGTCAGGGAACTCTGGGGGTCAATAGCTTGTGAAGGCTCCAGTTGCTGGATGAATTGAATAGTTTCCCGAATACTGGTCTCATCTTCAGGGGTAAATATCTCGAGATTGGGACGCTCATCATTCAGGTCATTGTCCTGGGTATTGTTGAATATGGCCATCAATTCGTAGTATTCCTTATGTCGAAAAGGATCATACGGATGGCTGTGGCACTGCACACAGCCGATGGTGGTGGATTGCCAGATGTCGAAAGTTGTGGCTACGCGATCCTGAATCGCAACAATTCGGAACTCTTCATCTTCCGTTCCCCCCTCGGTATTGGTCATGCTGTTTCGATGGAAAGCCGTGGCAATCAACTGATCCTGCGTAGGATCAGGGAGGAGGTCGCCAGCGAGTTGTTCCCGGGTAAATTGATCGAAAGGCATATCCTGATTAAAAGCCTGGATCACCCAATCCCGGTACCGCCAGATATTGCGATGGGGATCTTTTTCATAGCCTTTAGAATCTGCATATCTCGCCAAATCCAGCCACATGGCTGCCCATTTTTCTCCATACTGAGAGGAGGCGAGCAAATTATCGATTACAGTTGCGTAGGCATCTTCGGATTCATCCGCGAGAAAATGGGCTACTGCTTCGGGAGTAGGGGGAATACCCGTAAGGTCTAAACTTGCTCTCCGAATCAAGGTTCGCTTATCAGCCTCAGCAGCAGGGGTTAACTGTTCTGCTTCCATTCTGGCCAGTACAAAATGGTCGAATTCGACTTTTGGCCAATCTGAATTGAGCGCTGGGATTTCCTGTGTCTGAGGGACTACATAGGCCCAGTGGTCTTCCCATTTTGCGCCTTCATCAATCCACTGCGCTACCAGCTTGATTTGTTCAGGACTCAAGGGTTCAGATTCCTGCGGCATTCGCTCTTCAGGATCGTGATGGACCAGGCGTTTGTAGAGCTCACTCTCATTGTGTTTGCCCGGAACAATGGCAGCCTTGCCGGATTCCATTTCCCCCATCGCGTCTTCCCGAAACAGCAAACTGAACCCACCGCTTTTTTTGACCCCGCCGTGGCAGGAAAGGCATTTTGCATTGAAAATCGGCCGAATATCCTGATTGTAGCTGATTTCATTGCCGCCAATAAAGGAATTACAAGCTGCCAGCAATAGGCAAATGCTTGAAATCAGGAGGAACGTATTGCGGGTAAGTGCCATAGGATGAGTCAGGGATGGGGAAGTACAATATAGGAAATTCACCCAAATTGACCCAGGCGAGAATGGGCTGATGTTATCCTTATTTGCGCTTGGGAGATCAGGGGGTTGATTCATTGAGATTGTTTTTACATGCCTTGTACAGTTGCCCAGATGTCTTCATCTACAAGAATTCCCTTTTCCATGCTTTCATTTCTTGTTCGGAGCGTTCGTTCTCCAGGATAAGAAGGGGTGCCCCCTGTTTCAGCAGGTGCTGCTTCATGCAATGCCTGGAGGGTTTGGGAAATGATGGTTTCGTAATGTGCTGCATCTCCGATTGACATGGGATCAATAGCCATCAAGACTTGCGAAAGGCCATATTCGTCTGCTCCTTGTTCTCCAATTTGAGTAGTACACATCCCTCCGGCAAGTGCGCTGGCCAGTAGATCAAGGACCAGAGATAAGCCGGATCCTTTCCAGTAGCCAAAGGGAAGGGGTCGCCAGGATTCTTCGATAGCGCCGGGATCTGTTGTCAGGTTGCCTGCTGTATCAAATCCACCCGGAATGGGGAGTTGTTTGCCTTGTCGACGATACGTTTCCAATTTGCCAAAGGAAAATTGGGTCATGGCAGTATCGAGGACAATATGCCCTTCGGGGCTGGGGAGGGCTACGATGAGGGGATTGTTGCCCAGGGTCGCCACTTTTGCACCCCAGGGCGGCATATTCGGTTGGGTATTGGTAAAGCAAATGCCGATCATACCTGCATCTGCTGCTTGCCAGCCGTAGGCGCCTCCGCGCATCCAATGATTGGTATTGCGGAGCGCAACCAGTCCGATGCCGTGTTCTTTTGCGAGGGAAATGGCGCGGTCCATACAAAACCAGGCGTTGAGATTACCGGGACCGAGTTGCCCATCCCATTGCTCTAATGCGCCCATTTTACCGGTTTGTACGGGCGTGGCATCTATATGTATGTATCCTTTTTCGATATAAGAAACGAATCGGGGAAATCGGTTGAGGCCATGGGAGGCAACTCCGTCCCGACTGGCATCTGTAAAAATGGTTGCGCTTAGCTCAGCTTTATCTGCCGTAAAGCCCAATTTGATGAGCACGCGTTTCAATTCGCTGTGCATATCCTGATAAGTAATCCGCATGAGGTTCAATTGTAATGTGTATGGGGAAATTACGGAATCAATGGGCGAATGCAATTTTTTGTTTGGTACAATCCTTTGCGTAATTCTTTCCCAAAACAAACCTGAATCGAGGGGGCATTGAAGCACTTATGGCCGATCCCGCTTTATTGATAGGTAGGCCAAATGGTGCCCGGTTCACTCACTTTCTGATCAGGCATACGGAAATTACTGATGTTGTGAAGGAGGCTTATGGCTAATTGAGAGGAGAATCAGACGCATCGCCAAGCTGAAATGTGACTTTGTATAGATAATCCAGCAATTCCTGGCGATCCTTAATGTGTTGGATTGCCTCAAAAGGAATAGCTTCTCCTATCTCGATCCGGATTTCTGTGCCGATTTTATTATTAGCTTCATTGATCAGCAGCCCAAGCCTGAGTGTCGCACTAAACTGGCTGACAAGTTGAAATAAGCGACTATTCTCTCCGTGAAAATAAATCGGAACAACCGTAGCCTTTGACATCTGTATGATTTTCGCGGTAAACCGTTTCCAGGTCAGATCTTCTGCTTTTGCCCAACCATTGGGAGAGGTCGCAACCCCACCAGATGGAAAAACCCCAATTGCCTCACCATTTTTAAGGCGCTTTAATGCCAATTGCTTGGTTTGGATATTGGTAAGCATTGCCTCTTTGCTTTCCCGAAAGTCAACCGGGAGCAGGTGTTTTTCTACTCTGGGGTCATGGCCACATAAAACATGATTCACCAATATCGAGAATTCAGGTCTGGCCGATGCAATGAGTTTTCCCAAAATCAACCCGTCAATTATCCCAAACGGATGGTTCGCAATGAAAACCAGGGGTTTGTCAGTGGGTAAATTTGTCAAATTAAGGGGATCATACTTAAGCCTTACATTCAGGCCTTTCAGGGCAGCTGCCCAGATAGCAGTATGATCCAGATCGGAATCCTGAATGTTCTGATAGACCTGATTGATCTTTTTTCTACCAGAGATGAATTCCAGCGCATTAATGCTAAACCGTTTGAGGCGATTGTCTTCATCAGTTGCGTAGCTCAACTCTGCCCGATGGGGAGTTGAAGTTGGGAATAATTGCCTGTTTTTTTTCACCTGATGCAAACTTGCCGGATAGAGTGATGAGAATTGGGCATGAAGATATTGTTCTGTCTAAGGAAAAACAAAAAGGGAAGAAATTGACTGCTCAAAAATAAGAAGGGAAGTCGCTATGACTCCCCTTGCTTGTCCCACTACATTAAGACTAACAGACACACCTGAAAAAAATCATGCAGCTACCTGATCCGGCAATGAGAACCGAGAGGCTTCTCGTAATTCTACTACCGGATGGATGGCTAATTCGGTTTTGCTTGGCGCATATAAAATTTGCGATATCTTGTTCAAGTTAGCTTTTGGATTGATCCAGATTCGTTCATCCTGACGAGAGAGAATCAAAGGCATTTGCAATCCAAAACGTCCCATTTTTTCATTGGAAGGAGTTGTGATAATAGAGAAGGCATGCTGAATGCTGCCATCGCGATGTACCCAGCTGTCATAAATCCCGGCAAAACAGAAGGTCTCGCGATTGCGTTGAGCGATTTTATAATTCCGTTGCTGATTGCCGAGGTCTTGCTCATGATAGAAACCATCAGCAGGTACCAGACACCGCCTGCTCAAAATAGATTTATTGAAGTTGGGGTGCCGGAACAGGTAATCTGCCGGAGCGGTTCGCTGACTCCGGGTTGCGGGAATCTTGCTGGGCCAATTGGGATTCATGCCCCACTTGAAAAACCGGAGGGAAATCCGATCATCTTCATGGATCAGAATAGGGGAGAATTCATCCGGATGAAACTTGCCCCCTTCCAGAAGCCGGAGATTCGGAAGCCCGGAATTGGGGGTTTGGTTGGGCTGGTATTGTGTGTTGAAAGTATATGATGCTAACATAGTTGGGTGTTTACTGGTATTTGAATCAAATATACTAATATATATCGCAATTGCAAATGAATGTGCAAAAATAATTAGCTTATATTTTTTCGACTATTTCTTAGTTCTCAATAGATCGGGAGTTCGGGATTGCAAATCCCGAAGAGCGGTGAGAGCAAGCGTCATTGACGCCAGAGTAGCGTGGATTGAATTTGTAATTGAATTTGAACTTGAGACCAGGTTCTGGATTGCAAATCCCGAAGAGCAGCAACAAAACCTAAAACCGAATTACATTCGCGGCCCCGTTCTGTTTGACCGTTTGAATGTTCGGGGTTTGAGTGTTAGGGACAAACCCTCAAACAATCAAACCCTCAAACTCCCTCAAACAAAACTACCTCATGCGCCATCAGCGCACCACAGCAATAATGCTTCGCAGAAGCGTGCTAATACTGAGTTCCTGAAGCACTGGGCCGGGAACTCGACAAAGTAGAATTAGGATTCTTTTTACATTCGCTTAATACTAGCTAGCTATCTTTGCACTGAAATCGAAGAGATGCCTCTTCGATTTTAAATCCAAACCCAATTATCATAGTACTATGAAAAAAACTTTTCTCTTTCTTGTCGGGCTTATCGGAGTACTCCTTATGGTGAGCAATTCTGTGTCGGCTCAGGGAACGACTACTGCATTCATAACCGGAGTTGTATCCGGGCAGGATGGTAGTCCACTGGTGGGGGCCACTGTTATCGCAGTGCATACCCCCACAGGAACTAAGTATGGTGTGATTACGCGTGATGGTGGAAACTTTAATCTCCCGAATGTTCGCGTAGGAGGACCTTATACCATTACAGCTTCTTATATTGGATTTGAACCTTCTAAGCAAGAAGGAATTTATCTGAGCCTTGGAGAGAAGCGTCGCTTCAACCTGACCCTGGCAGGTGCTGGCTTCACAATGGATGAGGTCGTCATTTCTACTACTGTGGGGGCCTTGGGTACTGAGCGGACAGGAGCCGAAACGAATATAGGAGAAGTTCAGATCAACTCTATGCCGACTGTTTCGCGTGACCTGACAGACTTTACCCGTCTTACTCCACAGGCTACCCTGACTGAGGATGGCGATGGGGAATTAGGGTTTTCTGTTGCAGGTCAAAACAATCGTTTCAACTCTGTATTCATTGACGGAGCGATCAGTAATGATGTATTTGGGCTGACCGATCAGGGAACCAATGGTGGACAGGCAGGTATTTCGCCTATCAGTGTGGATGCGATTGAGCAGTTTAATATCGTGGTTGCACCTTATGATGTAACAATCGGAGGATTCTCCGGTGCAGGGGTGAATGCTGTAACCCGTAGTGGTTCAAATGAGGTAGATGCTTCTGTTTATTATCTCTTCCGGAATCAGGGCGTATCGGGCAAAACGCCTACTGATGATGAGAATGAAGAGCGGGTACAATTAGCGGACTTCAACTCCTGGACAGGAGGGTTCCGCGTAGGAGGTCCTATCATCAAGGACAAGGCTTTCTTTTTTGTCAATGCAGAAATTGAGCGCCGTAACACACCTCAGCCATTTAATATCGACAACTATATCGGTGCGTCTTCAGCAGCAGATATTGACAACCTGGCGAATGTACTTCGGAATACCTACAACTATGAGCCAGGAACGTATCGCGACAATCCGAGAACGGTAGATGCTGAGAAATTCCTCGCCAAGATTGACTGGAACCTCAATGAAGACCATAAGCTCTCTATCCGCCATAGCTACAGTCGTGGGCGTGCAGAGAAAACGGGACCTTCTGACAGAGATGATATTAATTTTAGCAATATCTACGAATTCTTCCCTACAACGACTAATTCTACCGCATTTGAACTGAATAGCGTATTCAGTGCTTCAACTGCCAATAAGTTAATCATTGGGTACACTTCTGTACGGGATGATCGTGATCCATTAGGGGACCCTTTCCCACGGGTTAGGATTGCAGATGGCTCTGGAGAGATCAATTTCGGTTCTGAAGAATTTTCTACCGCCAACAACCTGGAGCAGGATATCCTGACGCTGACAGATAATTTTAATGTGTATTCCGGAAATCACTCTTTCACTTTCGGTACACATAACGAATTATACAGCATCTTCAACTTGTTCGTACGTCAGAATTTTGGAGCTTATAACTATGATTCGCTTGAGGACTTCCTGACCGGGGCCAATCCCGCTCAATATGCGCGTTCGTATCCCCTCAATCCTGATGGATCTGTCCATAGCGGTATTGGAGATGAAATTACCAGTGGTGCTGCTGACTTTGGAGCCCTGCAACTGGGATTCTATGCCCAGGATGAGTGGCGCGTAAATGAAGATTTTACCCTCACTGCGGGAGTTCGGGTGGATATTCCGATGTTCCTCGACCAGCCTCCTGTTGATGAGACCTTTAACAGCCAGGCTATTTCTCAGATCGAAGCATTTTATGATATCAAAGGTGCACGTGCAGGACAAATGCCGAGTACTCAGCTGATGTTATCTCCCCGGGTAGGGTTTAACTATGATCTGAATGGAAAAGGAGAAACCGTTATTCGCGGTGGATTAGGATTGTTTACCAGCCGTTTGCCTTTCGTGTGGGTAGGAGGTTCTTTCACGAACAATGGGATCTCAGTAGGAGGAGTCTTTGAAGAAGATCCTGATATTGATTTCCGCGCTGATCCTGCTAATCAGTACACCGCTGCTGATTTTGGTGAATCCGAAAATGTCCCTTCCGGACAGGTTGACTTGTTTGAAGAAGACTTGAAATATCCACAGGTATTTCGCGTAAGTGGAGCAGTTGACCAAAAGCTGCCATGGGACATGGTAGGTTCTTTTGAAGTGATGTACACCAAAACCATCAATAGCATTAACTACCTGAACGTCAACCTAAAGCCTTCCACCCAGACCCTGGACGGAGCGGATAATCGCCCTTATTTCGTGGATAATGACGAGATCGTTCAAATCAACGGTAGCGGCCCTTATTCCCGCCTTATTTTTGGCGAAAATACCAACGAGGGGTATACCTTCAATGTAACGGCTTCCGTTCAAAAACCATTTGAAAATGGCCTGACTTTCGGAGTCGCCTATAACTATGGCTATGCAGAAGCCCTCAATGACCTGACCTCTTCTCAAAACTCTTCTCAGTGGAGAAATATTGAGGTAGGCCCTTATGGTAAAAACTCACTTCAGGTAAGCCGTTCGGATTTCTCTATGGGACACCGGGTTGTGGTAAATGGTTCTTACCGCCTCGACCTCAATGACAATGTAGGTGCTACGTTCTCCTTGTTCTACAATGGACAGTCGGGTGAAGTATTCTCTTACACCTATACCGGGTCTGCTGCTGACAGGCTGACCAATCAGGATTCACGCGATTTTACAGACTTGATTTATGTGCCGGCTAACTCTGGTGAGATTGAGTTTGTCGGAACACCTGAAGAGCAAGCTGCTCAGTGGACGGCATTAGACGCCTTTATCTCTCAGGACAACTACCTGAAAGACCGCCGGGGAGACTATGCCGAGCGCAACGGTGCCCGTACCCCTGCTACCCATATTGTTGATATGCGGGTATTGGTTGATTTCTCCCTGATGGCCGGTGGTAAAAAACACCAATTCCAGCTTTCAGGTGACATGTTCAACTTTACTAACTTCCTGAATAAGAACTGGGGACGTCGGTACCGGTCTAACGTTAATGGAGTGGGCCTCATTGACTTTATCGGATTTGAAGACCGAGGGGCAGGAGATCGGCAACCCACTTTCTCTTTTAACGAATCAGCGGTTACCAACCCTGAAGGGGTGATCGATACAAAATCAGGTCTGACGGTTGATGATATCGGATTGCTAAGCTCACGCTGGCAGGGACAGATTGGCCTCCGCTACCTGTTCAACTAGTCTGAGTCTGAATACAATTTATGATTCGATTTTTGGGTGCGTCCGTTTGGGCGCACCTTTTTTGAGGTAGAAAGGAAGGGAATCAGGAAGAATGGGAATAGGAAAACGCGGGACTTACTGCTTACCACTAATTTTCTGCTTTTCCAGATCAAAAAGATCATGGATCAGGTCGATCAGTTCTTCTTCCTCGCCGCGCTTGCAAGCTGCTTTGAGTTGAAGCACCGGCATCTTGATAATCTTGTTCATGATGCTACGGGTAACGGTTTCCATGAGTTCTGCTTCTTCTGGAGAAGCGTGCTTGAGAAAACGAGTGAGTTCTTCCTTGCGGATTTGTTCCAGTGCTCCTTTGAGTCGGTGAATGGTAGGGGAGAGGCTCAGTTGTCTGCGCCATTCAATAAATTCTCCTACCTCCTCTGAAATAATGATTCTCACCTGAGTAATGGCTTCCTGCCTGCGCGCCAATACCTGATTGGTGCGGGCATGTATATCATCAATAGAATACCGAACCACATGGGGAAGATTATCTACGTCAGCGGCAATGCTACGGGGCACAGCGAGGTCAATGACAAACTGACTCCCGGAAGTAGATGGGCGCAGCATATCGCGGCCGATCAAGGGAGTATCACCAGAGACTGCCGAAATCACTACATCAAATGCAGCGAGCCGATCTGTTAAGGCATCAAAAGGTAAGACTTGTGCACCCGTTTCAACCGCAATGGCTTCTGCTTTGGAGAGGGTCCGGTTTGAAAGGCAAATTTCCGTAAAATGATCTGGATCCAGGTTGCGGGCTACGTCAGCTCCCATTTCTCCGAGCCCTACGACCAAAACACTGGGGCGGGCAAGATTAGAGGTTAACTCTTCGGCTATTTCGGTAGCGGCATAACTAGCTGAGGCAGCTCCATCGCGATAAGGCGTTTCCTGCTGTACACGCTTATTTGTATGGAAAATCGTGTGCATCAGCCGGTGAATAAAAGTACCGGCCATTTTTGCTTCGTGTGCCCAGCTATATGCGTTTTTGACCTGATTGGCAATCTGAAGATCGCCCAATACCCGAGACTGCAATCCCATTGCAACCTCAAATAAATAGACCACCGCATCGGATTCTTGATTGATTATCTGAAAATAGTGCGCATATTGAGCGGAACTGGAAATACCCTTTTCGATACACAAAATTTTGATAATTTCGTCGCTAAGATCCCGCTCGGAAATGTAGTACACTTCTGTTCGGTTACAGGTCGAAAATATCAAAGCTTCTTCGATATGGAGTAAGTCCTTGAGCTTTGCCAGCAGGGATTTGCAGGTGGGTTCGGGTAAATAAATCAACTCCCGAATTTCTACAGGTGCCCGTTGATGAGAGAGACTGACAGCTTTAAAAGGAATCTCCATAGTAGTTAATTCCGCTCTTTGGATTTGTTACTATACATACTACTACAAAACTAGGGATTAGTTTCCGCTTAACCAATAAAATATACCGCATATGCTTTCACTGGGAAATCGACAATTGACCCGTCTGCTGATCTACGGATTTGCATCGTTTATCATCCTGGGGTCATTGTTATATGCTAATTATTTACGGGAAAAACTGGCGGAAAAAGAGGAGCGTGGTGTGCGACTCTATACGGATGC
>CAYGTH010000217.1:0-7422 GCA_964352745.1 uncultured Bacteroidia bacterium
CCTTTGCGAACCTTGCGGTTATTCTTCGCTTGCAGGAAAACTGGCCTACACCCTGCCAGACTGCCTGTTCCTATGCAATGGAATTTTTCCTAATATTACAGGTTGAAATATGCTACTTATGAAAACCATTCGCTTGTTGGGTTACTTGATGCTTCTAGTATGTTTGGGCTGTAAATCCAGCCCTGACATCGCAATCGATTCGACTTATGAGCAATTGTTTGCAGCGGTACAGATGGCAGAAATCTATCCCGATTCCAAGACCTTTGTCGATTGCATTCCGAAGTATGATAAGGCTACAATTGCCACGAGTTTTGCAGCGAAAAGCGCAGAGCCCGAGTTTGATTTGAAAACATTTGTTGATGCACATTATGACTTGCCGCCAAGTTATGGCACCGACTATAGCACAGATACCGATAAGCCTGTCAATGATCATATTAATGCCTTATGGGCGGTCTTGCAGCGGCAGCCGGATTCTGCTTCCGGGACCTTGATTGCCTTGCCCAACCCTTATATCGTGCCGGGTGGGAGGTTTCGAGAAGTATATTATTGGGATTCCTACTTTACCATGTTGGGGCTTCAGGCAGATGGAAAAACGGAAGTGATCCGCAATATGATTGATAATTTTGCCTATCTAATCGATGAGGTCGGATTTATTCCCAATGGCAACCGGACCTATTATAAAGGACGCTCTCAGCCGCCTTTCTTTGCAATGATGATTGAGGTTTTAGCGGAAATGGAAGGCGAATCAGTCTTGCAAACCTATCTGCCCGCGCTGGAAAAAGAATATCAGTTTTGGATGGATGGTGCAGATCAGTTAACTGCAGCGAATCCAGCTTCAAGACGAGTGGTTCGCATGCAAAATGGAACGGTACTCAATCGCTATTGGGATGATTTTGCACGACCCCGGCCAGAATCTTTTAGAGAAGATTCCCTTTTGTTAGTCGAAACAGGCCGGAATGCCGAAGACTTGTATCGAAATCTCCGGGCGGGTGCCGAATCGGGTTGGGATTACAGCAGCCGATGGTTGCGGGATACCATGAACCTCGGTTCGATTCACACCATCGAAATCGTGCCGGTAGATCTCAATTCCCTGATCTATCACATGGAGATCACGCTCTCGGAAATGTATCGCTTGCAACAACAACCGCAGCAACAACAGGAATACCTGATGAAGGCAATGAAGCGGAAAACCGCAGTTTCAACTTATTGTTGGAATGAAGAAAAACGATTTTTTTACGATTATGATTTTGTCGCTGGCCAGATTACCGGTCGAAAATCACTGGCGGCCGTATATCCCTTGTTCTTTCGCCTGGCAACCGAGGATCAGGCATTGGGGGTGAGCGAAGTCGTTAAAGCCGAGTTTGTTCAGCCGCATGGGGTACTGACGACTATATATCCTACTGGGCAACAATGGGACGCTCCAAATGGTTGGGCGCCTTTGCAATGGTTGACGATCCAGGGCTTGCGAAATTATGGTTTTTCGCCGTTAGGTGAACAAATCAAAGCTTCGTGGGTTCGACATAACATAGAAGTATTTCGTGAGACCGGAAAGTTGGTTGAGAAGTACAATGTCGTGGAAGGAGTGGGCGGAAGTGGCGGCGAATATCCGAATCAGGATGGATTTGGCTGGACAAACGGTGTACTGCTACGACTGCTTACAGAAGATTAAGGTCAAATAAAACGCTCTCATTTTTTACTTAAGGTACCTGTATTTGTATGAACTCATTTCACCTGCTGTTTACACGTGCATTACGCACCGCTTACCTGTTTGTATGGATCTGCATCAGTTTGCTCACCACTGCGATCGGGCAACCACTGGATATGGACAAGTTTGAAGCCATGAAAGCCCGGTCAGTAGGACCTGCTGGAATGAGCGGGCGTGTTACCTCCATTGCAGTGGTACACGATGACCCTCGAATGATTTATCTGGGCACAGCTTCTGGTGGACTGTGGAAATCTGAAAGCGGAGGGACGGATTGGCAACCGATTTTTGACGATCAAAAAGTAGCTTCTATCGGTGCGGTAGCCGTCTATCAGCGAAACCCTGATATTATCTGGGCAGGGACAGGAGAAGGAAATCCTCGAAATAGCCAGACAAATGGCTATGGGATTTATAAAAGTATAGATGGCGGAAAATCCTGGGAATTGATGGGGCTGGAAAATACCCGCAACATTCACCGAGTCCTTATTCACCCTGAAAATCCTGATGTCGTGTATGTGGGCGCGCAGGGAGCAGCATGGGGCGAACACCCTGAGCGGGGCGTTTATAAAACGACTGATGGCGGGATGACCTGGGATAAGGTCTTATATGTAAATGAAAAAACGGGAATTGCCGACCTCGTTATGGATCCTTCGAATCCCAATAAACTGGTGGCTGCGATGTGGGAATTTCGCCGGTGGCCCTGGTTTTTTAAGTCAGGGGGCAAAGGCTCTGGCCTGTATGTAACCTTCGATGGTGGAAAAACCTGGAAAGAACGGACCCATGAAGATGGCCTCCCCAAAGGAGAACTCGGCCGAATTGGACTGGCAATTGCCAAAAGCAACCCCAAGCGGATCTACGCATTAACCGAGTCCAGCAAAAACGGGATGTACAGATCCGATGATGGCGGATTTACCTGGAAACAAATGGCCACAGGCGATTTAGCGGGTAATCGTCCGTTTTATTATTCGGATATATTCGTTGATCCTGAAAACGAAAATCGTGTTTACAGCATTCATTCTACGATTACCCTGAGTATAGACGGAGGCAAAAGTTTTGAAAATCTGGTGCCCTACCTGGGGTATTCGGGGATGCACCCGGACCATCATGCTTTCTGGATTCATCCGGATGACCCCAACTTTGTCATAGAAGGAAATGATGGGGGAATCGGTATCTCCCGCGACCGCGGAACCACCTGGCGATTTGCCGAAAACCTGCCGCTTGCCCAGTTTTACCACATCAATGTCGATAACGAATACCCCTATAATATCTACGGCGGTATGCAGGACAATGGCTCCTGGCGGGGTCCCGCTTATGTGTGGCGATATGGAGGCATTCGTAATTCCTATTGGGAAGAGGTTTCTTTTGGCGATGGCTTTGATGTCGTACCGGACCCGGAAGATCCGCTGAAAGGATATTCGATGTCGCAGGGAGGCGCATTGGTTCGGTATGACATGCGGACCGGAGCTTCTCAGTCGATCCGTCCCTATCACCCCGATGGAAATATCCTGCGTTTCAATTGGAATGCAGCGATTGCTCAAGATCCTTTTGATCCTGCGACGATCTATTATGGCAGCCAGTTTGTGCACAAGTCCACAGATCGTGGGGATACCTGGAGCATTATTTCTCCTGACCTGACCACAAATGACCCTGAGAAACAAAAGCAGCATGAAAGTGGAGGTCTGACCTTTGATGTAACCGCTGCTGAAAACTATACCAGCCTGATTTCCATCGCTCCGAGCACACTTGATAAAGAGGTAGTGTGGGCCGGTTCGGATGATGGGAATGTGCATGTTACACAAGATGGCGGCACTACCTGGACACATGTAACCGGCAATATTAAGGGCCTACCGGCTGATACCTGGATTGCCCAGATCAAAGCTTCCCGATATACCGCCGGAGAGGCCGTTGTAGTGGCAAATAATTACCGACAGCATGATTATACTCCCTATCTGTTTCATACACGCGATTTTGGGGAAACCTGGAGCCGCCTCGCCGATGAAGAGCAGATTTGGGGCTATTGTCTCTCATTCATTCAAGACCCGATCGAACCACGCCTGATGTTTTTAGGAACGGAATACGGCCTTTATGTAAGCGTAGATGCTGGCGAAAACTGGGCACAATGGAAGCACGGATACCCTACCGTTTCGACGATGGATTTAACGATTCAGGAACGGGAACATGATTTGGTAATAGGGACCTTTGGGCGTGCTGCCTATGTGCTGGATGATATTCGTCCCCTTCGTGCGATTGCCACAGAAGGAGCAGCCATATTGGAGGCTGAATTGTATGCTTTTGACCCTCCTACAGCAGTACAGGCCGAATATGGTGTCGCTACAGGAACCCGCTTTAGCGCAGATGCGATGTTTGCCGGAACCAACCGGACCCGTTTTGCCCGGATTGCTTTTTATGTCAAGGCAGGCCCGGCAAAAAATGGGAAAGGAAATACTGAGGAAAAGACTGACGAAGAGAAGGAGGAAACAGCCGAACAATCAGCTGCTGTAAAAGATAGTGTTCAGGTAGACATATATGGGGAGGGAAGGAAACTCATCAATACCTTTAAGGTGCTGCCAGATACCGGAATGAATCGAGTCAGCTGGAATATGCGAAAAGAATCTGTTCCGGCTCCCGGAGGTGGAAAATGGAGCGGACAGGCTGCTTTGCCGGGGAAATACACACTGTTGCTTTCATATGGAGGGGAACAAGATTCAAGCGTGTTACAGGTTATCTCAGATCCAAGGCTTAATCTTCAGCAAGCAGATTTAGCCGCTCTTCAGGCATTTGGCATGCAAGTGGATACGCTTGCCGAACTCGTCTCACAAGCTACGCGTCAATTGAAAGAAGCAACTGCTGCCATTGAACTCATTCTCAATCAACTCCCCGAAGAAAAGGATTCCAGCCTCACAGCTTTGCAAAAAAAGAGCAATACCCTCAAGGATTCTATCCAGCAGATTATGTGGAAGATCGTTGCCAGAGACGATAAACAGGGAATCGTGAGGGATTCAGACGTCTTATCAAGCCGGTTGAGTACGGTTCGGTACAAAATTTATAATGCCCGAACAGCTCCGAATGCCAATCATCAACTGCTTCTCACGCAAGTTGCCGCAGAAACACAAACTTTGATAGACGATGTGAATTCCTTTTTTGAAACGGAATGGAAAGCCTACCAGGAACAAGTGGAGGCAGCCCGACTAAGTCCTTTCAAAGAGGTTAAAAAAATTGAGCGGGAATGATGCTTCATGAATAGCCTGGATTCAGTAACATGCGGAATTGCGCTGGAATTTCTACAGGAATTGCAGGCAACAGGTGTCGGCTGGACTATTGCTAATGAGAGAATCGAAGAGGCTTGTGGGATCCGTGATTTTTATGCGGATGCTGAGCAGTATAAGTCTCTTCCGCATGAAATAGAGGAAAGCAACGTCGCCCGAACGGAGTGGGGAGACGTTCAAACGCCTTCAGGACTTGCCCGACGTGTGTGCGCAAACCTGGTTGCAACGGGAATCCAACCAACTTCTTTGTTTGAGCCGACTTGCGGAAAAGGGAATTTCCTCCTGGCTGCAATAGCGTATTTCCCAGGCTTGAAAGAGATTTTTGCGCTGGAGATTTACGGGCCTTATATCTGGCAGGTAAAACTCCGTGTTCTGACTTATTTTTTGGAAAACCCAGCGCGCAGTCTACCGATTATTCATCTGATACACGAAGATTTTTTTGAAGGAGAATGGGAGACGGAGGTGGTGCCTGATCCTGATGAAGACCTGTTGATTTTGGGAAATCCTCCCTGGGTTACCAATGCGCAAATGGGGGTGTTGGAAGCTGCGAACCTCCCCGAAAAGTCTAATCGAAATGGGCTGAAAGGCCTGGATGCCATTACTGGGAAAGGGACTTTTGATATTGCCGAATCCATTGTTACGCGCTTGCTGGCTCGTTTTTCAGCGTGTAACGGTCATATTGCTTTACTGCTCAAAAATGCTACCGGGCAAAAACTGGTTCAGGCACAGGCAAAACGCCAATTCCGGATAGGAAATATTCGCCTGTACAAAATCGATCATCGAAAAGAATTTCAAGTCGCTGCTGCTGCTGGCCTGTTTACCGCTCGATTGGCACAAAAAGCGGCTTTGCAGTGCGAATGGCGCAGTTTATATAATGCGAGGGAAAAGGGGCCTGTGTTTGGGTGGGTGAAGGATGCTTTTGTCGCGAATTGTAAGGCCTACCTGGAAATAGAAGGGCTGAATACCAGCGGTGAATCCGGGTGGCGATCCGGGATCAAACACGATTGTTCAGCCGTATTTGAATTGCAGATGGGAGCCAATGGATTGCATAATAAATCCGGCGAAAGCATCTCTATTGAACCGGATTTGCTCTATCCCTTATTAAAAAGCTCTCAATTAAAAGGCGGTATTATTCACGCAACCAGCCGTCGTATGTTGATAACCCAGCAAGTCATAGGACAGGAAACCGATTCCCTTGCAGAGCGATATCCAAAAACCTATGGCTATCTCACGGCACATGCGCAAAGGCTGGAGGCCCGAAAGTCACGCATTTACCAAACGTCTCCCCCTTTTGCGATATTTGGAGTAGGTGCATACAGTTTTATGCCCTATAAAGTAGCAATATCAGGGATGTATAAGCAAGGCCATTTTAGTTTACTGTTGCCAGTAGGCGATAAGCCTGTGATGCTGGATGATACTTGTTATTTCATTGGGTTTGAGCGGCTTGACTTTGCTGCTTTTACCTGGCAATTGCTGCAACATGAACTGAGTCTCAAAACCCTGAACGCTTTTGTGTTTTTAGGCGCAAAACGCCCCTATACGAAAGAGGTGTTAAACCGGATTGATCTGGCTGGAATTGCAGCAACTTATTCGTCTGAGGGGCTTGCGGATTTGTTCAGTTTTCTCAGTCAGGAAGTGCAGATAAAGACCTCGATAGATGCCTGGAATGAATTCAAAACGTATCTTTCTACAACATTGTAACCTTTTATTCAAAATGTAGTTTGGATAGGTAGACAATGATTTTTTCAACTCAAAACCTGTGATATGCAAAATTTAGAAAAGGCCACATTGGGGGCAGGTTGTTTTTGGTGTGTGGAAGCCGTGTTCCAAAACCTGAAAGGAGTTGAATCAGTGGTTTCAGGGTATACAGGAGGGAAAGTGAAAAACCCTACTTATAAAGAGGTTTGTTCGGGCCTTACGGGGCATGCAGAGGTTGCACAGATTACCTTTGATCCGGATCAGGTGAGTTTTGAGGAGGTCCTGGAAGTATTCTGGAAAACCCACGATCCGACTACGCTAAACCGGCAGGGAAATGATGTCGGTACGCAGTATCGATCCGCCATTTATTATCACGATGAAAACCAGAAGAAGATTGCAGAACAATACAAACAGCAACTGGATGCTTCAGGTACTTTTCCCGGGCCTATCGTAACGGAAATCAGCCCCTTAGGGGATTATTATGATGCTGAGAATAACCACCAGAATTATTACAATACCAATCCCAATCAACCTTACTGCATGTTTGTAGTCAGGCCTAAAGTGGAAAAATTCAAGCAATTATTCGGAGATAAGATGAAGTAGGTTTCCTGGATCTACTTGGTTATGTCACAGAGGTACACAGAGTCTCTCAAAGATACACAGAGTTACTTCCTCCTGTTTTCTTCAGCTTTGTGGAAAAGCAGAAGAGGTATACCACAGAGTTGCGCAAAGAATCTCAAAGGTGCACAGAGTTGA
>CAYGTH010000217.1:7522-11751 GCA_964352745.1 uncultured Bacteroidia bacterium
GAGTTGAATATAAACTTTGCGCACCTTTGTGTTTGCTCTGTGATCCTTTGTGGAAGGACAGAAGAGGTATACCACAGAGTTGCGCAAAGAATCTCAAAGGTGCACAGAGTTGAATATAAACTTTGCGCACCTTTGTGTTTGCTCTGTGATCCTTTGTGGAATAACTACAGAGTAGGTAAATTTTTTTGGAGAGCGATTAAACCTATGGTGGGCTTAGCCATCTAACCTCTGTACGCACATTCGTACAGCATATTTTTACCATAAACCCTTTAGTATTATGAAAGCGATACATTCGTTACAGGACACCCTTGCCCGAATTTTAGTAAGCCTGAG
The DNA here is from genome assembly GCA_964352745.1 of uncultured Bacteroidia bacterium. Taxonomy (GTDB): domain Bacteria; phylum Bacteroidota; class Bacteroidia; order J057; family J057; genus CAYGTH01. The sequence continues at coordinate 7,856 of CAYGTH010000217.1, forward strand.
CCTATTGACCCTGATCGGGTTGGCAGCATGTAGTGAGGTAGAAACTCCCATTGCCGAAGCTGAGATTACAGCAGAGGAGATAGCCGTAGCGCAAGGAGAAGAAGACCTTGACGTCTCCATTGAAGATGCCGAAGAGATCGCCATGGAAGCCCTTGAAATGACCGATGGCTCAACTGATCGCAGGATTTTTAGTAATCCGACTCATGCAATTCTCAGTGCTTCCTGCGCCGTCGTTACCCATGACTCGATTGCAAAAACCATTACAATTGACTTTGGAACTGGTTGTACGGGAGCTGATGGAAAAGTTCGTGCAGGCATTGTGCTCATTACCTATACCCAACGTCTATGGATTCCCGGAGCTTCTGTTTCAGTTGCCCTTGCCAATTATTCGGTAGATGGAAAAGCGATTGAGGGAACTAAAACGCTCACCAATGTTTCTGCCAATCTCCTTGCTCCTATTAGCATGAATACAACCTTGGTCGGTGGAAAGGTAACCTGGCCTAATGGTACCTTTGCTACCCGCGATTATACCCGCACCCGTACCTGGGTTCGTGCAATTAATCCCATCAATGATGAATTTCAGGTCGTTGGGCAAGTAACCGGGATGACTCGTTCAGGCGAAAATTATTCCATGAATATCATCTCCACCGTGATTTATAAGCGTAAATGTCGTCTCCAGGGAGTAGGAATTGCTGTTCAGGGCCTGAAAAGCCTCCAACGGGATAGTAAGCCTAACCTGTTAATCGACTATGGAGATGGCCAGTGTGATTCTTTTATTACCCTCACCCGAAATGGCAATAGTTTAGTAGTAGATGTCTCTCAGTAACAGCAAGTTATCTGTGTATTCCCGAAATCCGATTCTGCAAAGAATCGGATTTTTTATTGATTGTTTTACAGGCTTCTTTTTCTTTCAGGTATTCGTTTGTAGTATTACCACGTTCCTAACAACTGGGAACTTTACGGTTACACAGTCATGAGCAAACCAAGAGTCATAAAAGACTTCGATAAATTGGATGAGCAGATTCAGGAGCAAATCAAGCTTGCCTACCCGGAAGGGTTTGAAGATTTCCTGATTACTTTCCAAAACAAAGAAGGGAAACGAGTGAGTGCCCTTCCCTACGAAACTGAGGAGAAATACTACCTCGTTCGGATGACGGTGCAGGAAGCGCAGGATATTGTCGAAGACGATGATGATTACGATGATGATGGATTCCTGAAGGACAGGATCAAAGACAAATACGAAGATAAGTATTTGGATCAGGATGCGGATATCGATGAATTAGCAGACTCAGTAGCAGATGAGAGTTTGCTGGATTTCTAATCGGAAAGCCGAATCCTGTTTTTGTGTTGAATGATCTCAGCAGCAATGCTGATTGCTATTTCCATAGTCGTTTTGCTGGAAATATCTATGCCAATTGGTGCATGTACATGGGCCCAGGTTGACGAATCTATTCCTTCAGATTCCAATTCGCCAAATAATTGCTGAATTTTGGCCTTGCTGCCCAGCATGCCCAGGTAGCGAAACTTTTTCAGGACCAATTGCTGAAATACGACTTTGTCGGTCCTGTATCCAAATGTCATGATGACTACATAATCAGCTGGATTGGAAGGAATTACCTGATCGATTACTTCATAGGAAATAATGCGCTGCTCATGCGCGAAGGTATTTCGAGTCATCGTGTTCAGGCCGGGCCGATCCTCATAGACGATTACGTAGAAGTCGAGCCGCTTCATGATTTCAGACAAGGCCAGGCTCACATGCCCGCCTCCAATGATATGAATACGCAGGCGCTGTTCCACCGCTTCCCGGTATTTCCATATTTCAGCGGATTCCACTTCCAACTGACGGGTAGGGGAGACTGGTTGAACATCTTCAACTACAGAGATTCCCTGAGGACTGAGGCAAATCCAGACATCGCGCCGACCAACTGCTTGAATAATTTGTTGGATCGTAATATGATCCGAAGGTTCAAGGGGAACAATCCCGAGGCTTTGTTCCCCGGAACAAATCATACCTGACTGGTCGCGGGTATGGGCCTTGTCATGGTATTGCTTTCGAAATAATACGGATGTTTCACCGCTTGTCATCATCTGCCTGCATCGCTCGATCCACTTGTGTTCCATCATTCCGCCACCGATAGTGCCGCGCATCTCGCCATCTCCTGAGATTGCCATCCGGAATCCCTGACGACCGGGAGAACTGCCCTGACTATCCAGCACATAGAGCAGCATGACAGTCGCCTGCTGCTGGAGTTTTTTTTCGATAAATCCCCAGAAATCCATCATACCTAGCTCCCCCGATAGGTAGAATAGCCAAAAGGATTGAGCAGGAGCGGCACATGGTAGTGACTCTCATCCCATACAGTAAATTGAATCTCTACCAGCGGATAGAAACTGCGTTGATCAGTTGATGCAAAATAGACCCCGGTGTCAAATACCATTTTGTAGGGGCCGGGAGCGAGCAATTTTCCGGGAGGAAGAAGGTCGCCTATTCTGCCGTCATTGTCAGTGATGCCTTGTGCGAGGGTTTTCCAGCCACCTCCATCCGGCATCATGAGTCGAATGCTGATTCCCTGACCCGGCTTGCCGAGAGAGGTGTCCAAAACGTGTGTAGTAATATGGCTCTTGTGCATAGGAGAAACGTGGTCAATGAGTTTATTCAGTCGAATGGCAGTGATTTTGGCCTGCTCGCCCATCGCGATCCGCAGTTCCGTTTCGGGATCGTTAGACAGTCGATTGTGTAATAAGCGCAGCATTTCAGCAGCGGATTTACCCGTTGCACATACGATGAAAATATAGCCAAACCGCTGTTCGTAGGCTGTATTTCCTGCTGCCAGAGCTTCCAGGACTGCTTGTGTGGCGGTGTTTACACTTTGTTGTTCCTTTCCTGCCCAGGCTTGTGTGGAGGCAAATTTCTGCTCCAGGCTTTTCAAATCGCCGATCCTGGGATGATGTTGAAACGCTTCCAGCCAGTCTTCCGGACCGCACTGATCGTACCAGGTGCCTATGGCGGCAGTATGCAGGGATGCTATCGAGTCAAATGGACGCAACGACTCCATGGCACCTGCCCACCTCTGTGCCCCGCAGCAGGTAGTCAGTGCTGCTGTCGCTGCTGACTGTGATAAGCTATTAAATTGTCCGGGTGTCATGGGCGATTGATTGCTGCTTATAAGTCTTCCTCTCTCTTTTGTCCTTGATCGGTTTGAGTGATTTGAAATTGTTGTTTGTACTTGCACTTGAATTTTCCTCTCTTCCCCGTAAACCCTTCCCTTCCCGCACCGCACCGTTTTCCCTCCAAAGGGAAACAACGCACTATTCTTGTCTATCTTCCCTCTCCCCTGACCCCTCGCTACTGACACCTCTCTCCTCTATTCCTTCGCTCCTTGCTCGATCCAGCAACGGATCAGTTCCCGCTCTGCCGGGAGCATACCCGTTTTGTTGTTTTGAGGCATGGTCTCCGTCGTAACGACCCGCTGCATGATTTTATCAGAAAGCCGTGCAATATCGGCAGGGGTATCGTAGACCACACCATTGGGAGGAGAAGTCCATACGTCATCTGTAGGACTTGAGGAATGGCAGGTCATGCATCGGTTTTGAAAAATAGGATAGATCTCAGTCATCGTTACTTCCCCATTGCATTCGCCGGTCTTGACCTCTGGCGCGGTTACAAATGCTACTCCGAGTAGCAGGAGAATGGAAATCGGCATTACCCAAATGGATTGCTCACCTTTTTCGCGGAGATTGAGGTAGTGTTTGATGCCTGCGCTGCCCAATGAGATCGCCACCAGGATCAGCCAGGGATGCTCATGACTAAAGGTGCTGGGAAAGTGATTGCTGATCATCACAAAAAGGACCGGAAGGGTAAAGTAGTTATTGTGGAGGGATCGAAGCCCTGC
>CAYGTH010000218.1:0-4288 GCA_964352745.1 uncultured Bacteroidia bacterium
ACTCCCTTCCAACTCGTATGCGGGTGATACCTATCAGGAAGAGGTCGATCATTTGAAATGGTGGATCGGAGAGCGACTGACCTGGATGGATGGTTTTTTCATGCCGAATTTCCCCTTGCCGGATACGTTAAAGCCAGAAACCCAGATTTATTCTCTCTCTCCAAATCCAACCCGCGAAAATACGACCTTAGCCTGGTACGTTCCCGTCGACCAGCAAACGCCTGTAGAGTTATGCGATATGCAGGGCAGAATTGTTCGGAAGCTGCTATTGTCTGCAAGCCGGGGAATGAACTACGAAAAACTGGACATCGCAGGCTTGACTCCGGGTATCTATCAGGTCAGACTAAAAACAACGAAGGGACTGGTGCAGCTTCGCCTCTCAAAGTTGCCTTGAGAAAGGTGTATGTAAGAAAATAAGAACCATACATTTTCTGATTCCTGCCCTTTTGGTCGATTCTTTTCCTTTTCTTACATGAACAGAACTTCGTATTCTTTTAAAAGGGTTTTGGTATTCTAATTGCCGGGTAGAAATACATTAGCTCATATTTTTACCTTATGAAAACCTTTGTATCATTGCTTTCTAACCCTGTTGCTCGTCTGGTGCGTATTTTCCGTAACCAACCCCAACCCGCTTTCTTATTTTCATTTCCGGATCGAGAGCTTATTCCCGTATCCAGAGAAGTAGGTAACGCGCATTAATCGTACCTTTTTAGTTGGTTCATTCACTCATTTTTAGTGTACACGCCCATCTTATCGCTGTAATCTCTGATTGCAGGGCCTGTTTTGTATTGCATTAACCTGTTACATTAATCACCTCTAATTATGCGATTTTTTTCCCGCTTATCCTTCGGGATGATTCTGGTATTGGGCGTACTGGTCTCGGCCTGTAGCTATTATAACCCAGAAGAACTGGACCCCTTTGCAGGCCTTCCCCCACTGGACTGCGCTACCGATTCCCTTACCTATGACGACGATATTATTCACCTGCTTTGGGCAACGTGTAAGACGTGTCACCAGCAAGGTCGCGCCGATGGAGGAGTAAGTCTTGCCGGCTATGAAGATGTCCTCATATCAGTGGACAATGGTTCCCTTCTTGGTAGTCTTGATTTTACGCCAGGTTATAGTCCCATGCCGCCAAGCGGCGAAAAATGGTCGGATTGCAATATTGAAAAAATGCGTGCCTGGATTCAAGATGCTGCGCCTGAATAGTATTACCCAGCCTTTGCTTACTCTTTTTGACCTGTGAATCATGAAAAAAACCTGTGTTCTGATAGCTTGCCTGATGGGCTTAGCTCTCACCTCCTCTCTCTATGCCCAGGAATATATCCGCCACACCTTTCGGGGAACCCGTGTGGTGAATGGGCATGCTTTAGACTCCCAGCTTAAAGGGGAATTAGATTTGATTATTGCTCACCGATTTGGCCGAATAAATGGAGGCGCCTATGAACTGTTTGGCCTGGATCAGGCAGATATGCGAATCGGGCTCGAATATGGCTTTTCAGACTGGGTGGCAGTTGGAGCCGGAAGGAGTTCTGTTGACAAAACCTATGACGGGTTTCTGAAACTCCGTATGATCCGGCAAGGTGCTGAAGGCGGTTCCCCAATCTCGATGACCTATGTAGGGGGGATTGCCTTGCGCACCCTCCGCGACAACGACCCGATCCGGGAATTGTATTATACCAATAACCTGTACTATTCCCATCAGTTATTACTCGGAAGCCGCATAAGTGATCGGTTTTCCTTCCAATTGATGCCCAGTCTCCTGCATCGAAACTATACCGAAAGTATCGAGTCAAAAAATGATGTATTCGCGATGGGAATTGCCACCCGATTCCGAATGACCAAAACGCTGGCGATCACCCTGGAATACTACCGGTTACTGCCCAATCAATTACCGGAGCAATACCATAATTCTCTGGGAATTGGATTCGAACTCGAAACGGGCGGGCATGTCTTCCAGTTGCATTTTACAAATTCCCGGGGGATGACTGAGCGGTATTTTATCGGAGAGACAACAGGAGATTTTTGGAAGGGTGATATTCACTTTGGTTTCAATATGTCTCGTACGTTTAAAATCAAAGGAAGATGGTTTTAGCGTTAAAATACGGCTTGCCCATCGTGGGACTGATCTGTTTAGCTACTGCCATTCCTTTTTCAGTAGAAAATCCGCCCCAGGTGTGGGATGAAGATACACCCTTGCAGGAAGTATTATCCGCACTGGGAGAAGTAGCCCCGGCACATACTGTCGAGGAAGAGGAAAGCCTGATGTGGGTGAAACGCGGCGAAGACCTGGTCAAGAGCAGTCGAACGGTTGGGCCGGATGGGAAAGTTACGCCCTATATCAGCAAGCATTTTCTCTGTACCCACTGCCATAACATCAACCGGGAAGATCCCGATCTAAAAAGCCGAGACCCCGAAGCCCGGCTGGACTATGCGATAGAACATCAGATGCCTTTTTTACAAGGGACTACTTTTCAGGGAATTGTAAACCGCGAAAGCTGGTACAATGATGATTATGTCAAAAAGTATGGAGAGGCAGTCGATGAGGCACATTTGGATCTGCGTAAGTCTATTCAACTCTGCGCGGTTCAATGTTCGCAGGGAAGGTCTCTGGAATCATGGGAGATTGATGCGATCCTGGTGTATTTCTGGACGCTGCAATTCAAGTTGGGAGACCTGGGTTTATCAGATATTGAATTAAATCGCCTGAATTATCTGGCAGAGGCAACCGAATTCCAGGATTCACTCGTCTCCCTCCTGAAAAGTAAGTATCTGCAAACCTCTCCTGCACATTTTGGGGATGCGCCTGCTGATAAGCGTACCGGCTATGGCCTTACCGGAAATGTAGATCGGGGAAGAGCCATCTATAACCTGGGTTGTCTCCATTGCCACAAAGAAGGAGCTGTTTCCAGTTATGTACTCGATCATTCCATTTTATCATTTAAGCACCTGAAACGAAAAATCCCCAAGGACAGTCATTTCTCTCTGTATCAAATCATTCGATATGGCACCTATTCCATTCCGGGACATCGCCCTTATATGCCGCATTATCCGCTTGAACGGATGAGCAATCAGCAAATCGAAGACCTGCGATCCTATATTGAAATGATGAGCTTGTAAAAGGAAGTTGGTGGATCTGCGTTTAATGCCTCTTTATTCTACTCACGTTAACCTGTATTCATTATGAAAATCCTAAGTTTAATATGTATTACGGCTTTGGCTGTAACTGCAGGGTTTATTCCTCCCTCCCCAACAGCGCATTCCCCTACTCTTTTGGTGGAGGAAATGCTCGAACCAACTCCCGGACTCCCGAACCATGATATTTGGAATCAATTGCTCAGTATCTATGTAACGGATCAGGGAAAGGTGAATTATAAGGGACTCAAACAGTCGGCTACTCGGCTGGATGTGTACCTGAAGCAGTTGGTCGATCAGGCACCGGAAAGTGGCTGGACAAAGGATCATGAACTTGCATATTGGATCAATGTGTACAATGCATTTACGGTAAAATTGATTGTCGATAATTATCCCGTAAACAGTATTATGGACATCGATAGCGGAAAATCCTGGGACCGGAAATGGATTCGAATAGGAGGGAATACCTATTCCTTGAGTGAAATTGAAAATGACGTAATCCGGAAAAAATTCAAGGAACCCCGCATTCACTTTGCTGTGAATTGTGCCTCTGTTTCATGCCCCAAATTGCTGAATGAGGCGTATACCGCCGATAAATTAAATGCGCAGCTGGAGATTCAGTCGAAAGCTTATATCAATAACCCCTTGCACAACACCCTATCGGCAACTTCGGCTGATATTTCAGAATTGTTCAATTGGTACAAAGCTGATTTTGTAGTGGGAGGAACTGTGATTGATTTCCTCAATCGGTTTTCGGAAGTGAAATTGAATCCAGGCGCAACACTTACCTATAAGCAATATGATTGGCGACTAAATGAATAGAATAGTGAAATAACGTTAATGGCTGATAGGCCGGTTCATTGCGATGGGCCGGCTTTTTTAGGATAATAGGAAAATACCGACTCAATTACATAGGTCTGCTCTTCCGCTGTCAATGAAGGATACAGGGGCAAGCTCAGGCAATGATCATAATAATCCTCCGTTATCGGGAAATCTCCTTTTTTCCAGCCCAGGGATTGGTAATAAGGGTGATAATGGACAGGGATATAATGTACCTGTGTGTAAATGTGTTGGGTACGGAGGTAATCATATAAACCCTTCCGATCCGGAACCTGCACGACGTACAGATGATAGGCATGTCCGATGTCAGCGA
>CAYGTH010000218.1:4388-11730 GCA_964352745.1 uncultured Bacteroidia bacterium
GCATACTGGCCACTCCCACAGTATGAAGGAGAACCATTCGATTGACTAAAGAATCCACCAGGGGCATGGCATGCATCTTCAATGATCCAGCATCCATGCTGATCAGTGATTGCCCTAAGCCGTTCCATATCTACGGCTTGACCGGCAAAATCTACTGGGATAATTCCCTGATAGGTTCCCGCTGGAGCCGACTGAAGTTTTTTTTCGAGAGCATCGAGATCCATGACCAGACGTTCTGGTTCTACATCAACAAAGTCAACTTCTCCCCCACAATAGCGAATGCAATTGACACTGGCAGCGAAGGTAAGCGGAGTTGAAATGGCTCGCATGCCTGCTTGTACATCGAGTGCAAGTGCGCAGAGGTGGAGGGCAGCGGTACCACTCGATACGGCTACTGCGTATGGGGCATGAACATGTTGTGCAAAAGCAGATTCAAATGCAGCAATTCGAGGACCACCAGTGAGGTAGTCATGGCGAAGGGCTTCACTGACAGCCTGTACATCTGCATCGGTAATCTGTTGCCGTCCGTAGGGGATCGGTTTCATGAAAAAATAGGCTTTATTGAAAATGAACCCTAATCAGTAAAAGGAGATTAGACCATATTTTCCAATTCTACTTGCTTGTCATCCTGGTTTTGGGCCAATTTTTCAATGCCCCATAGGCTGATAATACCTGCCATCATTAAGGCAAATGCAACCCAGGTCTCAGGTGCTACCATGTCAGGGAGGAGCCACTCATAGCCTTTTACAACGGATTCTCCGCTGGATCGGGTAACCACATTTCCCAGTTGATCTGTAAGAAAAACCTGCTTTTTCCAGGGCCAGATAATCGCGAGTGAACCCAGAATAAATCCAGTCATCAGGGAAATTGTGGGATCCCGGTAGCGTTTAAATACCCAGGAAAGGAGTTGGGAGAAGCCTACTAATCCTATCACACACCCAATTCCCAGTGGAACCAATATGGCCATATCAAAATTGCCAACTGCACCGAGTACCAGTGCATAATTCCCCATAATAATCAGCACAAATGAACCGGATAAGCCCGGCAAAATCATGCTGCAAATGGCCACGATTCCACAGATGACAACATAATAAAAGGCAGTGTTTTCAGTAGCTGGTGCAAGTAAGGCGATCCCTACTGCGATTATGGTGCCGATGATCAGGGCGAAAATGGAACCTATATTCCATTGACTTACAGTTCTTCCCACCGAATAGACTGAGATGAGGATGAGCCCAAAGAAGAAAGCCATCGTCCAGGCTTCATATTGGTCCAGTAAAAACTCAAGTAGCTTTGCCAGGGTGAAAATACTGATTCCTACTCCTGCAAAAATAGAAGCCAGAAAAGGTAAATTTACCCGTTCCACCAATTCCGTAAATTTAAACTGAAATAAGAGTTTTAGCGCTTGTAAATCAAAGGCTTTGATTGAATCAATCAGCTTTTCGTAAATTCCGGTAATGAGTGCAATGGTTCCACCGGATACTCCGGGGATAACATTGGCGGCTCCCATAGCAAGTCCCTTGAGGAAGAGGCTCATATATTCTTTCATGCAGCAAAAATAGGTAAAAAAAAATAGGAAAAACGTCAGGATGCGTGAATGTGCTAAATTGTTGTTTTTTTGGGAATTAGACTACAAAAGCCGGTTAAATTTGCCGATCTTCGGCAGGTAAAACAAGCAGAGACTCATGAAATATGTTATCTGGATACTAGTGATGAGTAGCACCTTAACAATTCCGCAAATGTATGCCCAGTCATTTGATTTAATAGATCACCAACAGGGCTTTTTTCATACCGAAGATACCACTTGGTTTATCTTTGATGTCGATTATTACGGCCTGGAGGATATTTCCCGGGTCGTGGTTACCGGAAGTTTCCGGGGCTGGAGTCAGGATATGGAGGATGAGGCCTGGCAACTCCAACAGGTCAAAGAAAATATATGGGTACTGGCCGTAGCCAATACCAACCTGAAAACCATCGCTCCACGCGCTGAATTCAAATTCAGAACCAATACTGGCGATTGGCAAAATCCTCCTGAAGATGCACCGAATGCCAGAAGTGGGAATCTTATTTTCTTAAAAGATGTTGTTCCCGCAACCCTCATCGCTGAGGTACGGGGTTCCCGGGCAATATGGGCACAGGTGTATGGAACGAGCCGACCGCTGGAGTCTTCTGCATATCGACTGACGCAAGCAGATGGAACGGAAATCCCGATCGCGGAAGTGCTTCCCAACACAGCCAGTGAAACCCTCATAGTTCCCCAGGATACCATAGATATCCGTCGGGTATATTATCTTGAAATTCCAGAGCAGTACCTTCGCGCCATTTGTTCCTTTGATGGGTGGTTCCGGGAGTTGTACTCAGACAAAGAATTAGGGGCGAATATCAATAAAGCGGGCACTGCGACCTCATTCCGGGTTTTTTCTCCACGTGCAAACCGCATTCAGTTGTATTTGTACAAAGAGCATGGCGATACAGATGCATACAAAATCCTGGAGATGAAGCGGGATGAAGAGGCAGTCTGGGAAGCTGTGGTGCCTGAAAACCTGAGAGGGGTATATTATGACTTTACGGTTCATGGAGCAGATGAACCCGGCGGGCATTTTTATGAAAAAAATCCGGTACACATTTCAGATCCCTATGCACGGGTAAACGTAGATGCCTGGGGGAAAAGCCGGGTATGGGAAAATACGAAACCTGCTACGCCGCTGAAACATGGCATTCCGCCGATGGAAGACGTTATCGCCTATGAAGTTCATGTTCAGGATTTTACAGATTTACTGCCCGTATCAGAAGACTTAAAGGGTACGCTGCCTGCTATGGCTAAGCCCGGTTTGAAAAATTCTAAAGGCCATGCGGTGGGTTTCGACTACCTTGTTGAGTTAGGAATCAATGTGGTTCACCTGATGCCGGTACAGCAATACCTCCGATATAAGGATGAAGACTGGAAAGCTTCTTTTCAGGATGATCCTTTTATGATCAAGCATGGGATAAGTGAAGAAAACTATCAATGGGGATACCGGACCTCACACTGTTTTGCAATAGAGTCTCGTTATCGGCAGGCCGGTACAGAATATGGTGCAGAGCGGGATCAGTTTCGGGATTTGGTTCAGGCTTTTCACGATAAAGACATTGCCGTAATTATCGATATTGTGCCGAATCATACGGCGGAGAATATGGATGGGAAAAATAATCCCTATTTCTTCCATTTCAACGTGCTGGGCAAGGCGTATTATTACCGGACCGATGACCGGCTGGAGCATATTGGCGAATATGGCAACGAAGTCAAAACGGAAAACAGGCCGATGGTTCAGCGCTGGCTCATTGATCAGTGTAAGCACTTTATCGAGGAATTTGGAATAGATGGCTTTCGCATAGATCTCGCCGGTCAAATCGATCAGCAGACTTTACGAAAGTTAAAATATGAACTGGGGGAGGATATCATTGTATATGGCGAGCCGTGGATTGGTTCTAATGATCCTGCATTTGAGAGCAATCCCGATTGGGATTGGTACAAGGCAGATTCGCCCATTACCTTCTTTCAGGATGATGCACGTGATGCCTTTAAAGGTCCTGTTTCAACTCCCCATGACAAATGGAAAGATCGGGGATATGCCGGAGGGGATTCGACGCAGCGGGACAAAGTGATGAAAGGGCTTACGAATACCTTTCCCGAAGATTACACTCCCTTAAGCGGAATTAATTACCTGGATATCCATGACAACTGGGCACTTGCTGATCAGTTTGCAAAAGAAGACTGGAACGGTCTGATGGGAGTCGATGAAGATCGGTTTAAAATTGCTGCTACCCTACTCTATACCTCTATGGGCCCTATCGTTACCCATGGAGGGACAGAAATGATGCGTTCCAAAGGCTCTGCCGAGTTGAAAGAAACCGTCAAGACAAGTAAGGACGGCTTGATGGTCTATCTGCATGGGAAGCGGGATACCTACAATATGCGAGTGCCTAATCAATTTGTATGGGAAAACCTGGGCACTTCTGTCAAAGATGCAGATTGCCATTGTGACTATACCGGAATGTATGCGTTTTGGCGAGGGCTCAATCACTTCCGCCTGAGCGAATTTGGACATGCTTTCCGGCAGCGGGAACGAATTTTGGATGACTATTTTAGATGGTATGCCCCAGATAATGAGCACCTGCTAGGCTATGTCGTCAATGATGAAGTGATGGTACTCCTCAATACCGGCGACCATGCCCATACCTTTTATAGCTGGGAAGCTCCGGCTGGGAACTGGCGGCTCATTGGAAATAATACAGGAGTTGACCCGGTATTGGGAGTGAAAGATAAAAAGGCATTCACCAAACTTCGACCAGGAGATTCTACAGACCTTGAGATGCCCCCTACCAGCCTGAAAATCTGGGTTCGGGTACCCTAACTATCCTAGGCTGCCTGCGAGATCAGCGTCGCAACAAACAGGATATAAAACAGGATTAATATCCAGCCAGCCCAGCGGTTGATAGACTTTGTTTGAATAATAAAGAAGGCCATCACGCTTGTAACAATCATCAGCGGCAGACTAAAACTCAAGATAGAGTCAGGAACTACAATTTCACCGAATAAGGAAGGAATCCCCATCACGGCAAAAATATTGAAGATATTGGAGCCGAGAACATTGCCGATGGCGATTTCCGTATTTCCGGTTCGAACAGCTGCCAGCGATACGACTAATTCCGGGAGAGAAGTTCCCAGTGCCACTACAGTAAGGGAAATAAATTCTTTTCCGATTCCAAGGATTTCTGATAGCTGAATGATAGATTCTACATTGTAGGAAGCCGAAAAATAAATCCCTGCACCGCTCAGCAATATAATCAGGTAATTTGTCCATTTAACATTCAACTTTACAGTTGAATCCTGCGTTTCAGGATGTGCCTCACGTTTTTTCTTTCCAGAAGAAAATACATAACCCAGGTAGAGGAAAATACCAGTAAGAAGCAACAAACCCTCAAAGGCTTGAAACTCCCCGTCATATACGGTAAGTCCTAATAAGAAAGCCGAGCCTACCACCATGGGAAGATCCACTTCCATTACATCAAATTTGAGGTTAATCTGACCTGCCAATACGGTGGTTAGCCCCATGATCAGGCAGATGTTGGAAATGTTGGAACCGATGACATTTCCCAATACAATTTCAGAGGAATTTGCGTTAACAGCCAGGATAGAGGTGATGAGTTCCGGGAGAGAAGTACCCAATGCTACAAGGGTAACACCGATAATAAACGGCGGAATTCCGAGCGAGAGCCCAATCCGTTCTGAGGCTTTGATAAAAAAATCAGCAGCAAAGATGAGGGTGGCCAGGGTTAATACGAATACCCCTCCCCAGAGTACTAAATCCGACATATGAATCTCATTAAGGCTGCCAAAGATACAAATATTCTGAACGGCTGACTATTAATTCTAACATCCGAAAATTTGATGCAATGGAAATGTGATTGAGAAACGAATAAAGTTTCTTAGCTTTACTTCTGCGAACCCCTTAATTCTGGTAGATGGCCCTTATGCGACGATTGAGTTTGCTTGCTTTTATTGTAATACCGTTATTGACAGTCGCCCAGAAAAAGTCTTATTTAGGAATAAATGTAACGCCGATTATCATCAATACGCTGGATATTCGATACGAACGACAGCTAAATAGATTCTTTGCATTACAGATAGGTGGAGGCGTACGAATGCAAAATCGAGACTCCTCTACCATTCCCCCATTTGGCTTTTTGAAAGATTATGTGGAGTTACATAATTATGGTGCTTACCTGTCGGCTGGCGGCCGTTTGTTTGATCGAAATTCCACTGAATATCCGTATGTTGCTCTCGACCTGATTGGTTCTTATTATGACGAACATATCCAGGGAGATGATGGAAATGGTGGCGTCACGATTTGGGATGCGGATGGCTTCAAAATGGGAGGAACCGTGACAGTCGGTTTTGTTACGGAATTGTTTAAGCGAGTCCATATGGACGTGGCATTACAGTTTGGATATGCCCCTCCTCGCGAGGATCTTAATGCCTATTACCTCCCCGGATTTGGCTATTCGACCTATGGACTCGGAATCATTGGAGTAAAAGGCGGGCACCTTCAACCGATCGTCAACCTGAAATACGATCTTTTTAAAGATCGTCGTCAACGACTTCGGGAAATGGAGTAACTTAGGGATCAAAATATGATCCCTGCTGTAAATGATTCGAAGTTTATATTTACTCAGCATAGGAGGCATCCTGCTTAGCGGTTGTTGGAAACAATTTGATCCCGCCGAGTTCCCGGCAGCCTATTCGCCCCGCCATTACATTGCCTATCGCACTTCCGATTCGATGCTGATCGATGGGAAGTTGGCTGAAACTGCCTGGCAAGCAGCCTCAGCCTCCGAAGAATTTGTAGATATCGAAGGTCTCCACAAAGCAAAGCCCCTGCATACGACTGATGTCCGCATATTATGGGACGATGCGTATCTGTATTTTGGAGCTACCCTGACAGAACCTCATCTCTGGGCGACCCTGACCGAACGGGAATCTGTCATTTTTCAAGACAATGATTTTGAAATATTTATCGATCCCGATGGCGACACTCATAACTATATAGAGTTTGAGATCAATGCCTTGCGAACTGAATGGGATTTATTACTCAATAGGCCCTACCGCGATTGGGGCAAAGCCAATACTGCCTGGAATATTGAAGGCTTGCGCAGTGCGGTACACCTCTATGGCACCCTGAATAATCCTACTGATACGGATACAATGTGGACCGTAGAAATTGCCATGCCATGGGCATCGCTGCTTGAGAATGCGCCTTCGAGCAGACCTCCCATCGATGGAGACCAGTGGCGAGTGAATTTTTCGAGGGTGCAATGGCAGCTGGATACGATTAGAGGAGCCTATTCCAAAACTATAGATTCGACTACCGGCAAACCCTTTCCCGAGAATAATTGGGTTTGGTCTCCTCAACACGAAATCAATATGCACGCCCCTGAATCCTGGGGTTTTTTGCAATTTTCCAACAATTTGGTGGGTACTGATACCTCTGAATTTGTGATGGACTCGGATGAATACTACAAATGGATCCTGCGAGAGGTTTATCTGGCCCAGCGTAAGTATCGGAAAGCACAAGGAGAGTACGCTACCGACATGGACGCATTGACGCTTCGCCCCGAAATCAATCATAACCTCCATGCAGAGTTGTCGATCAGGGGTATCCGAACTCATTATACCGCTACGATAGTAGGGTCTGATGGGACCAGCTGGCAGATTCGGGAAGATGGTTGGGTGTGGAAACTGAAGTAAAAAACGGTTCGGCCGCCTTCATTTTTTGAGGAAATGGCTGGATAATTCGATTGCTTA
>CAYGTH010000219.1:0-11594 GCA_964352745.1 uncultured Bacteroidia bacterium
CAATTGATTTTCAGACAGTAGCTGTTGCAGAAGAATTCAAAATTGCACCCACTACTTTTGCATTGAATGGGGGAGAGGATTATGAATTAATTTTCACCCTTCCGATTCAGGCATTTGACCAAATCAAGAGTTCGCAGGACATTACCATCATTGGGCACATTACCGAGGACGAAGGATTGATTCAGGCAATTCTGGATTCTGGTGAAGCAGTAGAAATTGAAGCCCAGGGTTTTCAGCATTTTCAATCAGATTCCAGCGAAGGCACAGAGTAATTAAGGCACAAATCAATAGGTGAGTTGAACTGACTTAAGATTCTGATAATCAGTATCTTGTATCTATTTAATTTGCCGTATTTAAGTCTATTGAGTTTGCCTGTATCATTTATCAAGATATCTCGTGAAATCCATTATCTCCTATAACGTCAATGGCATTCGTGCCGCCGCCAAAAAAGGATTCTTTGACTGGTTACAGACCGAATCACCAGATGTTGTCTGCATTCAGGAAACGAAAGCGCAACCGGACCAATTGGATGATACTTTTCAGAAACCCGAAGGATACCACACCTACTGGTACTCTGCTCAGAAAAAAGGATACAGTGGGGTTGCTATCCTTACAAAAGAAGAACCTAAACATGTGGAGTATGGAATGGGGATCGAAGCATACGATTTTGAGGGGAGAGTAATTCGCGCGGACTTTGAGGGATACTCTGTTATCTCTGCGTATTTTCCTTCCGGGACCAGTGGAGAGGAGCGGCAGGCAATCAAGGAACAATTTCTCGCTGATTTTATTCCCTATGTGAACGAGCTCAAAAAAACGCACCCGAATCTGATTATTTCTGGGGACTACAATATTGCCCACACTGAGATTGATATTCACAATCCCGTTTCAAATAAAAAAACTTCAGGCTTTCTCCCACACGAACGTGCCTGGCTTACTGAATTTCTGGAATCCGGTTTTGTGGATTCTTTCCGGAAATTTAATACAGATCCACATCAGTACTCCTGGTGGTCTTATCGCGCTAATGCCCGGGCCAATAATAAGGGCTGGCGCATTGATTATCACATGGTTTCGGAAGCATTTGCCGACCATTGCACCGATGCTTCTATTCTTCCTGATGTCAAACATTCTGACCATTGTCCCATCCGGCTTCAAATCCGTTCATGAAGTTTCAAGAAAACTAGTGAATAGCATTTTCCATTCTGGCAACTATTTCCTTCGAAAAGGTTTGGTTTGTACGCCCCAAGTTTCGAACTTTAGGTAATTAGGTACATTCACTTAAGTCCGTCTTCGATTTTTGCGAAGAGGATTTGCTGTTTGAACATGAGTTTGCGCATATTCCGAGGGTTTTGGTTAGTAACCCTGTGGATTTCTTCGCGTACCTCAACTACTTTAAGAGAGTAGAGTATGAAAAGTATAGTTGTAAAATTGAATGAGGATAAAGCACGTGCTTATAAACTAGCTGCTGGCAAGCTTGGTATTTCTGTTGAGCAATACACTGAACTTATTCTGGAAAAACTTTCTTTGGAAGATTTAGTAATTAGTGAGTCTGATATCACAGAAGGAAATAGTGAGAGGGTCGAGCCGATTTTGTCTCAGGAAAAATATGAGACATTAAAACAAGATATTCTTTCCGATTATGCTGAGTTGTATAAACGACTTGCATAATGGTTTTTCTAAATATAGACTTCATCCTTGATCTGCATCAAGGAATTATTGATCAGTCAGGTGGTTCGGCCGGAGTGAGAGATTGGAATAGTTTAAGCTCATCTCTGGCTCAACCCAGCATGACTTTTGACGGAATTGATTTGTATGAGACTTTGATTGATAAGGCTTGTGCACTTGGATACTTTCTTATTGCAAATCATCCTTTTGTAGATGGGAATAAAAGAATAGGGCATGCGGCTATGTTATTAATGCTTCGAGCTAATGATCTTACGGTCGACGCCCCCATAGACGATCAGGAAAAACTCATTCTCGATGTTGCTGCTGGCAAGGTAAATAGAGAGGATTTTACGAAATGGATAAGAAAACGGATTAAGACATATACCCGTTGAATAAAAAATGCTACATATTCTCGCCAACAGAATCGCTGTAAACTAATTGGAGATTATGCATCAGAATCAAACTGCATTAGACAGAAGACTGCAAGAGTTTCGGAAAAAGTATTATACCGATAAAATCATTCGCGGTTCTCTTATTCTTTCTTTGCTGATAAGTTCCATGTTATTCGTGGTGTTGTTAGGCGAAGGTTTCTTTGGCTTTTCAGCTGGAGTACGAACTAGCCTGGTATTAGGGTTGGGAGTAATCTTTTTGGGTGTCCTGGGATACATGGTCGTCTGGCCGGTAACACAACTGGTAAATATTGCCAGAGGCATTACCGATTTTCAGATTGCAGATATGGTCCGTGGTGCGTTTCCCAATATCAATGATAAGCTGATCAACCTCTTGCAGCTTCGCGGCGATTCTGATACCTCCAATGCACTTGTCGCAGCTGCCATTGACCGGAAGACAGAAGACATTGTACCCGTCTCGTTGAGCTCCGCGATCAACCTGAACCTGAACCGTCGCTATCTGTTATTCTTATTGATTCCACTGGCCCTGTTTCTCATTACTTGGTTAGCCAATCCCCAATTGCTTAATACCAGTAGCCACCATTTGATCAACTACGATAAAGAGTTTTTACCGCCGGCTCCCTTTACCATTGAAGTAGGAGAAGTCCCGGGACAAATCGTGGCAGGGCAGGACTATCCCTTAGAAATTGCTGTCTCAGGAAATGAACTCCCTGCTGAGTTATTCATTTTTATCAAAAAAGAAAATGAATCGGGAAGTCAGTTCATTGATTACAACCTGAGCAAAGACTCCAAAACGAAATTCACCTATACCCTTTCTGACCTCAAAGAAGATTTCACTTTTTATGTAGGAAATCCAGAGGTCGAGACAGATCGGTTTGAAATTGAAGTATTGAAGCGACCTTTCATTAAAAACTTCAAGGTTGACATTACTTATCCCGCTTATACGGGGCTCGGAAGTGAGACGCTGGAAGACAATGTGGGAGACTTTAAGGCGATAAAAGGAAGCAAGGTAACCTGGACACTCGAACCACAAGATGTCGTAGCTGCCGCACGGTTTATGGGGGAGAAGGTGACCGCAGACTTTATTGAGCACAAAGAAGGAGCCTATACTTTTTCTTCTCGTTTGATGGAAAACCTGGAATACTTCATTTCCCTGAACTCACCTGAGAATATTTCCAATATTGACACCGTTCGGTACCGGGCCAATGTTTTGCAGGATCGATTTCCTTCGATTTATGTATTCTCACCCAATAGTGATTTTCTCATCGACCTGGATCCCAACATGCCACTTGAACTGGAGATCGCGGATGATTTCGGTTTTTCTAAAATGGCCTTGTTTTACCGCTTTACTAAATCAGGTGGAACAAGTGAAGTCAGTGCTGAGTATCGTCAGTACCCACTTGAGATTTCTCGTTCTCAATTGCTACAACCTCAGGATTACGATATCGACCTGACGAGCCTTGGATTGCGCGAAGGAGATGAGATTGAGTACTTCATAAAAGTTTGGGACAACGATGGCGTATCAGGCGCTAAGGCGACCACCAGCGCGACCTTTCGGGTGATCTATCCAACGCTGGATGCCAAATATGATGAGATAGGAGAAGAGCAGGATGAGGTCAAGGAAAATCTGGAAGAGCTACAGCGAAAGTCAGAAGCTTTGAAAGAGTCCTATGAAAAGATGCAGAAGAAATTGCTGGATCAAAAGAACCTTTCCTTTGATGATAAGAAAGAAGTACAACGAATGATGGAAGAGCATAAGAAGATGCTCGAAGAACTTTCAGAGACACAAGAAAAGTTTGAGGAAACAAAAGACAAGCTACAGGAAAATGAAATGGTGTCTCAGCAAACGCTGGAGAAGTATGATGAATTGAATAAGTATTTGGAGGAGTTGAATAATCCAGAGATTGAAGAAGAGCTCCAGAAGCTCATGGAGCAGATGGAAAATCTGGATACGGAAGAGATAAAGGAGCGAATGGAAAAGCTCCAACTCAATGATAAAGAATTACAGAACAGCATAGAGCGCACGCTTGAATTGATCAAGCAGTTAGAAGTCAATCAGAAGATTGATGAGATCCGAAATAAGCTTGACAACCTGAAGGCGAAGCAAGACTTACTGCAAGAGAAACTGGAGCAGGCCAAGACTCGTGAAGAAATGGATAAAATTTCTGATCGCCAGGAAGATCTCAATAAGCAGATGGAAAAAATCAAAAAGGATTTAGAAGATCTGCAAGACCTGAAGAACCAGACCAAGACCCCTGATCCCGAGTCAACCGAGAAACTCATGGAGGACGCAGACGCAGCTAAGGAAGACATGAAGAGTGCGATGGAGGAGATGGAAAAGGCTGCTGAGAAAATGAAAGCAGAAAAGAAGAGTAAGCAGGGAGAGCAGCAGGAAGAAAGCGGCGACCAAAATAAATCAGACGCTGAATCTGGAGAAGACAAGGAAGGTGAGGAGCAGGAATCTGGCGAACAGGAATCCGGAGAAGAGCAAGAAGGCGCACAGGAGTCTGATGAGAATGAAGAAGGAGAAGAGGGCGGGGAAGAAGAAAATGAAGAGCAGGAAGAGGGGGGCGAACAAGAGTCTTCTGAACAAAGTAAGCAGCAGAAAGGAAGTAAAGGGAAGAAAGGTAAGATGTCTCAGTCCCAGCAAAATGCTTCTGAGTCTCAGCAAGATGCTTCTGACAAGATGCAGGAGATGTCTGACCAGTTGAGCAGTATGCAGATGAGTATGCAGATGCAACAGGATCAGGAAAACCTTGAGAACCTAAGAGAGTTGTTGGAGAATTTATTGACGCTGTCTTTTGATCAGGAAGACCTTCGTGATGAAGTGAAAGACCTCAAGTATGGAGACCCAGCGTTGCGGGACAGAAGCCAGGATCAGAAGAAATTACAAGACGATATGGGCCTCGTAAAGGACAGCCTTGAAAGCCTGGCCAATCGTCTATTTGAAATCCAGAAGCTTGTTCTGGATGAGAGCAAAAGCATCTCTGACAACATGGATAAGTCGCAGATATTTTTTCGGAATAAGCAGGTGCCAATGGTAACCTTCCATCAGCAGTCAGCAATGACCAGCATTAACAATCTGGCTAATATGCTCTCTGATGTGATGAGCCAAATTCAGCAACAGATGATGAATGCAAAGCCCGGACAAGGCATGTGCACAAAGCCAGGATCGGCTATGAAACCAGATATGAAAGGTCTGTCCAAGCAGCAACAGAAACTGAATCAGCAGATGCAGGAAATGATGAAGGGCGGGAAGATGGACTCTGATAAACTCTCCGAAATGTCTGCTCAACAAGAAGCCATCCGGAAACGGCTGCAGGAATTAGGACAGCAAATCAAGAAGGATGGCGGAAAGACGCTGGGTGATATGGAGAAGGTTGCGGGAGATATGCAGCAAACAGAAACAGAGTTGATCAATAAGCAACTCACTAATGAGACGCTGTTCCGCCAGCAGCAGATACTAAGCCGTATGCTTCAGGCTGACAAATCGGTCCGGGAAAGAGACCTGGATGATCAGCGAGAATCTAAGACGGGAAGAGTTGATGAACGGAAATCCCCGGAAGAATTGACCGCGGAAGAGTATAAAAACAAAATCCGTCAGGAATTGTTGAAATCAAATAAGTTGGAATATTCTAACGATTTCATCATCTTAATCGAACAGTACTACAAAAAGTTGGAGGGCGCTAATGAGTAGCAGCACAAACACGTCATTGCTATACAAGCAACTGATCCTAGAGAGTAAGCCGGATGTGATTCACCGGGTTGAAAACATAGTCGATCAGATCAAGAATGAATTGGAGTTTAAAGAAGACGTTTACGGCAATGTAATGGTTGCGGTAACGGAAGCTGTAAACAATTCTATCATTCATGGGAACAAAGGAGATGAAAGTAAAAAGGTCTTCGTGGAGTTTGAAATGAAGCACCAATACAGACTCATTATCCGGGTTCGAGATGAAGGGGAGGGCTTTGATCCCAAATCATTAGCAGATCCTACTGCTCCCGAAAACCTCGAAAACATAGGGGGACGAGGCGTCTTTTTGATGGAGCACCTCTCTGATCAGATGAGTTTTGCCGAAGATGGGAAGACCGTTGAAATGACATTTAATATCTGATGGAAGAGAAAGTAATCAACTGTTTTGTCCATGAAATAGCATTTACACTCAAGCAAGAGGAGTCAGTTTCAGACTGGCTCCTCTTGCTTTTGGGGCATTACCAACAGACAGCAGAGGGGATTAATTATGTATTCTGTTCTGATGAATACCTGCTTGAAATGAATAAGCAGCACCTCGATCATGATTACCTGACAGATATCCTGACCTTTCCATACAGCCCTCCAGGAGCCCCTGTATTTGCTGATATATACATTAGTATAGATCGCGTAAAGGATAATGCAGAGGTCTTTAACGTGAGCTTTGAGGATGAATTGCATCGTGTAATGGCTCATGGAATGCTGCATCTTCTGGGCTATGATGACGCCTCGCCTGAAGATAAAAATGAGATGAGGCGACTGGAAACAGAAGCCTTAGCTATGAGGCCTTTCTGAAAATAAGACCTGAATATTCCTGTTGGCGCTAGGGAAAGTGGGCTTCTTTTCGTTGAATGATTTCCTGCTGTTTCTCCATAAATGATTGAAAAGTATGGGTTCCACGTGGAACCCTTTTCTCCAAAACAGACCTGTACTATGTCAAGGATGGGTCTGTTTTTTTGACGTATTATCTCTCTCATTCGCCCCTGCATTTCATGTGAGCTCCGTGAAATACGAGGGTAGTCTATGTCTCTCTGCTGAGAAGAATGCTTTTTGATTGGATGTTTTTTATGAAATGTGATGTCGATAATGTAAGAGAAATTTCCCCTGATGGGCATGATTTCTCTCGGGTAATAAGCGGAGAAATCATCTGTAATGTCTTGGGCTTGTACCGGAATATGCTGACTTCGCCGAGATAATTTGACCCCGAAAAAACCAGCTTGGCATAAATTTCAAGTGTTGTGATCCGCTAAACCAGCGTGTTTGTTACAGGGTTTTATTGGATTTATTTCTCCAAAATATTCCAAATGAATGTGTTGATAGGCCTGAAAAGCTTGGAGAGAATTGGGATATATGGGTGTCTGTTAGAGGAATTGGACGATGAAATAGACCTGGTAATAGAGGGAGATTGTAGATTTTTTGAGCTTTTGTAGCCTGCTATGTAGCCTGAAAGAGAGGATTTATGAGTCAATATGTTGGGTGAAGTCTGGTTTTTTCGGGAGGTAATAGCCGCTTTTCTCTGTGAAAGTAAGTCTGGTGTGAGGGTTTTTTCTGTATGTCTTAGCTTGGATATGCCTTGGGGTAGGAGGGTTTTGTATCGTATTCTTCTTGAAAATATGGAGTAGAGAGGGGCGAATACCTGATAATAATTCTTGAATATGCTGCTTTCTCTTTGCTGAGTGAGGCTGAATTAAATTAAAATGAGTGCGATTTTGAGTGTTATTGGCTACTTAAATAGAGGCCGTATCAGGGAAGTTAGCTGAGTTTGTGTCTCTGGAATCGGTAAAAGATGCTTGTTGTTGTATGCAGAAATCTTGAGAATGGTCGGATTGGGTAGATTTTTGACGGCCAAAATATGCTTCCCGACAAGGATAAATCAATGTTTTTCTGCCTTTTGAACTGAGTTTATTATGCTTAGTTCCACGTGGAACCTGTATTGCCATGAGTCAATAACTTCATTTTTTTATGAAATCAGCTCTGTATTAGAGTTTCTTCGATGCCTATTGGATCGATTCTGCTTGTGAATAGTGCTGATAATTGGTCTCTTTTCTTGCGAATATGGCCCTGTGAGAGCTATTGGTTTCCCCCAATTATCCTGAAATGCGTGGCTTTTGTTTTGTGAAACAGCTATTGGATAGGGTGAAATGGTCTGAATCCTGAGTGGTTTTGACTACCTAAATAGGAAATAAGGAGTGGATTGTGCTGAGTCAGTGGCTGTAAAATATTTCTAAATGTGCCTGTTGATAGGATATAAAGTTTGAAATCGTCAGATTTTATGAGGTTCAAAATGGAAAAATGGATTCGACTTGACTCTGAAGTAGGAAGAAAAGAGAGGTTTGCCTCCTTTTTTTAGCTTAATCTGTTGCCAGTAAGGCTAATTATTTCCCCTAATGTTCCACGTGGAACTATAAATAAGTACTTGAATCAGGCGCTTATATGAGATTGAGGTGCTCATAATGCGGATGAATTCTTCAGACTTGAGCCTGATTTTGGCTAAAATGAACTGATACAAAGAACTATCTGTCCATATTTCTCTTTAATAATGTCGCTTATATTTAAATTAATATGAGAGTAAAGTCCGGAAATCCCCAGTTGAAGTCTTAGGATAAGGTCTTATGACCTCACTATTCGTAGGAAATAGATGTGTTTCTCTTGGTTGCGCGACTGGTTTTATCTTCGGATCACGGAGAATAATATAAGAATACTGGATTCGAGGAGCCTGAATTATTGCAAAATGGATTCAATTGATGAGGTGAAAAGTATCTATATCAGTCTTTTGTACCGAAAACTGACAAGCGTTGTACTTGTGTTTTTAGCTCATTGATAGAGTTCGGGCCTGTTTTGAGAAGAATTATGCTTCTAAAATTGAGGACTAATACCTTGTTTGGGCTCAAAACAGAGCTGGGTTTTGCCTTGTGAATAGGGATTTTTATCAGGAATCAGGCTAATTCTCATGCTAAAAAGAGTGAAATATGATGTTGTGACTACAGAATAATTCTGGATTTCACTCAGATTATTGGGCTAGGTTCTCTTGGAAACCTTAAGCAGGCAGAATTACCCAATTCATAGACTTTTTTTCTCGTTAGGAGATGCCTGCGAGGAGGGTTTTTACGGAAATGTTGTGAGTAGGATAGCGTAAAATCTCGGGTTTTAAGAAGAGATACGCCAGAAAATAAGTGAGGAAAGGCAAATTGAAAATTCGATTCGTTAGATATTTAGGGATAGTAGGGCTGGAATTAAGATCAATATGCACGATAAAGTGCCTGTCTTTTTGTCGAAATATGCGAGGGTTTGGGCTAGCACTTGAGTTTTGAGGAGAATAAATGAAGCTGATTCTCAATTGATCATGTCCTTTTTGACGATCGAAACCGCAGAATATCGAGGAATAGAATTGAAATAAAGAGGATATACATATAAAAATGACCTGGAAAAGATTACTTAACCAAGAGAATGGAGCTGGAAATACCTCCAGAATAAAGAAGATATCTCTCAAATCACGGCATTTCTATGAGCCGAACGCGGCTGTATCAGTAAATAACCTGTCCTGTTTTCTTCATACAAAAGCGTACTTTTGTGCACAGAAACTGAAAAACTATGTTTTCTGAATACGATGTAATAGTAGTTGGTGCCGGCCATGCAGGGTGTGAAGCAGCTGCAGCGGCTGCTAATATGGGATTACGGGTCATGCTGGCGACGATGAATATGAATACCATCGCCCAAATGTCGTGTAATCCTGCCATGGGAGGCGTTGCAAAAGGGCAATTGGTGCGAGAAATTGACGCACTGGGTGGGTATTCTGGTATTGTTACAGACGAAACAATGATCCAGTTTCGGATGCTAAACCTCTCAAAAGGTCCTGCAATGTGGAGCCCCCGGGCACAAAGTGATCGGATGCGCTTTGCCGAAACCTGGCGATTGATGCTGGAGCAGACTCAAACTGTTGACTTCTGGCAGGAAATGATCACGGGATTGGTAGTGAAATCGGGTAGGGTAGTAGGCGTTCAAACCTCACTGGGACTCGAAATACCAGGTAAAACTGTAGTCCTAACTAATGGGACTTTCCTCAATGGACTCATACATGTAGGTGAAAAAACCTTTGGAGGGGGCCGTAGTGGGGAGCGTGCAGCGGTAGGATTGACGGCCCAACTCGAGGAATTAGGCTTTGAAAGTGGTCGAATGAAGACCGGAACACCACCTAGAATTGATGGTAGATCCATAGATTGGACTCGCACTGAGGTGCAACCGGGCGACGAAAACCCTGGAAAGTTCTCCTTTACAGATACCAAACCGCTCGAAACACAGCGGCCTTGTCATATTACGTATACAAATGATAAGACCCACGAAGTATTGCGGACCGGGTTTGATCGGTCCCCTATGTTTAATGGGAGAATTAAAGGGCTAGGTCCGCGATATTGCCCTTCGATTGAAGATAAAATCAATCGATTTGCAGACAAAGATCGCCATCAATTGTTCCTGGAACCGGAAGGATGGAATACAATCGAGGTATATGTGAATGGATTTTCTTCTTCTTTGCCGGAAGAAATTCAGTTCAAGGCGATGCAAACGATCCCCGGACTGGAAAATGCACGGATGTTCCGACCCGGATATGCAGTAGAATATGACTTCTTTCCCCCTACTCAACTTCATTTAAGCCTCGAAACTCAGCTCGTAGAGAACCTCTTTTTCGCAGGGCAGATCAATGGAACGACTGGATATGAAGAGGCTGCCTCTCAGGGATTGATAGCTGGTATCAATGCTGCCCGCAAAGTTCAGGAGGAAACTCCTTTTATTTTGAAGCGAGATGAGGCATATATTGGCGTACTGATCGACGATTTAGTGAACAAAGGAACCAAAGAACCTTACCGTATGTTCACTTCTCGCGCTGAATACCGGACCTTATTGAGGCAGGATAATGCCGATCTTCGCCTGACAGCTAAGGGATATGAGATCGGATTAGCGACAGAAAAGCGCTATCAAAAGATGGTCGGTAAGCAAAATGAAGTGAATCAGGTAGCCCAATTATTGACTGAAACTTCTCTCGGCCCTGAGGAAGTGAATGGCTATTTCGCCGAGCAAGGTACCTCACCACTCAAGCAAAAAGTAAAAGCACATTCTGTTTTGACACGGCCACAAGTTTCTTTGAAAGGGCTATATCCTTGCTCCGAAATACTCCAGGATAAACTCTCTAAGTATGATCAGGAAGTCTTGGAACAAGTGGAAATACAAATTAAATATGCTGGATATATCAAGAAAGAGGAAGATTTAGCCAATAAAATGATGCGTCTTGATACTATTGGGTTTCCGGATAATTTCAGTTTTGGGAGTATAAAAGCCTTGTCTGCCGAAGCCCGTGAAAAATTGGAAAATCACCGTCCAAAAAACCTTGGGCAAGCATCGAGGATCAGTGGCGTGTCGCCTGCAGACATTTCTGTACTAATGGTCTTTATGGGACGCTAAAAAATAGCCCTGAGAATCGCATAAAAAATTGCATTTCGATCAATGATGCAGGATATGAAGAAATAAACGCATATAAGGGCCATTATTTATCTGTATTTTGAACTTAATATATTGATATTCAGTGTTTTATATTCAATTTTATATGCTCCTGAAATGAGGCCCCTCAGATGCAAGGAAATGCAAGTTTTATCATTTTTTTTATAAAATTGATGTTGAAAATAAAAATTTGCTGAATAGGCCCTGAAATCAATAAATATCTATGCGTGTATTTTTTACTAAACCGTACTAATGTGATTGTTTATATTTTTAATGTGTAT
>CAYGTH010000220.1:0-11589 GCA_964352745.1 uncultured Bacteroidia bacterium
AATTTTCGTTTCATTTCAATTAGTTAACCTACTAATCCTATATTATGAAATCCTTTATCCGCTTAATCGCTACGATGACGGCCGTTCTGGCACTCATTTGTCTCACAAACACCCATTCATTTGCTCAAGATGCAGATGCGGAAGCTGAGTCTCAAACTACCTGGGTAGGAGAAGTGGTAGACCTCAATTGTTACATCACCCGTGGTGCCAAAGGACCTGACCATGCAAGCTGTGCAAAGGGATGTGCCAAAGGAGGCCAGCCTATGGGACTCTTGACAGATGATGGAACATTGGTACTCCTCTCAAAGGACAATAAGAGCAAGGATGCATTTGAGAGTGTGAAAGAAATGGCTGGCGAACAAGCATCCATAGATGGCACGCTGAGTGAACGAGATGGAATGAAAATGCTTATTGTACAGGCCGCTAAAAAGCCCTGATCTGCTTTGAACCGTAAATTTAATATCAACAGGCAGGAGCTTTTACAGTTCCTGCCTGTCCTTTTTTGATAAATTGCTCGAAATATTTCTCCTATGCGCCTTCCGTGTTATATCCTCCTCCTCGTGCTTACTTATTTCAGTGCTTGCACGCCTACGGCTTCAGAGTCAACTCCTGATCAGGAAGATTGGATTTCCCTCTTCAATGGCAAAGACCTGGCAGGCTGGACCATCAAAATAACAGGGCGCCCTCTTGATGAAAACTACCTCAATACCTTTCGGGTGCAGGACAGTATGTTGCGCATCAGCTACGATGACTATGAGGAGTTTGGGACTTACTTTGGGCATTTGTATTACGAACAGCCTTACAGCTATTATCGGCTGCGGTTTGGCTATCGGTTTGTAGGCGAACAAACGCCGGGCGGCGCAACATGGAATGTCCGGAACAGTGGCGTCATGTTGCATTCCCAATCCGCCGAAGACCAGGGCCCGGATCAGACGTTTCCGGTATCCATCGAATTACAGTTATTAGGGGGACTCAATGACGGCGAGCGAACTACTGCCAACCTGTGTACGCCTGGTACGATGGTTGAAATGGGCGATACCGTTAATCGTAACCATTGTATTGACTCGCATTCTAAAACCTATCATGGGGATCAGTGGGTGGAGGTAGAGGCAATTGTTTTAGGGGATTCGGTTGTCTATCATCTCATCGAATCAGACACAGTCCTGGCCTATCAGCGGCCCCAGCTTGACAGTGTTTTTGTGAGTTATAATAATCATAACTGGGCAGATGCCGGTGTGCCTGATATCGATACGTGGCGCACACGCAATGGAGAACTGCTGCACACGGGTTATATCGCATTGCAGGCAGAGAGCCACCCGATTGATTTTCGCGATATCGAATTGCTCAATCTCGAAGGGTGCATGGACCCCAAAGCCTCCAATTACAAAAATTACTATATCAAATCTGCCCCCAAAACCTGTACATACAAATAAGGGTAAGCTTCACGTTTCGTTCTGCTTTGTTCTCACGCCAATCCGCTAATTCGCAAAGGAAGGAAGATGATTCTGTTCCGCGCCTCTCCGTCTCCGCGTTCAATTCCTCTTTGTCTCTCGCCAATCCGCTAAGCTGCAAAGGGATAAAAGGAAATTCCGGCATGAGCAACAGCCCAGCCGGAATTTCACATATAGGAAGGAGGTGAACGAATACGAAGGTAAAGCTTCTGGCTATTTCCGGAGCTTGAAATAGAAGGTGGCGAGCATGTGATCGACCATTACTTCTTTACAAATCCCATTTTCATAGATATATAAATTCTTCCGGCCATTGGGCAGCGTAAGCTCATAATGATGGCGCTCTGTGGGTTTTATATCCAAAAAGGCAGCAAATCGCTCCGAAAATACCCGCCGCACATTTGTCGGCTCATTAAAATAAATCGAGGAAAGACAATGGTTGATGCGCTCGTTTTCCAGGACGCTGCGTTCATTATCCTGATTAATGTGGTATTTGTTATCCGCCCAGCTTACATAAGAAGCCTCTTTGAGCTTATCATCCCGGATGTATTTGGAGGAGGATGAAATCATCTGATTACCGCTAAATACGCTTTCCAGCAGGAAGCTTAAGCGGACCGTAATCATCATGCTGACATTGACCTTGCTATCAACAGAGTAGGTCCACTGCCCGCTTTTATTATGCCGGTCAACGGTCATGGTGCCAATATTTTTACCTCCTTTAATCACATCATAAATGAGGGTTTGAGCCGATGTGCTGCCGATAATCAGGAGGAGGCAGAGACACAGGAGGGTATTTTTTACAAGGGAGGTGGAGTATGAACTGTTAGGCACGGTGGACAAAATTAGAGGGTGGTGTAGATGAATATTGAATGTGTTTGCGTCTTGTCGTAAGGATAACAAGAAAGGAACTCAATGAATATCAGCAATTTAGTAAATGCTTCAGAATGTCGAACAAATTATGCATCAACGGTGGAACTTCCTGTTTCAATCCTTTCGAATGTAACCTGAATCGTCGCCAATACGAAATCTTAGTCCATCGATTCAGACAGAATTCTAACACTGAATCGATCTTTTGCTCTAAAGACGACACCGCTTGTAAAAATGCATGGTTCGGTACCTGTTTTTTTCCTGAAGGGCGGAATATCTGAACAGAAAACACCTTTTCCCATCATGGATTTTACTTTGGCACAATATATGACATTCCCATTCGGGCTGAAGGATTGCTTGTGGAGGGAGGATCGCAGAATTGACAGTCGGTCATCTGGTAATTCCCATTCATGTCTCAGAATTGTGAGTCTGCCGCAAGCGGGTAGTAATTGAGAAGGGGGACTCGTACTTTTATTTTACCTGAATAAAACAGTTGTTAAAATAAATAGGAGGCAAGAAGCATCAGGATAAGCAGCAAGTGATCAAGCCCTTTTTACAAGATACTATGAAACAGATTTCCATTTTCCTTTTTGCACTTGCCTTTTATATTTCACCGATCTGTATGTCGGCACAAGTGATTGATATGGAGCCCGACCAAATTCAGGCTAGCCAAATCAAATCCGTAATCATAACTTCTACTCCTTATATATCGGGAAAAGTGATCGAAGATCAATCCAGATCCGAGGCCTATTCTTTTGATCGTTCCGGGCAGCTGGTCGGACGGGTCTCATATGCCACTGACCACGCACCGGAAACAAGTGCAATCATCCGATACGATGAGCATGGCAATCGGGTATTTCATGAAATTACAGTTCATCCCCTTCACAAGACACCAAATGTGAGCTATCAGTATGCCTATGAAAATGGACGAATTGTGCGCGAAGAAAACAACAATACCGATTTGCGGAAACTGTTTTTTTATGATGAAGTCGGCCGGGTGATCCGGGAAGAACTCAGAGATGGAGGGCACAATCTGGTAGAGACGATTCGCTACGAATACGATGCTGAGGGCAACCGGATTGCAGAGTTGCATAGCCAGGAGTTTATTCAGCGTCGGATAGCCTACCAATATGATCTGGAAGGCAGGATTACAGAAAAGAAAAAGACGACTGATTATAGTTTTGAAAAAGAGCGCAGCACCTATAGTTGTGAACGATACGTGTATGACATCGAAGGGCGCATCATGCATACCATTCGCCTGGGCAAATCAGGAAAAATCGTAGGCTTTCTGAATTTCACCTATGACGAAGCAGGCAATCTGTCAACCAAGAGTAATGGGAAAGTAACCTATCGCTATGCCTATAACGAACTCGGGATGTTGATCCAGAAACGTAAAATGACAGCAGGTCGCACGCTCGAAGAGATTAGGTATGAGTACCGGCTGTATGACTCCCTACAAGAATCTAAAGTAGCCTCGCAGAAATAATATCGAGTCCAAAATCATCGGATTGAAGTCGGAATGACCCACAGGACCGGGTTTGCGCCACGTAGTATTTTCACTGCGTGGCGCACTTATTTTATGGCAGCATTTTTCCTATCTTGTGGGCTGAAATTCCCCGAATGAACCTGGACACCGCACAGCAAGCACTGAAGCAATATTTTGGCTATGATACCTTTCGTCCATTGCAGGCCGAAGTCATAGAAGCAGTGTTGAATAAAGAGGATGCGATTGTCCTGATGCCTACCGGAGGCGGGAAGTCAGTTTGCTACCAGATACCGGCCTTGATCCATAAGGGATTATGCCTGGTGATCTCTCCGCTTATCGCTTTGATGAAGGATCAGGTCGAAGGGCTTCGTGCCAATGGAATAGCAGCCGAATTTCTCAATAGTACCCTCTCGTATTCCCAGCAAGAGGCCATCTTGCAGGATGCCATAGCAGGGAATCTGCAGCTGCTGTACGTCTCTCCCGAAAAAGTACTGGCCGACGATTTTATGAGCATGATGGGGCGCCTGGATATTGCCTTGTTTGCGGTTGATGAAGCGCATTGTATCTCACAGTGGGGGCATGATTTCCGGATGGAATACACCCGCTTGTACGTGCTGAAACAGATGTTTGCCGATGTGCCTATGTTGGCCCTGACTGCAACCGCTGACCGCCTGACCCGCAAGGATATTGCGCAGCAACTTCGTTTGCGTACGCCTCGCACGTTTATCTCCTCATTTGATCGGCCTAATCTGAGTCTTACGGTATTGCCGGGCAGGAATCGCTTTCGGGTGATTTTAGACTTTGTGCGCCTGCGCCCCAATCAATCGGGCATCATTTATTGCCTGAGCCGGAAAGGGACAGAAGACCTCGCCAAAAAACTAAGGGACAACGGCGTGCCTGCTGCGCATTATCATGCGGGGCTGAGTCCTGCTCAACGGTCGGAGGTACAGGAAAAATTTATTGAAGATGATGTGCCGATTATTTGTGCGACGATTGCCTTTGGAATGGGGATCGATAAGTCAAATATTCGATGGGTCATTCACTATAATCTGCCCAAGAACATAGAAGGCTACTATCAGGAAATCGGACGTGCCGGTCGGGATGGCTTGAAGAGTGAGACGCTATTGTTTTACAGCTTTGCCGATGTCATGCGACTGCGGTCTTTTATCGAAGACAGCGGGCAGCCCGAATTACAACTCGCAAAGTTGGAGCGGATGCAGCAATATGCAGATGCCCAGATGTGCCGAAGGAAACTGCTGCTCAATTACTTTGGGGAAACCATGACTTCCGATTGTGGGAATTGTGATGTGTGCCAAAGTCCCCCTGAGCGATTTGACGGAACTATTTTGGCACAAAAGGCACTCTCAGCCGTTCACCGACTCAAAGAGCAGGTAGGGATGGGGATGTTGATAGATGTGCTCCGGGGATCTGCCCGAAAAGAAGTGCTCGAAAAAGGGTATGACAAAATCAAAACCTACGGAGCAGGGAGTGATATGAGTACCGCCGAATGGCAGGCGTG
Organism: uncultured Bacteroidia bacterium; assembly: GCA_964352745.1. Taxonomy (GTDB): domain Bacteria; phylum Bacteroidota; class Bacteroidia; order J057; family J057; genus CAYGTH01. Next base: position 5,321 of record CAYGTH010000220.1, read on the forward strand.
CTTGTTACAATTCCTCAATCTGGGACTGATTGAAATTGCCTATGATGAAGGTCATGTGGTCAAACTTGCCCCTGCGAGTCGGGGGATTCTGTTTGGCTCGGAGCGGGTAGAAATGGTGCGAATGGCCGATGTCCGCAAACGCAGCGCGGATCGACTGGAGCGAACACGTCCCAAATCTAAAAAAGAACAATTTGCAGCGAACCTGTTTGAGCGCCTCAGGGTTCGGCGGAAAGACCTCGCTGACAAAGCGGGCATTCCGCCTTATTTGATCTTTACAGATGCTACCCTGGAAGAAATGTGCCGTCATTTGCCCACCAATGCCCGAAAAATGAGAGATATTTCCGGGGTCGGGGATCGAAAAATGGAGCAATTTGGGGAAATATTTATTCAGGAAATTTTGGGATTTATCCGACAGGAGGAAGAGAAAGGGGAGCAGGGCCTTCGCTTACGGGAGAATACTTACCTTGTTACCTTTGAATATTATCGCCGGGGAGATGCGGTAGATCAGATTGCGATGCGCAGGAATTTACATGAATCTACCATTTATACCCACCTTGCACGGCTTTTTGAAGATGGATACGAGGTGGAGTTGGAAAGTTTTGTGGCAGCCGAAGAGGTAGAGCAGGTGCAGAAGGCGATTGAGATCGTAGGCCATACAGATCGGGCAAAAGTGTTGTTTGATTTTTTGAAAGGAACAGTTCCCTTTTATAAGATTCGCCTTGCGATAGCATTGTTGAACCGGCAGAATGCAGGAGCCTCCTGAAACAGGGACCCGGTCAGGGTGGCCGCGAACCCGTTAAAAATATATCCTTATTTAATGTCCCTTTGCCTATGAACTTTCTTCGATACGGACTCAGTCTACTGATGTATGGCTTGATCGCATTTCCCCTGCTAATTGCCCAGGACACCTTTTCCATCGTCGCGGTAGATTCCGTTACCGGCGAAGTCGGGAGTGCGGGTGCAACCTGTCTTGATTTGTCTAATTCAACCAGTGGAGCATTGATCATCAGTGATATTATTCCCGGCAGAGGGGGGATTCACACACAGGCCTACTGGAATGGGGTCAATCAAAGCAATGCACGGAATCGAATGGAGCTTGGCGATACCCCTGCAGAGATTATCAGTTGGTTACTGGCAAATGATGCCGGGGGATTCGGCCTGAATTCCAGCTATCGCCAATATGGCATCGTGGACTTTGACAGCACCGGGTCTCCACGTGCGGCAGGTTATTCCGGTGTCAATACCGATGACTATAAAGATCACCTGCTTGGTCCTAATTATGCAATTCAGGGAAATATCCTCCTTGGTCCCCAAATTCTGGATTCTATGGAGTCCCGCTTCCTCAACACGCAGGGAAGTCTGGCCGACAAGCTCATGGCGGCTATGCAGGGCGCGAATGTGCCAGGAGCGGATACCCGTTGTCTCAGTGAGGGCGTTTCCTCCCTGTCGGCCTTTATCCGCGTTTCCCGGCCGTATGATCTGCCGGGGCAGTACTACCTGGATTTGAGTGTATTGCAAACTCCCTTTGGAGTTGAACCGATCGATTCTTTACAAAGCCTATATTCCAATTGGGTACCTCCGATTTGCGACTTTGCGATTCCGGCAAATGCGGTGATTGTCAGCGATGCGCTCACCACTACCGGTAATAATGGCTCTTATTGGGTATGTGCAGGAGACACGCTTACTATTACGAGCAGTACCAATGCCGTGTTTCTGGAACCAGGAGCAGTAGCCATATCTCAGCCGGGAGGTGCGATTACGACAGCATACGTGCAGGAGGGGGCCGTTTTTAACGGGCAGGGAACCGCTTTCAATACGGTGTATATTGAACCGGGTTCTGTTATTGCAGATGCGGGACTTGCCGTCACCAGTATTTCCTGTGATTCCATTCGCTTTGATTATAGCGTAGCACCAACCGGCGGTTGTAATGAATTGACCCGGCTGGAAGAAAAGGCCTTTGATGCCACAAATTGGCAGCTTGTTACGGATAGAGAGAGGGGCCTCCTGAATATAGCATACCTCGGTCCACGTATATGGAGGGCTGATCTGCGACTCCTGGACCTCGCGGGGAGAGAATTGCTGAGTCAACAAGAAACAATCAGGGCTGGAAATGCCTTACAAATCAACATTTCGACCCTGCCACCGGGATTGTATGTGCTGGTGATTGCAGGAGAGCGAGAACGCTTTACAAGCCGAATTCTGATTCGGTAAACATTGATATATACTTTTCACAAATGTTACGCACTCATGTCTGCTCCTTTTTCCAAGCGATTTTCCTTTTTATTTGATCGAACAGACGCGATCAATCTGGCTGTTTTTCGCATTTGCTTTGGCCTGCTGATGCTCTGGGAAATGATCTACTTTATTCGACTGGATTTTGTGAAAATATTTCTGACAGGTCCGCAGATCTTATTTCCCTACGAACCGGTATCCTTTCTGGCACCTTTATCGGGGCCCGTGATGCAACTATTGATTGCCGCGATGGCACTCAGTTGTGTCTTGATCACAATCGGGCGATTGTACCGGCCTGCCATGATCGTATTTTTTCTGGGCTTCACCTATATCTTCCTACTGGACAAAGCCTATTACAACAATCATTTGTATCTCCTCTGCATGATTGCGGGAATGATGTGCTGGATACCTGCTGACAAAGCCCTGGCCTGGAACCAACGATATGAGGAAGGAGATCACTACCTGCCTCGCTGGATGCTGCTATTGCTGCAAATTCAGATTGTGATCGTATATTTTTATGGAGGGGTCGCCAAACTCAATCCGGATTGGTTATTTCATTCGCAACCGGTTCAGCTCATGGTCGAGGCAAAAGCAGCAGATACGGGTTGGGAAAACCTACTGACCAGCAACGCATTCATTGGCTTCATCACCTACGGAGGGGTTTTGTTTGATCTGTTGGTAGGGATCGGTCTGTTTATCCGAAAACTTCGCCCTTATGCTATTGCTGCAGCCGTTATGTTTAACCTGACCAATGCCTGGCTATTTGACGATATCAACATATTCCCTTACTTCATGCTCGGTGCCTTGTTGTTATACGTGGAGCCGGAATGGATTCGCAATCAGATTGGGAAAATCTGGAAAAAGCGATCTTCGGGGAAAAAGAAGAAACCAACCGAAGCGGTACCGGATGCATTTTCCTGGCATCAACCGACAGTGATCATTCTGTTGGTTTTTCTGACCCTTCAGCTGGTATTGCCTTTCCGCCACCTCTTGATAGCCGGGAATACAGACTGGACCGGGGAGGGGCAGCGATTTTCGTGGAGAATGAAAATTCAGCAGCGAAAAATGGAAAAACTTGAGTTTATGATTTTTGATTATGGTGCCCGAAAGCAGGTGCCGGTAGATCTGAAGGTAATGGCTGCTTATGGCCTGAACCGGGATCAATTTGTGCAAATGATCCATGATCCCAAAATGGTCGCCCGGTTCGCCCGTTTCCTGGCTGAGGATTATCGAAAACGAAACCGACCCACTGGGAAGGTTGAAGTAAAAGCCAATGTAGAGGTCGCCTTCAACGGCCGTAAGGCTCAGCGAATGATCGATCCGGAGATAGACCTCGCCAGCGAACCGGTAAACCTGCTAAAGCATAATGAATGGATTTTGCCCTTAACAACCGAGCCCTGACTGGGTTTTATACCACTTGTTTGATGTGCAGGATATTTCCAATTTTTTGGTACAACTCTTCGGGGATGAAAGGTTTGATCGCCCACCCGTCCATTCCAACAGCAAATACGTCGTCCTGTACTTCGAGCATGGCGGAGGCAGTCAGCGCAATAATCGGGATATCACGCAGTACCAGGTCCGGGAGATTTCGGATTGCCCGGGTTGCCTCAAATCCATCCATCACCGGCATTTGTAAATCCATCATGATGAAATCAAAACGCTCCTCTTGAAGCATTTCGAGTGCAATTTTCCCATTTTCCGCATGTTGAGTTTGCACCCCCCAGCTATTGAAGAATTTCCGGGCGATGAGCGCATTAATTCGGTTGTCCTCTACAATTAGTGCATGAAGGCCTTGTAGGGAGATGGTGTTTTTCCCTTCCATCGATATTTTCAGCGGATTCGCTTCAATATCTTCTCCCTGGAAATAGGCCATCTCGAAATAAAAATTTGAGCCTTTTCCTTTTACGCTTTTGAGGCAAATTTCACTGCCTTGGAGTTGGAGGAGTTTTCGACTAATGGCAAGACCCAATCCGGTTCCGCCATATTCGCGGGTCGTGGAAGATTGTTCCTGTGTGAATTTTTGAAAAATCTTATGCTGATTGTTAATCTCAATCCCAATCCCTGTATCGATGACTTCAAATAATAATCGTAACTCTTCGGCTTGTTGAGCAATCAGGCTTACCTGTATCGTTACGCTTCCTTTAGGAGTGAATTTCACAGCATTGCTTACCAGATTATTTAAGACCTGTCCCAGCCGTGTGGGATCTCCTTTGAGCCATTGTGGGCAGAGGTCATCCATTTCCAGCCGGATTTCAATGCCTTGCTCAGCAGCCTGATAGTGATTCCCTTGCTGTATACTTTTTAAGAGTCTTGGTAAATGGAAATTGATGGACTCAAAGTCTATTTTCCCAGCCTCGATTTTACTAAAGTCCAGGATGTCGTTGATCAGGACCATAAGGTTTTCTGCGGAGAACTTGAGCACATTCAGATTTTCCAATTGATCTTCGCGTGGCTCTTCTCCCAGCAGAATATTGGTCATACCAATCACTCCATTAATGGGAGTGCGAATTTCGTGAGACATGGTAGATAGAAACTCTGCTTTTGCACGGGAAGCCTTTAGTGCTTTCTCCTTTTCTGCCTCAAGTTGTGAAGTCCGTTCCTTCACTTTTACTTCTAATTCCTCTTTGGCTTGTGATTGTATTCGCTCATTTTCGCGGAGTTGGTGAATGAGGCTTTGCTGGGCCTCCAATCGCTTACGCTCATTGAGTTTCATTCGGTATCCCAGGCCTACCGAAAAGAGCAGTAGTTCTGCACTGACGCCCATTTGAATCAGTTCTATTGCAAAGGAAGATTGCACGGTTATATACAACACCAGTCCGGTACAGGAAAAGATCCATAGTGCTGAGGTGCCTAATACAAAGAAATAGGCCAGTTTATCCTTCGTTTGATACAGGGCTCTGAGAAATATGAAAATGATACCCATTTGGATGAGGATCAGCAAATTCAGAGTCAGGAAGGTTGCAGGAGAGTTTTGACTGATCTGGTAGAATGCGAGGCTACCCCCAAAGATGAAAAATCCTGCAATGATCAGGCGCTGGATCCAAATATCATGGCGAGGAATCAAAGCAGCGGAATTGACCATGCTCCGCATGAAAATCAAGTATGCAGGAATTGTCAGGCTGCTAAACAGGGCGAGTAATTGATCCCATAAAGGATGTTCGGGAAAAAAAACCAGCCGGGAGTAGCCATGCCAGTGAAATAAATATAAGCCTGCAACCAGGATGTAAAAGGCATAGTATAGGTACGTTTTGTCCCTCGAAAGCCCAAATATCATCAGGTTGTACAGTAACATGATGAGTGTAAACCCATGGAAAACTCCCTGTATGAGGTTTCGACGCTGAGCCTGCATGCTCCATTGGTATTGGTCTTGAAGACTTAGGGCAAACCTGGGTGGGATATGCTGGGTATTGCGAATCCGAAGGAATACTTCTACTTCCTGTTGTGGCGGTAAATCCAGCAAAACCTTACAATCCCAGGGGAGACCTTCTGCGATTTCAATTTCTGAAACCGGGTAAAGCTTTCCGCTTTTTTTACACAGCCATGTATCTCCCGTTTGTATCCAGACTTCCGCATGGGTATTCGCACCGATATAAAAGACCCATTGCTGGGCCTCGGTTGTAGGGTTGAAAAATCGAATGTTTCCCCATAGCGGAACGCCATCTTCTATTTCTGTATCTGCTTGATAAGGCTGGAAATCTGCACGATTTTGCAACTGATCAAAAGTGCCGTTTGGATCAGTTTCAGCCCATATTTGCAGATACTGGTTCAAATCGGAGACCTCGTCAATTGACTCAGTCCGGACCTGTCTACTTTGGGCAATTGTAGAATACCCGGTTAAGCAAAGCAGAACCGTCAATATGAAGATTGACAGAAAACAGTGGGAGGGTCTCATAGGCCTAAATTACAGCAGGTTTGGGGGCTGTTAAAACCTGCTTCCGATGGAAGCTTTCACGCTCGTCAGGCTGAAGAGGGGAGGTATGTAGGTGTCAATCTAACAATGGGAATTCTCCCCTAAATACAGAACAGCCACTCCGAAA
>CAYGTH010000221.1:0-6435 GCA_964352745.1 uncultured Bacteroidia bacterium
CCAAAATCCCTATCTTTGCCCAAACTTACACCTGAACACAACAGAATGAAGAGCATGTTTAGAAGCGGAATATGGTATATCGGAATCACAATTACCGCAATAGGACTTTTGAGTATCCCGGGTTGCCAGCCGAAGAGTGGCTCGGGAGCCGCTACGGTTACTGTAACTGACAGCCTGCTTGCATCTCCTGCCATCAAAGTTGGTTACCTCAATTCCCTCGAATTGCTGAGCCAGATGCCTGGAATCGCAGAAGCAGATAAGGCTGTATCGGATTTTGCCAAGAAGAAGGAAAGGTCTTTCAACAGTTTGGCGAATCAGTACCAAACCAAATTGCAAACGCTCCAACAAAATGGACCTGCGATGTTGCAAGCCGAGCAGGAAAAGGCAGTTAAAGAATTACAAGGCCTGGAACAACGCATTCAACAAATGCAAGCCAATTCCCAAACAGAAGTCGCAATGGAAAAAGAACGCCTATATGCACCGGTACTAGCCCGTGCGGATTCTGTAATCAAATTGGTTGGGCAGGAGCAAGGATACACCTTTATCTACGATGCCCCCGGTCTGCTGTATGTAGATACTACCCTCAATATCCTCCCGATGGTAAAACGCCGCTTAGGACTTGAGGAAGAAGATAGCCCCGCTGCACCAGCTGATTCTGCTGCCGTAAACTAATGTACATGTGAATAGAATCTCCCCCCTCGGCTTACTGCGGATCACATGGTTTTCTCTGGGAATAGTCGCGATATGCATGCAGGCATGTGTATGGGGAGATCAATCAGATATTCGGGAAATTCGCCCGGAACCTGCATTTGTGCCATTTTCCTTTGCCGTAATCGGCGATTATGGAGAAGAAGGGGAACCTGCCCGGAAAGTATCCGAATTGGTGGATTCCTGGAATCCTGATTTTATCCTGACTACAGGAGATAATAATTATTGGTCGGGAGAGCGCATGACACTCAATCAAAACATTGGGCAATACTACTGTGAGTATATTTATAACCCTGATGCAGCGGATAGCCTTCGTTGTAACGGGAGAGCGTCCCATGAACGGACTAACCGATTTTTCCCTTCATTAGGGAATCATGATTTTTATAATCCCGAAGATCACTTGCCCTATCTGGAGTATTTTTCCCTCCCGGGGAATGAGGAGTATTATGATTTTCGCCGAGGGCCAGTTCACTGCTTTGCCCTGAATAGTGGTGAATTCGGACGATCTTCCTGCTGTGAGTCTAATCAGTCCAAGTGGCTGAAGGACAGACTGGAAAGCAGTACAGCCCCGATTAAACTTGTTTATTTTCACCATGCTCCCTACTCATCTGGCAGGCACGGCAATAATCGGCATATGCAATGGCCATATGAAGAATGGGGCGCGACCGCCGTTTTGAGTGGGCATAATCATATTTATCAGCGGGTGATTGCTCGGGATTCTGCCAGTATTCCCTATTTCGTAAATGGATTGGGGGGAAAAGATTCTCGGTATAAATGTGCGGACAACCCAATGGATTCTACCTTATACACTTCCTTGTGCTATGATGAAAACTATGGCGCGATGCGGATAGATGTGCGGGAGCAGGAAGTGGAGTTTCTGTTTTTCTCTGTTGACGAACCGAATAAAGCAAGAGACAGCTACCGGATTTTCTATTGAAATCCCTATATTCGCAGGTGACATGCGACTGAATAAAAATACCCAGGAAAAGCTACAAGCCATCCTCAAGGCACAGGAGTACGTGATACGGTATGAGCGGGGTAATTTTAAAGGGGGGTATTGCCTGGTGATGGAACAGCGGGTAATTCTTATCAACAAGTTCTATCCGTTGGAAAGTAAAATCAATACGCTGGCAGATATTATTCGGGAAATAGCAGTTGATGAAACAGCCCTGAGCCCGGATCAGATTTCGATAGTGAATAAAATTAAAAGCACGCCCAAAGATTGAAGTTTACTTTTACCGGAACGGGCACTTCACAGGGGATTCCCGTGATTGCATGCCCATGTGAAATTTGTAATTCTCCCGATCCCAGGGACAAGCGACTCCGTACTTCCGGGGTTCTCCAAAGCGATACAACTACCCTTGTATTTGATACAGGTCCGGATTTTCGACAGCAAATGCTTCGACACGAAATTAAAGTTCTGGATGCAGTTGTATTTACTCATCAGCATAAAGACCATGTGGCAGGGCTGGATGATGTGCGGGCTTACAACTACTTGCTGGATCGGAAAATGGATATATATGCCAATCAACTTACGCTCGATCACCTGAAAAAAGAGTTTTACTATATTTTTGCAGACCTTAAATACCCTGGAATTCCACAGATAGAGACTCATTTGATTGATACGGAGCCTTTCAGCGTAGGCGATATTGAATTGTTGCCGATTCCGGTTTTGCATTATAAGCTGCCTGTGTTGGGATTTCGGGTGCAAAATTTTGCCTATGTTACGGATGCGAATTTTATCTCACCTGAATCTATGGCTTTATTGGAGGGGGTGGAGATATTGGTGCTGAATGCATTGCGAAAAAATAAACATTTGTCTCATTTTACCCTCGATGAAGCAGTGGCCGTGAGTCGGGAATTAGGGGTAAAGCGGGCTTATTTTACCCATATCAGCCACCTTATGGGTACCCATTCAGCCGTGAGTCGTGAATTACCCAATTGGATTTCGTTGGCCTATGATGGATTGGAAATCGATTTCTAGCATATTATTTACCAATTATCGCAATACTTTATTTTTACTTAATATACCCTACCTACTTTTGTAGGAACTTAACCATTACCTAATTCCTTAATCATGAAAAAACTGTCTATTCTTTTTTCCTTGCTTATTGTTGCAGGGTTGAATGTGGCATGGGGACAGTGTTCCGATCTGTTTTTCTCGGAATACGTCGAAGGCTCAGGCAATAACAAGGCCCTTGAGATCTTCAACCCCACCCCTTCAGCTATTAACCTCTCCGGATATGTAGTGTATCGCTATGGAAACGGATCCGTTACAGCAACTGATACCTTTATGCTCTCAGGCATGATTGGCGCTGGGGATGTACATGTATTGGCGAATGACGGCGCTGACCCCGCTATCCTTGCTGTTGCTGATGATTCTATTGGCTTTCCGGGTGTTATCACATTTAATGGAGATGATGCCATGGCCTTGATCAATGAAAACAATGGAGATACGCTGGATGTCTTTGGTATCATTGGAAATGATCCAGGCTTTTTCTGGTCAATTGGTATGGGAGACTCAACCCAGAATAGCACTTTGGTCCGGATGCCCGGGGTAACAGAAGGCACCACAGATTGGGCCGTAGGAGCCAATCAATGGCTCTCTTCTGCTAGTAATACTTTTGACTCGCTTGACTTTCACAATAGCAGCTGTAATGCGCCGGTAGGGCCTGGACCTGCGGCATGTTCGGAGTTATTTTTCTCTGAGTACATCGAAGGATCAGGTAACAACAAGGGCATAGAAATCTATAACCCTTCTGATAATCCTATTGATCTATCGGATTACCGGATCGTTGAGTATGGAAATGGCGGTAGTTTTCAGGATACACTTGATCTTGTGCCTTTTGGAATGTTGGCAGCAGGTGAGGTCCTTGTCATTACTACCGATCAGGCAGATCCAGCAATGTTGGCACAGTCAGATTCAGCCTTCTCATTTCCTAGCGTTAACCATTTTAGTGGAGATGACGCATTGGTTTTACTCAAACTCAGTACAGGAGATACCCTTGATATCTTTGGTATCGTAGGAGTTGATCCGGGTACAGTTTGGCCAGTAGGTACAGGCGATTCCACCCGAAATATTACGCTCGTTCGGATGCCTGACGTGAATGCGGGATCTACCGATTGGGCAGTTGTCAGTCAGCAATGGCTTGCATTCCCGATCAATACCTTTGACTCACTGGGTTCTCACACCATGACCCCTTGCTCTACGCCCCCTGTTGCAGGAGACCCCACTAATTGCTCAACAGAAATTTTCTTCTCTGAGTATATCGAGGGCTCTTCTAACAACAAAGCACTTGAGATTTTCAACCCAATGGATGCAATGGTTGATCTGGATAACTATGAGATTCACCGATTTAATAATGGAACTACACTTGCCTCTGATATTTTTGAGCTTTCAGGCATGCTATCAGGTTCCGAAGTATATGTCGTTGGAAACTCAGGAGCAGACTCTGTAATCCTGGCCGAAAAAGATACTACGGGCGCAGCTACTTTCTATAATGGAAATGACGCATTGGCGCTTATTAACACAGTGAGTGGAGATACTGTGGACATCATTGGCGTAATTGGAGAAAATCCTTCTCCAGCCTGGCCGGTTGATACGGGTAGCACGCAAAATTACACCTTGGTTAGAATGGCCTCAGTCAATGAAGGAACTACTGACTGGGTGTTAGGAGCTACCCAATGGATCGTATTACCAGTTGATACCTATGATTCTCTGGGCTCACATACCATGGATCCTTGCCCAATATTAAGTGGTTGTGAGACTGATTTGTTCTTTTCTGAGTACATCGAAGGATCAGGTAACAATAAAGCACTTGAGGTTTTCAACCCGGCGGATACCACAGTTATGTTGGACAATTATACCATTTACCGGTATGGAAATGGCTCACCAACGCCAACTGATACGCTTGAACTTTCAGGAATGCTGGCACCAGGGGATGTGTATATAGCTGCCAATGATGGTGCAGATTCACTTATCCTTGTTTTGGCAAATGACTCTGTTGGCTTCCCGGGTGCAATTACCTTCAATGGGGATGATGCAATGGGAATTCTCAATGAATCAACCGGTATGTTGGTAGATGTAATAGGGGATATTGGAAATGATCCGGGTTCTAACTGGCCTGTTGGTTCCGGATCTACAGCTAATCATACACTTGTTCGAATGCCTTCTGTAAATGAAGGTACACTCGACTGGAGTATTGGAAGCACTCAGTGGATTGTTTTGCCTAGCAATACCTTTGACTCTCTGGGTATGCACAATATGGACCCTTGTCCTCCAATTGTACCTACAACGCTGTCCTTTAGTCCTTCAGCCGCTACGGTTGGGGAAGATGTGGGTACAGCCGCATTCTCTGTTACAATCGCAAACCCGACACCGGGGGATTCAGCAGCAGTTGATGTGATGTTTAATGCAACTGCTAGTACAGCTACCTTGGGTACTGACTTTACCTGGACTGACACTACTGTTGTTTTTGCTGCAGGCGCTACTGCACCGGTTACGCTCTCTGTAGATGTGGTAGATGATATGGACATTGAAGGAGATGAAATCATCGTAGTGGACCTGATGAATGCTACAAATGGCGCATTGATTGGAGTGGGTACCTTGACCGTAACAATTGAGGACAATGATTTCAATGCCTATCCTATTGGCCTGGTTACTGCAGATTCTGCTGGAGACGGTCTTGCTGATTCATTGAATGTAGTTTGTCAGGTTCAGGGAATCGTACATGGCATCGACCTTCAAGGCGGTGGAAGTGTGCAGTTTACCATTATCGATTCTACTGGTGGAATTGGCCTGTTTAGTGGAAATGATTTCGGATATACAGTAGCTCAGGGAGATGAGGTGATCATCCAGGGAGAGATTACAGCATTTAATGGATTGAGTCAGTTTACTCCTTCCAATATTATTCTGGTTTCCAGTGGAAATCCTATTGTAACCCCACTTTCGGTTACCCAGTTAGATGAAACTACTGAAAGTGAACTGGTAACGCTTGAATGTGTTACGATTATTGATACAATCCAATGGCCTTCAGCTTCGACTTCCGGAAGTGCGAACATCGACGTTACCAATGGAGTGGATACCTTTACCGTTCGGATTGATAGCGACACAGAGCTTCGCGGTACACCTGCTCCATTAGGAAAATGGTTAAACATCACTGGAATCGGTGGGCAGTTCGATGGCTCTTTCCCACATCTTGATGGGTATCAGTTATTGCCGAACTTTAACACAGATGTAGTGGAGCGTCCTGACCCAACTGTAGGATTTGCTGTAATGGCAGATACCAGCAACGAAGGAACCGCTACCGTAGCAGTAGAAATACAGCAGATGGATGGAAACCCTGATACTACTATGGTTTCAGTAGAATTAGACGTAACGAATTCAACAGCTACCTTGGGTACTGACTTTACGTTTACGGATACTACTATCATGATCACAGGTTGTGGAATGGCTAGTGCCACGCTGGATGTAGCCCTGATTGATGATGCAGATGTCGAAACTGATGAGACCATTGTAATGGTGATCACGACTGCAAGTAACAATGCAACGATCAGCATCGATACCCTGACCCTGACGATTGAAGACAATGACGGTGCTGGAATTGGCGCATTCTTGCCAGCAGGATCGATCAGTATGTATCCTAACCCAGCTACAGACCGCCTGGTAATTGAGGCTTCTATTGACATGGAGCGCCTGGCCATCTACAACGTAGTAGGACAGGAAGT
>CAYGTH010000221.1:6535-11525 GCA_964352745.1 uncultured Bacteroidia bacterium
GAATGAGGCCGAAAAGGAATACACTATGCCGAAGAATGAACTCTTTATGATTGCTTATGAAAGCGGTATGAAGCAGTATTTTGAGGTGGTGGTAATAGATGAGGAGGGGAAAATGGCGGACCTGAGATCGGTTTCTAATGCAAATGTGATGTACCGCAAGGGCATGAGAGATGCAAGAAAGCAATACAGCGGTAATGGACCTTTGTTGGGTACGATGCTATCAACAGGCCTCTTCCCTCCGCTGGGATTGGTTACAGGCGTGACGATCAGTGCTTTTCCGCCTCAGGTAGATCGAAACCGACTTGGGGATCCGGCATTACTCAAAAATCCTAATTATGTAGCGGGATACAATCGAAAGTTACGGCGACGAAAAATTACCAGTTCCAGCCTCGGATTTGTTGGTGGGCTTTTGATTTTTGTAGCCTGGGTATCTGTTGCCAGCGCATGATTCGCACCAGGGATTAGGAGGCAGATTCTGCACTGATTATACTCAGGAATGGCGTTGAATTTTCGATTCAACAAATTGGAGGATAGCCTCTGGATCTGTAGCCTCAAACCAGTTGATCTTTGGATCTCTTCGGTACCAGGTAAGCTGCCGCTTTGCATACCTTCTGCTGTTGCGTTTAATAAGTCGAATGGCCTCTGCTAACTCATATTCCCCGGATATGTAGGAGATGATTTCCCGATAGCCAATAGATTGTAAGGCCTGAGAATCCGGCGCATATCCTGCCTGAAGTAACTCAATCACCTCCTGTTCCAGACCTGATTCCATCATCTGATCCACCCGTTGATTGATCCGGTCATAGAGAATTTTTCTGTCCATAGTGAGCCCGATTAGCAGGAGTTGATAAGGTTTGGAGGATTGTTTTATTCCGGTTTGAAAGGAAGAGATGGGTTTCCCGGTTTCCCGAAATACCTCTAAAGCCCGAATTACCCGAATCGGATTGTTTCGATCAATCCGCTCATAGGTAGTGGGGTCTACCGAGCGCAATTCAGTAAGCAGAGGTTCCAGCCCCCCATTCATATGAGCCAGATTGAGGGCCTCGCGAATCCTGGGTTCAGCCGTAGGGATCGTATCCAACCCATACCACAACGCTTGATTGTAGAGGGTAGAGCCTCCAACGCTTATTACCACTTCTTTTTCCTCAAATAGTTGTGTGAGGATTTCTCTGGATTCTTTTTCAAATTGCCCTGCTGTATAAGATTGATCTGGATTGAGGTGGTTGATAAAATAGTGCGGAATAGTACCCATCTCGCCCGAAGATGGCTTGGCAGTACCAATATCCATATATTTGTACACTTGCCTGGCATCACAAGACAAGATAGAAGTTCGATATTGCTGGGCGAGCTTAATTGAAAGCGCTGTTTTGCCGACTGCTGTGGGCCCGATAATGGAAATCAGATAGGACATATCCGTTGAAATACCGCAAAAAGAACTTAAAATGAAAAAGTTATTCCTTTTGTCCGCATGTATATGTTTCTGGAGCGCAGGAAATCTGCAGGCTCAGGATTATACCACAGCATTGGGGTTACGGCTCGGACCCTATTATGGAGTAAGTTTAAAGCATTTCTTTTCTGTCGAAAAAGCAGGGGAACTCATCCTCGTTACGCGGGAACAGGGCGTAGGCATTACCGGGTTGTATGAATTCCATACCTCCGCATTTAACACGCCCCGGCTACAAGCCTATGGTGGGATCGGGGGACATCTTAATATGTTCAATTCCAATAAACGCAAATATTGGGATTGGGATGATGAGCCTGGTAATCGGAGTGGGGATGACCGGGAAATACATATCGGTCTGGATATGATTCTGGGAATTGAATATACCCTTACCGAGTTGCCTTTTATGATTGGCCTGGATTGGAAACCCGCCATCAACCTGATCGGTGATCAAGGCTATTCCACCAACCAACTTGCATTATCCTTTCGGTTTGTTTTCAAGTAGCCTTGCCGTTTGCCTTTTTCCATTCAAGATAATAGAAAGCCAGCACACCGAGACAGATGATTGACCCACCAAACTCACGGGTTTCTTCGATATAGGGTTTCTCGGAGGACATCCCTTCTATAATAGTGTAGCCGTCCTGATTCGTCAAATATTCTAATACTCCCGGAGCTGTTGCAAAAAGGGTGTATAGGCATACAAGTGCTACTGCGCCTATGAGCGGGAGGTAAAATCTGCCCGTGGCTGCCAGTCCGGCAATAATTGCCATAATCCCATAAATTCCTATCCACAACCAGGCATCCGGATCATTAAATTGGAAATAAGCAAAGAGAGCGAACAAAAGTGCAAGTACAATGTGTGTGATTTTCATGTGCTTCGTGTTTAAAATTCCAGTCGATACGTGAGCAGGGGAATAATCCCCAATTGGTTTTTGACAATTACAGCTTGCTGAAAAGTGTCAAAGTACTCGAAGGCCACATTATTACGGTTGGTGAGGTTTTGTATATCCAGCGAAAAAGTTCGCGTATATCCAGGTTTGTGTTTTTTGAAGCTCAGGCGCAAATCGGTGCGGAAAAAGTTTGCCTGCTGCAAGTCAAAAGCAGAACTATTGTCATAGATAGTCATGCCAGCAAGACTTGAGGCAGTTATATCAATCGGAGAATAGCGATAGCCACCCTGATAGATCATTCGCAAGTTGATCCCTACAACCCGATCTTTATTGCGCTTGCCTTGCCACGCAAACTCCCGCCCTCCGCTGAAGCTGGCAGCAATGTTTCCATTAAATCGGGTGTCCCGCTTGATGCCATCCCCCCCAACATATTTAGACTCATACAAGGCGGTACTCATTAGGAAGTAATAGCCCTTATTCATCAATTTTTCGAGACTTAATTCGATTCCATAGTTTTCACCCGTACCGGTATTGGTCAGAGAATCCGTTACGGATCCTTCCAGTAGATTCAATGCTGAAAAAGTACTTGAGGGATCATCCACAATGGGTACGTTGAATAAACTTTGATAATAGGGTTCAACTTTAAGGGATAACTGCTGTCCCAACTGCTGTACATACGTCAGGCCTATGTGGTGCGCTCGGGTAAATCCGAGGGATTCGTTTGGGCGGTGAAGACTTCCGTCTGCTTGTTCAATTGTTGCGAAGTAGGTGCCCAGTAATTGTAATTGGCTATGCAATCCATAGGCGAGGCTGACTTTGGACCGGTTCGTAATCGAATGGGTCAGTTTGACGCGGGGTTCGATCGCAACAGTATTGTTCAGCGCAAAATACATTCCGTGTAATCCCGCTTTCAAAACCCATTTATTACCAGATTGATAAGTCCACTGCATATAGGGCTGAATGAGTTGGGAACTTCCTTGCGCATCAGCAAGCGTTCGAAAATCCTGCGCACCGATAAATGGACGGGTTTGGGAAAGAACCCGATAGCTCAGTTGTGTAAGGAAAAAGCCCCCTTCAAGATGTTGTTGAGCATTGAGTTTATGAGTTAGCGATGATCGGAGGCTGATTTTCCCCTGATTAAGCTGGTCAGATTCAACCCGTGTGGGCGTGAGGGTGTCATCCAGATAATCCCCGGTTCGTTCGCTTTGAATGCCAGAAGCTGCAAGGGCACTCTTCCATAAGGTTCTTGTGCCGAGTAATAAACTGTGGGTCATGCCGATGACTCCCATTTTTGAACGGTATTCGATATCAAACCGATCTTTTTCAACCTCCCAGGTACTGTCTTCCCGTGAACCCTCAAATAAATTGCTGCTGGTTCCGCCTAAGCCAAACAGGGTGAATGTTCCTGCCCGTTCAGTTGGGAAGTTCAGGTTGAAGGATAAATCCTGATAGGAAATGGTTTCATCTCCGAGGTCAACGCCCATCGCAGAAAGCAGACCTACTGTCGAATACCGATAATTAACCAGAAATGAACTTTTACTGCCTTTGGAGAGAGGTCCTTCAGCTGCAAGGTCAATTCCGATTACCCCTGCCTGAACCGTAAATTCCGTTTGTTCATCATTTCCCTTTCGCAGCTGAATATCAAATACACCTGAAAGGGCATTTCCATATTCCGGATCGAAAGCTCCATTGCTAAAGCTGCTATTGGCCATCAGTTGGGTACTGAGCATGAGCACGCCACCGCCATTTTGGCTCACCCGGTCTGTATTGGTACCTGCATTTGCTGTGTGATTGGGATTGACAATGTCG
This sequence comes from uncultured Bacteroidia bacterium, assembly GCA_964352745.1. Lineage (GTDB taxonomy): Bacteria > Bacteroidota > Bacteroidia > J057 > J057 > CAYGTH01. The sequence goes on from CAYGTH010000221.1 coordinate 10,676, forward strand.
ATCCCTTCGAGCCGCCAGAGGATGCCATTTGGAGAATTCCCCCGTACGCTGATGTGGTTGGCCTGATCACTGGTTGCTGTTACGCCCGGATAGCTCAATACCAATCTTGCCGGATCATAATAGGTTGCGGCAAATCGCTGAGTTTCTTCAATGGTGAAGTTTCGGGTATTGATTTGACCCAGGCGATTCAGATTACTGGTAATGGTTACCGTTTCTAATTCTGCTATGTTGATTGTGGGATCAACAGCTGATTCTTGCAGGCTAATCAGTAACACTTTTTCTTTGCCGGCATCTACTTCCAGATCAGAAATTGAGAAAGTTTGGTATCCGGGTTTTGAGGCGATTACCTGATTGCGGCGAGTGGGGATGGCTTTCAATCGGAAAAACCCGTCCGAATCCGAAAGGGTTTTGATAACTTGACCTGCTGAATGGACCTGTATTTCAACATCGGATAAGGGTTGATTGCTTAAGGCATCCACAACTTGACCACGAACGATCTGTACCTGCTTTTGGGCTGAAAGAGTAGCCAGGGAAAAGAGAAAAATAACAAAGAGAATAAGCCTGAGATGGATACGGGTTCCCATATATATTGTTGGTTTTAATGCAAGTTACAGATATTCATTATTGAATCAATGGGACAATTTTACTTTCATTAACATAATCAGATTCCCATGTTTGAAAGCCAGAATTTGACCCTGGTTGGGTAACTGGACATAAAATGGGTAACAAATTTTTTTCCTGAAAACGCTTTCCATACGAGCCATGAAAGAAATGGATAAGGTTATGGAGCTAAGCAAACGGTTTCGCAAGTGATTAGACGCATAAGAAAATGGAATTCCCTATATTGCTA
>CAYGTH010000222.1:0-5251 GCA_964352745.1 uncultured Bacteroidia bacterium
GTCTGTTTGTCTTTTAAGTCATGAAGCAGGACCAATCCATCACTTCCGGCAGATACAAGGGCGTTGATTTTGTCCAGGTATGCAACACCCCAAACCACTCCCCGATGAAAAGGCATTCTTATTGTCTGATAAAATGAATCCAGCTTAACCTCTATCGCATCACCATTTTCTGTTCCCAGCCAGATATAACCAGCTTTGCCGGATACCAAACAGCGGTTGACTGTTTGAGTGTTGAGGGAAACCTTCTGGGAAAAAGATCCTTTACCAACTTGTAACCCTTGCTTTTGTCCCATGAGAAAGCCGTCACTTCCCGCCGATATCAATAGATGAGCATCCGGTACATAAAGCAGGCCTCTTACAGGTCCAAGGTGCGGCTTCCGAACCGAATCCGGATAGGACAAGGCGTAATACATCCCATTGTAAATAGCCGTATTGAACTTGTTCCCCCCTTGGGAAGCATTGATCAAATAAGCTTGTTTAGCTACTAAGGCGCGCTCACCCGCATTTTCAATCTGCATGGACTTAAGGGAGAGAGTTTGGGCCAAGCTCAGATACGTTCTTTGTTCTGCTATTGTCCTAAGACTGTCCGCTTTTGCTCTTTCCCTTGCCTCATTTTGCTGGGCTACATCTGCAGCCTCATAAAGAACGCCCAAGCTGTCTTTGGATATTTCCAGATCCGAAGCGGCCTTTTCCGCAATATTTTTCAGTTTTTCTGCTTCCTTCGCAGCTACCAGGGCAATCAATCTTTGTTTTTCAGCAAATTCCTGAGCTTTCTGAGCGGTTTTAGCACTTATCCCGGCGGCTATGGCATTGGAGTCTGCAATGAGTTGTTGTTGCTCTGCGAAGGCAGCATTTTGGGTCGCTCTTTGGGCATTGGAGTCTGCAATGATACGTTGTTTTTCAGCTTCAGCCTTACTGTTTTCCGCTACCAAGCGTTGTTGATTGGCAACAATCGCAGTTATGAGAATAAAGGCCCCCGCCACAGAGGCGGCGATCAGGCGAAGTCTTCGGTTCCGTGAATTAGCCCGGCTTTTCCGGACAAAGGCCCACTCTTCCGGACTGATGGCGATGGTATCGAAATAAGGCTGGATATATTCCAAGTCTTTTTGGGTCAGAAGTACTTTTTGGGTCAGGAAATACACATAACGGTCCTGGATGAATCGCTCCACCTTACGGCGGATCTTTTCATCCGCCGACACTTTATCAAAAACGGCTCGTGCCAGACTGTCATGTGAAAATTCAAAAAACATATTACCTGTATATTGGGTAAATTTCAATCCGAATCTTCATCTATGATCACCCTTTTTAGGATTCTCTTTGCCTGCAACTCTCTCAAGCAATATTCGATTTCATGTTTACTAATCTTTTTGGTTTTCATCAGATAATCTTCAAGATATTTTCGGTGGATATATTGATTGGTACCATCCTCTGAGACAAACACAAATAATACTGATAGAGCCACATCATCTTTGCCCAAGTCTCGGTCGATCTCTGCCAATTGTTCGTCCAAAAAATCAGCCAAGACATTCTCGACTTTACCTACCTGTCGGATCAGGTCGCGATCAAATATAATGGAATCGTAATCCTTTGAATCTCTTAATTTTTGTCTTTTAACGTCCTGCCGATACAAACGATCCATATATACTTGAAGGTGGGTCAAATCAACCCCTGCCTTCTTGTCCTGCAGCAGGCCTAGAATTTCGGCGATGGTGGTTGCCGGATCATGAACCTGAATTGAAAAAGAATCTGCAGTCTGCTGGATTACTTCCTCCAAATTGATGAAATTCATACGCTCTACCCTAAAACGGTGGTCAAACAAACTGGGAACTACTTTTTCAAAATCTGAAAGATGGGCCAAATATTCTTCCCGCATACTCAGGATGATTTTGCACTGTAGCCCCGTATGCAACAGCTCTGATAATTGAGCAAAAAAACCGTCTTGCTCTGTTTTGTCTCCCAAGATGAACAGTTCCTCAAATTGGTCAAATATGAGATAGATGGGTAAATAAGTATCCAGATAAAGAGACTGGATGGCCTTCCGGATGGGCGTATCAGGTGAAATGAATGTCTCGGCATGGGTCTGAATAGCCCGAAACAAAGATTTGGGTAAATTACCTCTTCTCCGAATAGGGATGGCATACCAATCCGTTTCCGAGAACTTATTCGCTAGTCCACAATTGACAAGGCTAGTTTTACCTGTCCCGGAAGCTCCATAGATCAATACGAGGTTGGTTTTAAAAACCTCCTCATACAAATCTTCGGTTTCCTTATTGCGTCCAAAAAATATATCCTTGTCTTCTTTTTGGTAAGCATCCAGAAATTTAAAGGGACTCCTAATCATAAATTGGCAATAGTTTGGTCAATATCCTCTCTAAAGAGCGCGAATTGTCTTTCAATCAAATTCCCTAATTGAACGTACTGAGGATCATTGGTGTGTAGTTGATCCAATTCCTTTTCGAGCGATTCATAAATACTATGATTTACAAAGGTGTAGGTAAAGCCGCCACCTTGTTCCCAAGCTAATACGTAGATATTGGGTGGGGATTCACTTTCTTTTTCGAAGGCATTTTTGTCAACAATAAATGGACTGAGATTCAAAAATTCCTGCATGTCCCCGCTTTTTACCAATAGTACGGAATGGCTATTGGTGTATTTTTTGAGGCTCCGGTGACTTTGAGACAACAAAGCGGCATCAGGCGCATTGAGGTAACCCAAATAGTGGGCAAAAGAAGGGGTTTCCCGTTTGGGACTGTAAATCCCGATGTCCTTGACTGTTACCAGTTGGTACTTGGCTAAAAATGCCAACTTTTTCAGCAAGGTTGATAAACAGAATTCTACCTGGTTACACAACTCTTCGAGAGCGTCCTCCCCGATCAATTCGTTAGCAACTTGCTGCATTACTTGTTCAATGAACTCATAGGACTGATAAGCTTCCTCTTGAGTGGAAAGATCTTGAAAAAAGACACTCAGTTCTTCCAAAAATGGGTCAATCTTGGCATCCAGAAGTAATTCGTTAAGCATCCGAATCACTTTCATGAAATCATGATTTTTGAATTCTTCTGCAGATTTAGGAACCAGGGACATTAGGTCGATAGATGGACTCATCCGGCCAGTCAGCATTTCATCCCAGATTTGGGAAACAAGTATGGAAACGATAAACTGGCAGGACAAGAGATAGGTACTCAAGAGCTGCCTGAGTCTAGGCATACCGGGATGATTCATAGTGGCCCGTTTAACGAAGAGTATCCGAAGCTGGGATCCCAAAGGCCAAGGAAAATTTTCAATCAGCACACTAGGAAGTTCTCTAGGATCTCTAGGGTTACCATACCGATCTTTCATTTGAACAGAAATAGTCGGCACATGCTCGGCCACCACTTCCAGAATGGAAAGTATGTATTCGTTGACCCGATATTGTTTACTGAGAGAACTACCAAATCCATCTGGCAACTGTACCTTCTCGAAGAATGGAAGTTTCCATTTCAGGACTTCTTCAGCTCCTTCATTGAGATAAAGCCCCCAGGGCAATTCTTTCTTTATTCCTCTCTCGGGATCAAAAATAAAATCCCGAAATTTCACCACCGCAGGCCCCAAACTGAAGGCATATTTTGTTTTCAGATAAGCGAGGGCCTGATTGTAGGCTTGTTCAATGGTTTGTTTATGGGCCAGGTTTTGATAAAACTGAATCGAAAATTCAGTAGCCATGTTGTCTTCGATTGCAACACTCGTGGCTATAACCGCTTTTACCCCATTTCTCAACAACGCTTTTACCTGGCCCCTGGTAGAACAACCATTGAGAAATACCAACCTGAGTTGTTCCTGCTGGCCCATGAGCGTGGCTAAACCGGAGGCATCAGCTGTCTCTCCTTCCAGATGGAGATGAGTACCATTGGCATGCCCCCCATAATGAAAGATCGCCACCCTGTGGTTAAAGCGATTGAAACCAGTGAAAACATCCTGAATGTCAGCACCTTCCCGGACATGAAGCTCCAAAAACTGCTTGTCATGCAAAGGATACAAAGCTCGGTCCAAGCCTCGGGATTCCGACCGTAGCGTATCCAGGTGGGAATCCAGATTATTGGCAAAGGCCAAGAATATGACAGGACGTTGGGCCATGTGTAATTTGAATATCTGAACGGTGTGAACAGGAGATTATCAATCCTGCTCACATTTGAAAAAAGCTTATCTGATTTCGATTTTTCTAACGAATGTACCTTCCGACATCTTCAGACTCAGATAATATATACCCTCCGCCTCATTATTCAGATCAAAGTCGCGCTCCAGGTATTGCACTATCGCTTCCTCGGTACGCATTATCCTCTTACCCATTAAGTCGTAAATAGCAATTTCCAATAAATCGGCTTTGGTTAATCTAAGTTTAAGGGTAAATATTCCATTTGTTGGATTTGGATATACATCCAGAAAATCAATCGGTAGTTTGCCAAATCCATCCTGAATGCTGACTGAAGTTATCGTTACTTCAAAGGTGTCGCTGCCACAATTGTTATTGGCAATTAGGGTCACAGTGACATCCCCTGATATCGTACTGGCATAAGTATGCACTGGATTCGGATCCGTATTAGTAGTTCCATCGCCAAAATCCCAAAAGAAATTTTGAGCATTGCTGGAGGAAAGGTTGTTGAAGCTCACTTCATAACCATTCCGTGTGAAATCGAAGTCGGCAGTCGGCAGGCTATCTGCAGTTCCTACTGTCAGGTTCGGCAGAATAGCCAGGCAGTCATTGGCATCAGTTATGACGATGTCATAAACTCCACTACTGAGATTAGCGTTATTAGTTCCGGCACTATCTTGGTTAATTTGATATTCGTAAGGTGCCGTACCTCCAGAGATTTGTAAATTTATTTCTCCGTCATTGGCATCCGGACACGATTCATCAATTATACTTTCAGCAATGACAATGGAATCGGCTTGAATAATGCTGATTATCGTATCGACGCTGCAACTGTTGACATCAGTCAGGAGGATGTCATAGGCGTCAGCCTCCAACTGCAAGAAATCGCCATTAGGATCTGCCAAAATACCTCCCAAGGCCGAAAAGGTATAAGCAGGAGTTCCTCCCGTGCCACTCAATCTGATCTCACCGGTATTATCTCCGTAACAGTCAATTTGCTTGACGCTGTCAACAATTATTTTCAAGAGGTCGGGTTCAGTGATTGTGAACTGAACCTGAGTGCCACATTGGTTGGCATCTTTGATGTATGCGGTATAGGAACCCGCTTCGAGACCGGTGATT
>CAYGTH010000222.1:5351-11405 GCA_964352745.1 uncultured Bacteroidia bacterium
CCAACTCCACCATTAGACTGAACGACCAAAGATCCATTTGCAGTATTGCATTGGGCTTGCGTCGCCTGCAATTGAGTGGTAATCAAATCTGTAGGTTCTGAAACGACAACAGACGTACTTTCGGTGCAGTTGTTTGCGTCTTTCACATAAACCGTATAACTCCCGGCGACTAAACTCCCAAAGACATTACCAAGAGAATAATTGGTGCCATTCAACGAATACATATATCCAGGCGTTCCCCCAGCTGCGCCCACAGTAATACTCCCGTTACTGCCCCCAGCGCAACTAACGGAAGTAGCCGTCGGATTGATATTGATTTGTGCAGGTTCTGAAATGGTAAGCACAGTGGTCGCCAGACAGTTATTGGCATCTTGCACATAAACCGTGTAGGTACCGGCGCAAAGACCAACAAATTGAGAGTTCGTGAAATAGACAGTCCCATTTAATGAGTAGATAAAGCCCTGAGTTCCTCCACTAGCTGTAACACTAATACTACCATCGCAACTCCCGAAACAACTCACAGAAGTGGTATTTGCAGCTAACGAAATGGGACTGGGTTCGGTGATGGTTTCGGTTATACTTACGACACAGCCGTTAGCATCCTGTACAGAGACGGCATAAGTGCCAGCAGAAAGGTTTGTAAATGTATTTATTGGACCGTAACTCCCTCCATTGATCGAGTAAGCATAGCCAGACATCCCTCCTCCAGCTGTAAGAGTGATGCTGCCAGTGTTGCCACCTGAACAGTCGACCTGGAGCGCTGAAGTCGCAAGGGTTAATTGAGGGGGTTGAGAAATGGTCGCCACGGCTGTTTTTAGACAATTGTTGGCGTCTTTCACATATACGGTATAAGTGCCAGCGCTGAGGTTCGAAAAGACTGCACTACTAACATAATTGGACCCATCAAGCGAATAACTAAGACTTGATGTCCCACCACCGGCATTAACGGTAATGGTTCCATTGTTACCACCGAAGCAGGATACGGGTTGTTCAACTGGTGAAACCGTAATGGGACTGGGTTGAAATAGGGTAACCGAATCCGTATTCATACAGCCGTTGTCATCTGTTACCGTAACGGCGTAAGTTCCGCCTGTCAGGTTCACTAGGTTGGGGCCAGTGAATCCATTGTCCCAATTGATTGAATAGGGCGGGATTACAGAAAGAATTGAAACACTCGCAGTTCCGTCCTGAGAACTGGCGCATAGCGGATCAGTCCCTTGAGCGGATATATTGGGCAGGGGGTCTATAACCGCTGCAGCTGCCGCCTGAGAAGAAGGGCAACCGGTGGTGATGCCAACCTGAGCATAGTAGATGGTCGTGGTATTAAGCAAAGGAGTATAATACTGGCTTCCGATACCTACATTGGTTCCCTGGCTGTCATACCAGTAAACAGGGCCGGCAAACTGCGAATTAGCTTGAGCGGAAAGAGTGAGATTTGCAACTCCACAAGCGGTGTCAGCCGTAACTGCAGGAGAAGCAGTAGAATAGAATGTAATGGTTTTGAACTGTCTGTCGTTGTCAGAAACCTGGTCATTTGCCAATTGAGCCTCGGCGATAATCGTGTAGACTCCTCCCTCCAAAGTATTTAGGGAGCCAACATTTGCTTGCACACAGTTACCCGGCTGAATGGTTCCAGTATGGGTATAAGTAAAGATTGAATCACCTGTACTAACGGAGACAGGGATATTGCTTTGGGCTGTAAGCCCCTCATTACATAGCGTAATGGTAATTGGGGTGTTAGCTGACCCGCAATCTGTTCCTGGGTTGTCAATTGAACTTACCCTTATATCATTGTAATTAAGGACATTTAAGGTATAGTCTTCCACCTCCCCCTGCACGAACAAGCCACAGGGTTCAGTAGGATCCCCCCCTCCAGAGGGAGTAAATATCATCACGACTCGCATCCTTTTAGGGCCAGAGGGAATGTTTGCAGGCACATTGAAGGTACTCACAACACTATCTACAGAATTTGCAGTGAAGAGGGGAGATCCAAAATCAAAATCTCCCTCCCAGTCAACAAAAACGCCCACGCTTCCATAATCAGAAGATTGACCACAGCCATCGATGTTGATCTTAGCATTAACAGTTGAACCCGGAGCAACGTCTAAACTAAGATTGGTAAAATCAGAATAGTCTCCACAACTATCTTCCGTATTGTTGGAAAGAGCATCCAATGTATTGGACAATTCGACCTTTGAAATGATAGGGCTACCATCAATATTAGCTGAGGAGAAACAATAGCTTCTATCAATGACCTCAAGGGTATAATCTTCGGTTTCGCCATAAGAATATATACCGCAAAAATTGGCTGAGGGCTGCGTACAACAGGTATGTTCCCAGCAAACAATTCTCATCATAGTAGCACCTAATTTTGCATTATCAGGTACAGTGATATTGTGATATGAAAGACTGGGAATTTCTCCCGAAATGTAACTCGGTCCGTCAAAAACCTCGTTGGAATCGTCAAAATCATTGTCCTGATTCCAATCAACCAGGATTTTAGACGTCTTAGGGTATTGAGTAAAACCAGTGGTTCCGAGCAGAATACCCACAGGATAGGTTTTGGACAAAGTAAGATCGGCCTTGAATTGGGTAAAATCCGAATAGGTATTGTTTACTGTTGCCGTATTGATATTAATCTGGTGGGTTTCTCCCAGCAAAATTACCTGATCAATCCGGCTGTCAGCACTACTAGAAGCACCTGATGGACAATAGTTTTGAGGATTAACCTCTATAGAAGGTTCAGTCCCAAAATTGGCTCTCAGCATAAGAGCAGGCTCAAGCGTGGTTGCATTTCCAATGTCTGCCCATGGAGTGATCCCAGCTTTTAAAAACACAGTACCAGGCGTATAATTGGAATCGGCATAGGCAAGATTAAGGGGTTGGTTATCCATCTGGTTGAAACTGATAAAGTAAGTTCCCGTATCGAGGGCTACTTTCGGACTAAACCCCAGGGTAATCCAGGAACCTGGGGTACTCGCCTGATCCTGAATTGTAGTTACATACGTAGTGCTGGTAGCGATTAGACTGCCCGGACTACCATTAAAATCATAGACTTTGTAGGCCATTTGTTGCCCAACCGGGGGATTGACCAACATTCCGGAAATGGAGGTGAGCGTATCTCGTTTATGTATTTTGATAACATGCCCATATTCAAAGGGGTATCCATTTCCACCAATCAATGAGTTAACCATGATTCCGTTGTCCCTCGCCATGACCGTATCGGACAGGTAGAAATTCTGAGTCATGGAGTTGTTTTGCAGAAGGGTATCTGGCTGTTGGCTTGATAGGTTGAAGTCCAGGTTATACCATCCCGGAGAGCCAAAATCAACGATCGCAGCAGCTAGATCATTGGGTGTGAAGACATCAATTATATCTTTCGGCAAATCCTTTATAATAGGAACGTTGGACGCACCGGAAATATACGACAACTGTACAGGCTCAAGAATCCGCATTTCCAAAGCGGGGTACACCTGCATGGGATCTTGCGCATTGAGGATGATTTTCGGGCTATTGGCTAACAAAGGCCCATTGTTTTTACCTTTCGCAGCTATACGGGTATTACCCTGTATATGCCGAAAAGGAACCTGTTGATATTCATCTAAATTATAGGTATTCACCATTTCCAGATCAGCACCGGCGGTTTCGTCAAAAAAGTTACAGGTAAGTCCTGAAAAAGGTAGGCCAGAGATTTTAACTGTTGGCCCCCAAGCTTTATCTTTGTCTGTAACCTCAATGGTCGCGGAGGTATTGCCCAATTCATCTCTGAATTGAATTTCCATAGAAACCAAAGTGTCGTCCGGGCTTATCTGCGAGTTATAACTAAAAAAAGAAGCATCCCCATATAAACTATCAATATTGAACTCAATAACCCATTTGAAAGTACCGGGGATTTTGGTCATCTTCCAATAATTATTCCCTTGCCAAACACTATTCCAAACCTGGTAGGGATTATGGTAGGTGTAAGGGCCTATATAGCCACAAGTTGTGCCCGCCGGTCGGGTTTCGATGGGAGCATACATGATGAGAGTGCTGGCATTCAAAAGAGGTTTGGCCCCGGTTCCGGGCTCTCCAACATTGGCATCATAAACAATACTCAACCAGCGAGACTTGGGAGTAGGACATGCTAAAACCTCCTGGCAAAGCCAACTAAAGAGGCACAGACATACCATGATACGTGTTAAAGTAAATGTTTTCACGGCAAAATGATTAACTGCAAGATGAAATAAAACCAAGTTTTTGGACTAGAGAACGATATGACGAATACTCGTAAATTAAGGCCCTCAAAAGGCCGGGCCTTCCATACCCTAACAGGAACATTATGTCAGATTTCTGGCTCGTCTAATGATTAAATGAAATATCAACAGCTTTCCAAATAATTGAGGCTTCAAATTATTCTACTGTATAAATCATTCCATAACTTCTACTAAGTACAGTCTCAGGTAGCTTTTGATACAAACGAACTGATGCCTATTACTGACAACAGTCCGTTTACGTAACGTTGCATTAAAACGAACTGAGGTTTTAATGCTTTCCCTATACGATCAACCTCATTTTTTTTATTCAGAAGGTCAAAAAGTATTTTGAGGCATAATTATGTCCGAAGCTGTATTTTGAGATTTACATTCTCCCGCAAACTCCTCACAATCAACTAATTGAAGTATAAAATTCAATTATTGTAATTATATTTTTTCCACCTGCTTATCGACAGGTATTTACATTTTGATTGCGATATAGGTAACATCGGCCATTAAGATCTTAGGCGTATATGTACCAGGAGAACCTCCCCATGTAATGAGCTCAAACTCAAAATAGCGAGGGGTTTCCAGGACTATCTTAGCTATCAATCTGACATTTTGAGCTTGGGTCGGATCTCCGATAGGATCGATCTTTACTTCCATACCATTCAAGGCGAGTAGCACCTTTACCTCCCCTTCGATATCGGGTTTATCCCACTGATAGGTTACCTTTCCACGGGCCCTGAAATCACCCGTTGTCGTATTGTAGGTAAATGTAAGTGGCATTGTATCTGAGTTGCCACTATTGTCAAGATGAATGGCTTCTGTTCTGATTTCCATAGGTTGTCAAATTTTGGATGAGATTTGCATTGAAAGGCATAATATTCGTTTTAGGGTTATCAATATTTGTTCCCTCTAAACAATCCTTTTTCATTCGGCTCTTCAAACCGTTAACTTGTCCTTAATTTTTGAAATCGAGCAGCATTTATGTCTAAAAAATCACATAAATCACTCTCATTCAACTATTTACCCCAAAAGGAAATTTCGCAAAAGTTCTAACAATGCCCAAAGTTTTATATTTCCTATCCCTCCTTTCAGAAAGTGAGCTCAAGCGCTTTCACCAATTTTTGAGTAGCCCTTACTTCAATCGTCAAAAAGACCTGCCGGATCTTTGTAAGGTTTTGCAAGTGGTATTAGGTAAGCCTAAATCAGACACCTGGGAACAAACAGCATACAAGTCCTGGAAACGACATGAAGCATTTGATCTAAACAGATTCAGACAAGCCTGTAGCGCACTCGTAAAGCTCTTCCATCAGTTCATCGGGCAAGAACTCTATCAACAGCAGGAAAGTCTGGTACAAACACATCAGGTTCAGGCCTTGGACGAGCATGAAGACCTTGTCTATTTTCCCAGAACACTTACAAAATTAAAGAAACTCCACCTGGCTAACCTTCAAACAGCAGAAGTGAATGACTTCTGGCTGATGTCAGAATTATATGCTACAGAGCTTTCCCACCAAACACGACATCCCAACCGGCAAGCAAGCCCGGCACTCCTGGAAGCGGCACAGTATCTGGATACATACTACCTGATTCAACGAATGAAGTACGAGGTAGGTATGATCAGCCAGGAGCATATCCTTGGTGCGGAGCACCTTCCATCCGGTATTCATTTCCAAGACCTGAAAACTCTATGCGAAGCACAAGGAAATTCCAATAGTTGGGATCCTCTGGTTCAGGCTTATTACCTGTTAATCAGTGCGCAAACAAATCTCGACAAGGAGGAACTCTACGATCAGTTGAAAGCACTTCTTGC
>CAYGTH010000223.1:0-11394 GCA_964352745.1 uncultured Bacteroidia bacterium
CCTTTGCGAACCTTGCGGTTATTCTTCGCTTGCAGGAAAACTGGCCTACACCCCAGTCGAGCTAAATGAATGGTTTTGAGAAGGAGGCAATGTTACAACTCAGCGAGAATCCTGCTTGATATCCCTAATGATTCCGTATCTTGCTTGTTCATTACACAAAAATTGGAAATCCCTGATAATTATGGCGGATCAGAAAAATGCCCCCAACCAACTAAATATTGAACTTCCTGCAGACGTGGCCCACGGGGTGTACAGCAACCTGGCTGTGATTTCGCATTCGATGACGGAATTTGTGTTTGATTTTATTCAGGTATTACCCGGTACGCCCAAGGCCGAAGTACGTTCCCGGATTATTATGACTCCACAGCATGCCAAGCGATTGATGCTGGCACTGCGTGAAAACGTAGAGAAGTTTGAACGCGCAGTAGGGGAAATTCCGATTCTGGAAAAAGAAGTTCAGCTCCCCCCTAATTTTGGAGGTCCCGCAGGGATTGCCTGATAGGCTGTAGTCCTTAATTTGGAATTTTGCAGGCAATCAGTCCATACAGGGTGCCTGAAGACAGGCTTTTGCACGAGATTTGATGGCTTCATTCTCCGGAAGCTTTATCGCTTTTTGATAGGCTGCCACTGCTGCTTTTCGCATTCCCATCCGGTCATAACAATACCCGATATGCAGGTAATTGACGGGGAGCATTGCATTTGATTCTATGCTGGCAAGCTCCGCCATCCTGTTACTGGTTCTGAAATGATCCAGCGCATGGATGAGAGTGGAATCCTGAAAGGCAATCTGCCCCAAAAGATGATAGACCCGCATCATGACATAGGTGCTGAGGGATTGTTCCCGGCTCCTGATAGGTATCTGGTCATGAGAGGCATGTTGTTCAAAGCTGCGCTGGGCGGTTTCGAGAATCAACAATGCCTGTGGAAAGGTTTTCTCCGCAATCAGTACCTCTGCTAAATCCAGTTGAAACCAAATGTTATCCGGATACTCGCTTACGAGCCCCTGAGCGACCTGGCGGGCTTGCTGCACATCCTTTTCGTGATGCAGGTAAATGCTGGTCAGGTAAAAAGAGGCTTCCACCTGGGCGAAATTGGGAACGGCTGCTGCCTTTTCCAGTTCTGTAAGGCCAAGGCTGGCATCCCCATCTGGGAAAAAAATCAGAAAGGGGCGGACGATCGGATGGTTCCTGGGATAGACCGCTGCATAGTAGTGGTAGATGCCAGAGCTAAAATAAAACTCGGGAGCCTGATCCGTAAACTCAAAGCCTTTTTTTAGGTAAGTCAATGCTTTTCTTCCAGAATTAGCAGCTTTCCAATAGTTCTGTTGCAGGATATATAGGCGGGCCCGAAAGGCATAAGACATATATTGAAAAAAAACATATTCTAATTCATAAGCGGGAATTGCCTTAAGCGGCTTATTGAGTTCAAGACAATTCGACAACTCGGACTCTATATAGAGGTGGAAATGGTCGTCTGTTGGAGAAAGGTAGGTTTGCCACCATCGATTGAGGGCCAGTAAAAAGTGCGGAGCAGGATGTCCTGCAAAATCGTCTTTTAAGAGCAGGAAATGGCTGTTCGCAGCTTCAAATTGCAGTTGATAGACCATTTTCATCCCCACAGATGCCCGATTCCGAAAATCGGGATTCTCAAAAACCTGAGCGCTTCCGGTCATGATTATCAGAAAGCAGCCAAGTATACAGCTTGCGGTTTTCATTTTTTGAGAAAAATTCAGGAAAAAAAGTAATCGACGATCGCCTGATAAAACGGGAACCAGGAATGTCGGAATCATATTATCTGCAAAGGTAAGGGGCTAATGGGTTAATCCATACCCATCCCATCCCCAAAAATACGCTTGGTATTCCCACTAAAAATCCATAGAATTGTAAGCTTGAAATCCCCTAACGCCAGCAAATTTGCAAAATTAACCATTTGCCAAACTCTAACACTACTTTTTCCACACCTCATGTATTTCTATCCCTATAAAGCTCAATCTCAGATTGAACTATGGGGGTTCTATGAATAAGTCTCCGATCAACCATTGTTAATAATGCTTAACCAATTCCTATAATCCAACCAATCTCTAAACTATGAACTTTAACAATTTTACACGCTATTTTGGGAAAAGTATGCTGATGCTCAGTATGCTTTTGACCTTCGCCCTTTCTGCTTCGGCCCAGCAGGTGCGTACCGCACAGCAAATGGAGGCCCTGCAAAAAGCAGAGTTTTCACCAGCTGCTTCTACTATTAAGCAAATCGGTGGAGCAGACCTGCTGTTATTAGATCCTTCTACTGCTCGTACAGATGATCCCGTTACTACTATGGGCATCGATGCAATGTGGGACGTTGAATTCACTTACAGCGTTTCTGACTCAGCTGTTCCAGCTGCTCCACTTGCAGGTCTTGCCGGTGCTTATTGGACAGGAACTGAATTTTGGGTTTCTGCCTGGGCAACTGATACCTTGATTCGCTTGAACCCAGATGGATCTCTGATCGAAGTTTTCACCATCGCTGGTGTATCAAACGTTCGGAGTATCACAGGTGATGGCACCAATCTCTACGCAGGTAGTGCAGGTGCTTCTATTGCTGTGATTGATCCTACTACCCGTACACTGACCAGCACAATCGGAATCACAGGTGCTGCTGCTTCGATTGGCGCGCGTTTCCTGACGTATGATGCTACCCTTGATGGCGGTAATGGTGGATTCTACATCGGTAACTTTACCTCTGATATTGGGGTAGTAGCTTTGACAGGTGCTACGCTTACTACTATCGGTACGGCTACTCACGGTCGGGTAGGAATGTATGGTGCTGTAACAGATAATATCAGTGCAGGCGGTCCTTACCTGTGGGTATTTGAGCAGCCAGGTACTCCTTCTGATGGGGTAATTTCTCAGCTGGCGCTTCCTGCTGGTACCTTTACAGGTGTACAGCGTGAAGTAAATGCTGACATTGGTGGAACTGCTGGTTTGGCTGGTGGCTTGTTCATCGCAACTAACCACCCTGCTTTCCCTACTCAGAATATCATTGGAGGATTACTCCAGAATGGTCCTGACCTGCTGTTTGGATATGACCTTGATTTCTCACCGATTCAGGTGGATGCAAATGTTACTAACTTTACCGGAAATGGCTTAGTGCGTATGCCCCAAGATCATGTGTCTCCAAGTAGTTTCAGCACAGATATCTTAAACCAGGGTGCTCAGGCCTTGACTTCTGCGACCTTGACAGTTTCAGTTGATTCCGGTGGGATGAATGTATTCTCAGAAGCTCAGACTTTCACGAATGTTATTCAGGGAGCCACAGCTGGATTTACCACTGCTGCTTTTACTGCACCTAACGTTCCCGGAACGGTTTATGAGGCTACTTCTGTGATTACCCTGGCAGGTCAGACAGATGAGAATACCATCAACGATACTACAGGATTCGCATTCCTGATAACTGACTCGACTTTTGCGCGGGATAATAATGTGATCAATGTTCAGCTCGGACTGGGTGCTGCCAATGCAGGTGGCGGACAGACTACTATGGGGCAGAACTACACAGTAGGAGCTTCTGGTGGAACTGTTACCAGCGTAGACTTCTTTGTAAATGCACCTACAGCAGGTGATTCTACCTGGGGCGTATTGTGGGCGACAGATCCAGCTACCGGTTCTCCGACTTCACAGATCAGCCGTACGCCTACCTATGTATTTACAGCTGCTGACGCTGCTAACGGCGTATTCCTGACGCTCCCTTATTCAACTCAATTGCCACTTCCTCCAAGTACGACCTTCTTCACAGGAGCTGTCGAGGCTGCCGGGAATGCAAGTCTGAACCTGGGGGTTTCTAATGGGATCTTTACCCCAGGCGCAGTTTGGATCAAGTCTGACTCTCTTGGAGGGGGTGCATGGTTTGCAAGTGAAAACTTCTGGGTAGGCGGTGAGTGGGCTCACATCATTCGTCCTAACCTGAGCTACTGTACCAGCCTTGATGCATTGGCAGGTGGACTTCAGGATAATGGAGATGGAAGCGGGTCTGCTTTTGTACTCGCTTCTGGTGGTACACCTCCTTACACCTACTCCTGGAGCAATGGGGCAACCACTGATACTGCACTCTTCCTGGCTGCTGGATTCTATAGTGTTACGGTTAGTGACGCTCGCGGTTGTTTAGTTACACAAGACAGTGTCGAGGTAATTGACAATACTGCTATCGAAGATGATCTTGCTGGAATCAACGAGATCAAAACCTTCCCGAATCCTTCTACAGGTCGCTTTACTGTTGATATCGAACTGGCAGAAATGGATGACATCCGTTTGGAAGTGATGGACATTGCGGGTCGTACGATCTACATGGATGCTGCAAATCGTGTTCAGATGTACAATGAGCAAATTGACCTTAGCAACCAGAGCCAGGGCGTATATATCCTCCGGGTTCACACCACTAAAGGTTCAACTTACCGCAGACTCGTTATCGAATAAACTACTAAGTTAATTGATACAGCTATTTACCCCTCCTGAAAATGGAGGGGTATTTTTTTTACCCTTAACCCCTGCTATTTCCGCAAAAATAGCTTTTCATTCAAAGCACATATCTGTAATTTACCTGTATATAAGTAAATGGACAGATTTAAGTATAGCGTATATAGACAAGATGTTATTATCTAATTAGGTAGATACAGTCTTACATCTTTATTCTAAAATCTTTCTTTACTTGCAAGATTAATTTCCCCAACCCAACCCTTTATGAACACTTGTTACTGTCATCCCCTCCGACTGCTAGGAATGTTCCTCCTGGTCGCAGGCGTACCACTGAGTGGAACTGCACAGCTCCTTTTTGAAGATTTTAATGCAGGCATTCCAAGTACCTGGACGATCATTGATAACGATGGACTGACTCCTCAACCGGGGTATGCTTTTTTTACAAATGGCTGGATCCCATTTGAAGATACTCCTGGAGATACAGTTGCAGCAAGCACTTCCTGGTATGCAAATCCTGGCATCTCTGATGACTGGTTGATCAGTCCGGCACTCGCGATTCCTGCTTCTCCCGCTCAAACCCTTCGTTGGCAGGCATATACCTTCGAGGCACCTCCGTTTTCAGATGGGTATGAAGTCCGGATTTCAACTACGGGTACTGCGGTAGCCGATTTTACGGATGTACTTTTTACAATAGCAGAAGAAAATACTGCCTGGACTAATCGGCAGGCATCCTTAAATGCCTATTCCGGCCAGACCATTTATATCGCATGGCGGAACAACTCGAATAACAAAAACCTATTATTTTTAAACGATGTAGAAGTAGCTGATGCTGCGGCATTTTATGACGTCAGCCTGATCGATGCAGAATTCTTGTCTGAATACGACCAACAACCGGTTTCGCAAGTGGTCACTCCCTTTAACTTTGGAGCTACGGTTGTCAATTCCGGGTTTGATCCGGTAACGAATGTAGACGTGAATGTGGAGGTGTTTGATGCATCAGGTAACTCTGTTTATACAGATGGAATGGGCGCAACAGTGGCTAACCTCGCGGTTGGAGATACAATTTTGTTCGCTGCTTCCGGTACTTTTACCCCAGTAGATACCCTGGCGATTTATCTGGCAGAATACATCGTTTCTATCACGGAAGCAGACATGCAGCCTGTTAATGATACCTTTTTAAACGCGTATTTTATCACAGACTCGACCTATGCGCGGGATGCAAACGTCCTGGATGGATTTGTTTCACTCGGGGCTGATGCAGGGGGTGGCTTAAATATATTTGGCCAAAACTATTCCTTGCCCAATGGGGGAATTGTAACGAGTGTGAATGCATTTTTTAATGAACCGGTAGTGGGTGATTCTGTATCTGCAGTTCTATATACGGTGGATGCAAATACAGGCTCCCCTCAGGCTTTGGTTACCGAATCGCCCGTTCATGTATTTACTGCAGCAGATGCAGGAGCATTTGTGAGTTTCCCTTTCGATGTGCAGGTACCTTTTCCTGTGAATTCCGAATTCTTCGTAGGCTTGATCGAATATGCGCCGGGCAATATCTCGCTAGGGGTTTCCAATGATATTTTTACTCCGGAGTCTGCCTGGGTGAAATCAGATAGTGTTGGGGGAAATGTATGGTTCTCCAATGATGATTTTTGGGTAGGGGAGTTTTCCTATATCCTGCGTCCCATTATGAACTTTTGTAGCTCTCTCGGGGGATTGGCAAGTGCTACATCGGATGATGGGTCTGGGAATGGAACGGCCTGGGTCCTGGCTTCTGGCGGCGTGCCACCTTATTCCTATAGCTGGAGCAATGGCGGCTCAACCGATACGATTGTCTCTCTCTCCTCCGGTACCTATACGGTAACCGTAACGGATGCCCAGGGATGTGTGGTCTCCTTTAATGACATTTTGGTAGATCAAACCATGAGCCTGGAACAAGACCTGGATGCGGGGATCGATCGCTTTGAAGTGTATCCCAACCCTTCTTCCGGAATGTTTAGTATTGAAATCGACCTGGGGCGTGTTGAGGATATCAAAATGGAAGTGTACGACCTTACAGGCCGAATGATTCAATCCCGGAAAATCAACCGAATTGCAGGCTATCGGGACCAACTTGATCTGAGTAGAGAGGCCCCGGGCGTGTATCTCCTACGGCTGAAAACTACTCAAGGATCTTCATTTAGAAGGTTAGTGATCGAATAATTAGCAATCATATTTTAAATCCTCCCCAGATCCATTGGGATTTGGGGAGGATTTTATAAAATGGGGTCTATGAAATTGAGAATTAAAGGAAACAGCATCCGCTTTCGGCTTACCGAGTCTGAGGTCGCACAGTTTCAACGGACCGGGCTGGTATCAGAGCAGTTAGTGCTGGGAATCGGCAAAGATCAACAAATTGAATACAGATTGGAACGGAGAAAAGGGATTGAAAGCCCGGTTGTTTCCTTTCTCAATCAGCAGATTATCCTCGCTGTGCCTGAGCCCCTCGCGGTAGCCTGGACAGAAACGGATAGGGTAGGCTTTGATCATACACAGGCAGTTGGCGGGGGCGAGGAACTTTTTCTCCTGGTCGAAAAGGACTTTGCCTGTCTCCATCGCCAACCCGGCGATGATGCGGAAGATGCATATCCCCATCCGGCAGAACAAAACCCTTGATACCTGCAGACAAGGGGAGAGCCAGGGATAAAGATAGGAAATGGGAGATCGTGAAATAGAGATAAGTCATCGTCTGGTTTCTGTACTCTATGCACTCGATACTAACAATCTATCTACTTACTCCGGTTTGATTTATGGCAAAATTTGAATAGGTTTCAAGGATCAACACGATACATCCATGAAACAATTTTTCCTTTTTGCCTGCTTGGTCGCTACTGCCCCGCTCCTGGCTCAACACACCCATACACCGGCCTCAGGCCATAATCACTTACAGCATATTCAGCATTGTCGGGAAGGTACCGTATACATCGACAACCTGCCGGCTCCTCAGCTCATGGAGGGAATTGGGAATTCTAATTTAACAATTGAAACGACCTCCCCCCTGACGCAGCAGTTTTTTAACCAGGGCCTTTCCCTGTTGCATTGCTTTTGGGACCTGGAGGCATACCGGGCCTTCAAAGAGGCAATTCGGCATGATTCGACTGCGCTGATGCCTTATTGGGGACTATTGCACACCACCAACTATATCAATCATGAGGCCTTTGATCCGGATAAAGAGATGGCTTTGGAAAAAGTCAAAGAACTCATGGGGGCTGCCAACGAACATGAGCAGTGGTATGCAGAGGCTGTCTTGTTTGAGATAGCAAAAGAACGAAAAGAATATCAGCGGGTTTTGGAAAAAATCGTCCATAAATACCCGGAGGATGTGGAGGCCCGGTTGTTTTTAGTATTGGTGAACATGGGTGCCTATACCCTTGATAATGAGCCGAAATCAGGAACTTTGTTATCGGAGTTTCTGCTGCGGGACCTGCTCCGTGAGTATCCGGAACATCACGGTGCGCATCATTATTGGATTCATCAAAAAGAAGGCTGCTGCCCGGAAGAGGCCCGAAAGAGCGCCGAGAAACTCGCAAGTCTGGCCCCCAATTCCGGTCACATCGTACACATGCCGGGACATATCTATTTCAAGCTGGGCGAATTTGACCAGGCCCATGATTATTTTGTGCGGGCGATGAAAGTGGACTCCGCGTATCAGGCCGAACAAGGCATCAACGAAGTTGATAATTGGAACTACATCCACAATATTCACTACCTCCTGATCAACTGTGCGATGGATGGCAGATATAGCGAGGGATTGCGATATGCGGAGTATTTACAAAACATGCCCATAATCCCGGAGCGCCTGGAACTGCATCGGGAATCCTTTTTCTTCCAGGGAATTATCGCTCCCACAAAGATGGAACTCTTCTATGGATACTGGGACAAGGCCGCTACCCGGCTCGAGGGCCTCGCGGATATGGATAGTATATACGGCGTTCCTGCTGCTGCCTATCGAAAAAGCCTGCTCGCTTTTTCAGCGGGGATGGCTGCTGTGGAAGCAGGAGATTTGATGCTGGCCAAAGCCGCTTCTGCTGACTTAGATGCTCACTTGTGGCGAAGTACCCGGCAGGATTCCGCTTTACAGGAAAATAGAAGGTTCAACTACCTGTCCCGTTTCCTGAACGTAGCTTCTCTGGAATTACAAGGAAGCATCGAAAGTGCAGGGGGGCAACATGAAACAGCTCTTTTCCTATTGGAAAAAGCGGTGGAGGCCGAGCGGGAGTTGGGCTATTCGGAACCCCCATATTATTCCCGGCCTACACGGATCAGTCTGGCAAAAGCCTATGCCGCCGCTGATCAATATGATCAGGCGATCGAAGTGTGCGAGCAATTGCTCGAAATATTTCCGAATTGCCCACAGGCGTATTATCTGTTGACTTCCCTGCATCAGAAGATGGGAAATGAAGCTGCCGCGAAGTCCTGTGAAGAGAAACTCAAGGAGGTTACACGCTTTGGAGATCCCGGTATTTTCTCCCTGGAATAGAGGCGGTTAATGTCTGTTGTCTGACCTCTCTAATCTGACATCTGATATCTGACCTCTTATCTACTCATATGAAACAAATTGCCCAAACCGAACGACTTATATTAAGAGAGTTAAGGCCCGATGACGCAGCATTTATCCTGCATCTCGTTAATACACCTCCCTGGTTGCAGTTTATTGGAGACAAACGAGTCCATACGCTGGAAGATGCCATAACCTACATTGTTGAAGGACAGGTCAAGAGTTATCGAGAAAAGGGATTGGGCTTGTGGCTCGTAGAATTAATTGAAAACAAAGCGCCAATCGGCATGATGGGCCTGGTGGATCGGCCTGAATTAGAAGATGTGGATATTGGCTTTGCGCTGTTGCCCGAATACTTTGGTCACGGATATGCACTTGAATCAGCAATTGCTACCATGAAATTTGCCCGGGAAGAATTGGGATTGAAGCGGGTGGTTGCGATTACGGATTCGGATAATGAGCGATCGGGCCGGTTGTTGGAGCGTATTGGGATGTCTTTTGAAAAGTTTATTTCCTTTGGAGAATCTGATAAGCAGGTGCGGCTCTTTGTGTGGGAAGAAGACGCTACTTGATGGCTAGCCATTGAATATTCCGTTGAAAGGCTGTATTTTTCAACATGAGTTATCGCATGTTGAAATTCTGGAATCTTGTACCGGTTGGGCTCTGCTGTGTCTGGTTGATTGTGGGTGCCTGTACCACGCCCAGGCAAGAATATGATTTAGTGCTTCGAGGCGGAACGATCTATGACGGAACTGGCAATCCTGGATTTGAGGGAGATATTGCCATTCAGGGAGACAGCATCGCTGCTATAGGAGAACTTGACGATGTCAGGGGAAAGATTGAGGAGGATGTCAGTGGGATGGCTGTGGCTCCGGGATTTATCAATATGCTGAGCTGGGCAACTGAATCCCTCATTCAGGACGGGAAATCCCAAAGCGATATCCGGCAAGGCGTTACCCTCGAAGTGATGGGCGAAGGGGTTTCTATGGGCCCGCTGTCTGAGGAAATGAAAATGGACTGGATGGAGGCGATGGGAGATCTGAAATACGATATTAAATGGAATACGCTGGGCGAATACCTGACCTACCTCGAAGACAAAGGCGTTTCGACCAATGTAGCGTCCTTTGTTGGGGCAACTACCCTGAGGGAGCGTGCCATAGGCTTTGAAAACCGCCCACCTACTGAAACCGAACTCCAGCAAATGCAAGCCTGGGTGCAGGAGGCAATGGAAGAAGGAGCACTGGGCGTGGGAGCTTCGCTGATCTACGCACCGGCCTTTTATGCCGATACGGATGAACTCATAGCACTGTGCGAAGTGGCAGCAAGATATGATGGGATGTACATCGTGCATATGCGGAGCGAGGGAAATGGATTGTTGGAAGCCGTAGATGAGGTCCTGGAAATTGCCCGTGTGGCAGGTATTCGCGCCGAAATCTACCATCTCAAGGCAGCCGGGAAAAACAATTGGCATAAGATCGATTCCGTAATCGCGAAAATCGAATCTGCCCGGGCAGAAGGTCTGGAAATCACTGCTGATATGTATAATTACATAGCAGGGGCCACCGGATTGGATGCGGTTATGCCGCCCTCCGTGCAGGAAGGCGGATATCAGGCCTGGGCCACTCGCCTGAAAGATCCTGCTATTCGGAAAGAAGTAGCAGCGGCGATGAATACAGATACCGATGATTGGGAAAATTTCTTTTACGCTGTGGGGGCTCCCGACAAGATTATTTTAGTAGAATTTAAAAACGATTCCCTGAAAAAATACACCGGCAAAACCCTCGCCGACGTGGCAATGATAAGGGGGAGTACGCCGGAAGAAACAGCCATGGACCTCGTGATCCAGGATGGGAGTAGGGTAGGAGCCGTCTATTTTCTAATGAATGAAGAAAATGTGCGGAAACAAATCGCCCTTCCCTGGGTGAGTTTTTGTTCTGACGGTGCCTCTCTGGCGGCTGAAGGGATCTTTCTGCAATCCAATCCGCATCCCCGTTCCTATGGTAACTTTGCACGCTTGCTCGGTAAGTATGTTCGGGAAGAAGAAATTATTCCCCTCGAAGAAGCCATCCGTAAATTGACTTCTCTTCCTGCTGCCAATTTGAAAATTAACCGCAGGGGTTCGCTGACAGCTGGCTATTTTGCTGATGTGGTCGTATTTGATCCGAATACGATTCAGGATCAGGCGACTTTTGATCAGCCCCACCAATACGCCACAGGGATGGTGCATGTGTTTGTGAATGGACAGCAGGTTTTAGCCCATGGCGAGCATACCGGACGGCTCCCCGGCCGATTTGTCAAAGGACCTGGGGGGAAGAAGTAGAGGGAAGAAGAAAGGCAGAAGGCAGAAGGCAGAAGGCAGAAGGCAGAAGGCAGAAGACAGAAGACAGAAGACAGAAGACAGAAGAC
>CAYGTH010000224.1:0-3277 GCA_964352745.1 uncultured Bacteroidia bacterium
ACCCTAAATTCAGCATTTTCGCTAACAAATTTTCTGTCCCAAACATGGTCTTAATAACTAAGGCCTCATGCGGCCAAGGGCCGAACAATGAGGCTAGTGTTGAACGATCTAATAGCCGAACATGAGCGGGTAGGGTCGACGGTAGTTTCGTTTATTTTTTTACAAAGGAAATCCTCCGTGCCCATCTGCCAGAGCTGATAGATAGGAAATACAATCCTGCTGGCAGATCTGTTGACAGGTTTAGTGAATATTCTCCAATAACTGTCTTATCTCCAGGAATTGCATACGTGCCTATCCTATTGCCTTGATTATTGAATATCTGGGCTTGATAAGCCTTCGTTTCTTCTCCATAGGGATCCTTAATATGGAGAGAGATTTCTGATGGATTTTCTACAGGATTGGGAAAAAGCTTAATTTCTGGTAAAATATTGACATAAGGCCTTGTATCTACTTCTGCGATTCCTATGATCCGGCTCGTACCATCTATATCAATTTGGTTCAACCGATAGTAGTGAAACATGAGATTACTTACCTGATTATCCCAGATTTCATACCTCGTTGCCGTTTGGCGATCTCCTCCCTCAGTTAATACTTCCTTCCAGTGCACAAACTCTTTTCCGTCTGTGCTTTTTTCCAGGATAAAGGAAGTTACACTTCGTTCCGGGAAATTGGCTAATGATCCAATCGAGCGCAAAGGTGAGCAGTTGTATTTCCAACTTCAGATAAGACACCAGTCACCAAAAGCTAAGTTTATTCAGAAAGGTGGTATGATGTACGCTGTTTACACCAATTTTGATTGAGGTCAGGCTAGATCTTTACAAGACTTGTATGATAGCTTTTACCAGTATCATCTAGAAAACGAACGACATAATGTGCTTTGGGTAATTGCCCAATATGAATTTCACCATCGTGTGTAGAAACACGTTCAGAAAGCAATAGCTGCCCTTGCAAAGAATAGATATATACTTTACCTGGACGCGCATGTTTCAAACGAAATACTTTGGTGGTGGGATTCGGATAAATAACAATAGATTGATCAGCGGCTGCTTGATCAAGCGAGACGGTAAAACCTGAAAACTTGGCTAGATAATAGTCTTGTTCCCCAAAATTATTTAATACTGAATCAGTCGATGATGGATCGAAATCAATGTTCATGGATTCATAGAAACCCGTAATCACAGGCTGGCCTGATGAAACAGCCACATCATAAACTAATTCGCCATCGACTGCTCCAATGTTTAACGCGCCAAGATATTGGCCTGAAGATGAATATTGAGATAAGAAAATGTCTCGCCAACCATTGGAGGTTAGCCATGAACTAGTCGTTGGGGCTGGGTCTGCATCAATCGAGTTTTCCATCCATCCTGCTAGGTAAATTCCTGATTGACCATGAGCAACAACTGAGTAAAAAACATCATCGCCTGGGCCGCCCACACTCGATGCCCATTGGTATTCGCCAGTACTACTAAATTTTGCGACAAAAGCATCTGCCTTACCATTACTGGTTAACTGGTTTACACCGGTTGGGCTAGGGTCCATATCTGGGCTACCGAAAAAGTAGCCTGCGATGTAAATGTTATTAAGAGGATCAATATCTATATCCCACCCAACATTAGTAGAGACACTTCCAAATCCGTGAACCCATTCAAAGTTTCCGTCTTGCGTATACTTGGCCAGGAAAATATGGGTCTGTGCTATCGTATCAAATGTACTTACTTCGTTCGGGTCGGGATCGAAATCAGCAAAATTTCCACCCTGCCCTGTAATGTATATATTGTTGAGATTGTCTGCCGCGATTGCAAATCCGAGTTCTTCAGCTATGCCACCAAGGCTATGTGCCCATACATACTCTCCGGAACTGCTGTATTTTGCGATGAAGATATCCATTCCACCAACCGTAGCGGAGATTTCTGCGATACTGGATAAATCTGGGTCAAAATCGGCTACCCCCTTAATCATTCCGGTGATATATACATTATCAAAGTTGTCATGTGTAATGCCCAATGACCAGAGGTCTTCATTGCCTGCAACTTTAAATGCCCAAACAAAATCACCATCATTTGTGTATTTGGCCACAAACAAGTTGTGGTCATTTGATGTGTTATCAAGAATAAATTCATCCACCGGATCAGGATCAAAATCAACCATTCCCCCAAAGCTGCCAGTAATGAGGACATCATCGTTTGAGTCGACAATTATGTCGGTTTGAAAAGAGCGGATTTCATTCACTATCACAAAGCCCCATACCACGTTACCTGTCGGATCATACTTTGCCACAAAAATTCCTCCCTCAGGATTAATGGGGTAAGCCAAGTCTCCAGACAGGCTAATCGAATCAGCCGCCCCACCTATGACATAGATATTGTCATTGGAATCCGTTGACAGGGCTTCACCATAATCAGAATCAGTTGAGCCTGATCCTCTAACAAATTCTAGGTTAAATTGCGCCCAAGCGGTCGAAAATGAGCATAGTACTACTAAGACAAGTGCAGTATTTTTCATTGGTAGTGATATCAAATGGCGAATGGTAATCAGTTAATGTACCGAGAATATTGACTACAAAAGTAGTTGTATAATCTACTAATTAATCTGTGGATGGTGAAAGGTAAACCTTTGCCTAAAATATATTTGTTGGGCCTGTGGATAACTCGAGCCCTGTGAAGTAAGTTCCCAGGGCCTGTGAAGAAAGCAGCAGATAGCTGTGAAATAAGTTCGCGGATCGGAATCCGCCTTCAGCATTTTGCTGACTGTGCCTCATTTCACCCCTAGCACACCGCTGCGCTGTGGTCGGATTCCGCTCCGGCCACGCGTGCCCCTAATCTTCGATTATCAACTACAACGGCGGATCGGAATCCGCCTTCAGCATACTGCTGCCTAGTAGCCAGGTTGCACTTCCAGCCACCGGCTGCGCTGTGGTCGGATTCCGCCCGACCACGTGAGCCCTAACCACTCCGACCGCACACGCCCTCCCCCAAAAAATACACTTTATTAATTGAATTCTCACTCAAAGCACCGATCTTTGATCTATGTTACGAGTCATCGGAACCGTATTACTTGCGCTGTACAGCTGGGTGCTGTTTAAGCCACTCTATCCGGTGATTTATTTTGCGGCCCAACAGGAGTATGTACAGGAGGTCTTGTGCATTAACCGAGAGCGGCCGCAATTACACTGTGAAGGGAAATGCTTTTTGAAAGAGCGTTTGTCGGAGAATTATGAAGAAAAATCCGACTCGCCTCACAACAGCAGACCCAGCGTGGAAGCCAAAGATTTCGTCAT
>CAYGTH010000224.1:3377-11361 GCA_964352745.1 uncultured Bacteroidia bacterium
AATCCGACTCGCCTCACAACAGCAGACCCAGCGTGGAAGCCAAAGATTTCGTCATTGCGATGGTAGCCCCCGGTTTCCATCACAAGATGCCCGGGTTAGATACCCGGCTGGCGACCTGTTATGTCGAATCTCTCCATCCCGTGGAGATTTATGATCCCCTTTTCCGCCCTTCCTGATTGAGTTGATACATATCGCGTAAGTCTCCCTGCGGCCGATAAAGTCGTGGGCTTATCGCGTACGCTTTTTTTATCTATCAACTTTAATCTCATACAAAATGAAATCTCTATTCATAGGGCTGGCTATGTGCTGCCTGTTAGCTACTCACGCTCTTTTTGCGCAGGAATCTGATAATAAATGGTCTTCAAGCCGTCCGGATGGACATGCTCCCATTGGCGTAATGGGTGACCATACGCACAATAAAGGCGAATTCATGGTTTCCTATCGATTCATGCACATGGCCATGGAAGGCATGCGGACAGGAACAGATGCGCTCGAAAACTCAGAAGTCACCAGCGCAGAAGGCAGTAATTATTTGATTACCCCGACTGAGATGCCGATGAGTATGCACATGATCGGTGGCATGTACGCAGTTTCGGACAACCTGACCCTGATGGCGATGGTCAATATTCTGGATAACTCGATGGATCACCTGATGCGGAGTGGGATGACTTTTACGACTGAGTCGGGGGGCTTAGGTGATATCCGGGTTGGAGGCCTCTACAAATTTCTGGATAATAATCGTCAGCGGATGCACCTCAACCTGGGCTTGAGCATTCCTACCGGAAGTATCGATGAGATGGATGTAACGCCAGCTTCTGCTCCTAATGAGATGCAGCTCCCGTATCCGATGCAGGTGGGCACAGGTACGTTTGACCTCTTACCGGGTATTACCTATCTCTTGCAATCTGACATCGGTTCTTTCGGTGCCCAGCTTTCAGGTGAAGTACGACTCGGAGAGAACGACAGAACCTATAGCCAGGGCAATGTCGGTACCCTCACCAGTTGGTTGGCCTATAATGTTACGAACAGCCTGGGGGCTTCTATCCGGTTGACGGGTACAAGCCGTGGCGAAATCAGCGGTGCGGATGAAGCCTATATGATGATGGTAAATGGTCGGATGGTTCCTACCGTATTTGCAGAAAATTTTGGCGGTACGCAGGTCTTTGCAGGCGGCGGATTTAATTTCAGCCACCACGGTCTGAGAATTGCCATAGAAGCGAATCTTCCGATTGTACGCGACCTGAATGGTGTGCAAATGGAAACAGACCTGACCTGGATGATCGGTGCGCAATACGCATTTTAAGCCAAGCATCCACTTTTTTCAGCAGATAGTGGCCAGACGATTCAGAACCGACTGGCCACTAAAAAAGGCACAAAGGAACCCCTGATCGGGAACCTTTGTGCTCTTTTTTACTCTACAACCTGAATCCACCCCAAAATTCGCATCATTCACCCCATTGGTTTTGTATTTATCCGGTAAGTTGGTAGATAGGATATTCATCGTGCACCTAAATCTTCTATTTGCCAAAGCTGAGTTCCATCCAAGCAAGCCTGTGGCCCCATCTCGAACTGATCGGCCATGTCTTACTTATATTAGTGATATATGTGGGATTTTGGAACCTGCCAAAAGACCTGATTGCGGGAGCGGAACTGAGCCCGGAAACCATCATTGTTTCGATTGCCTTACCCGTTGCGCCTGCGATTCTCTTTTACTTGAATGCCTTTTGGCTGATTCCGGTTTTTTTGGGAAAAGTTAAATGAATCTCCTGCCTGCTGATATTGCCCGCTGCGCTGTGGTCGGATTCCGCTCCAACCACGAAGGCCCTCTAATCTGCGATTATCATCAGTAACGGCGGATCGGAATCCGCCTTCAGCATGCTGCTGCGTAGTAGCCAGGTTTCACCTCCAGCCACCCGCTGCTGCTCGTGGCGTTAACAATTCCAGTGAGGAGAAAAATAAAAATGCAGGATTTTATTGAGCGGATTCAATCTGGTTTAATAAAATTCAAAAAGGCTGAATGGCCTGACTCAAGTTTTGCTGGGAAAAAAACAGATCTCGGCAATTGACAGCATCGCAGAGGGTGTTACAAAAGTACAATCGCCTGCCCAGGAAGAAACTCCTGCAATAAAGGAGCATTCCCTACAGCTGGAACACAATTCGACTCCAAGACAAATTATGGAAAGCATTTTTGATATAAGCAAAATTGAATCTTAGCCAGCGGGCATCTCCGCTAAAATTGTCAGAGGGCCTTGAATTTTAAACAAAATGAGGACAAGTCTAACGGTGATTACCTGCGGGACATGAAAACCGTACTGGCCGATGACGAAAAGGTTTTGGATTATGCCATCGAAGATCTCTATCAGCAGAGGCAGTTGCTCCGCAACAAGTACAAGTACTTGAAAATGGCATTTCGTGCTTTGGGCTTCGGAATGCTCGCCGCTATCATTGCATTCCTGCTCATTCAGTTTTTGTTATGATGGGAAAAAAGGCAGCAAGAAGAAGAACCGTGACAACAATCAGGGGGGTAGGCCAGTTTTCCTTTGCGAACCTTGCGGTTATTCTTCGCTTGCAGAAAAACTGGCCTACACCCCAATATTTCTCAGATATTATCCTATCTTGTATTATCACGATGGGCGAAAATTCCGCCCATTCAGGACTCATGCCACTCTTATTCTATGCGTACCTTATCTTGCTCTTTCATTGCCTGGATATTCATGCTGCCGATCCTCCTTACCTCGGTTGACGCCCAGCAGATTTCCCTAAGCCCCGAAGACATGGTGGCCCTTACCCCTGAGTGGAAAGGGGACCGTTTTGAAGATGGCAGACCGAAAGTGCCGGATGAATTGCTCGAACGCATGAAACTGGTCTCTCATGAAGAAGCCTGGGCTGTGATGCGCAATGCAAATTATACCTTCCAATATGAGGAAGGCTGGTTGCAGATACATCCGGAAGGGGTATTGGTGGGGCGGGCTGTGACAGCTGTATTTATGCCTGGGAGACCCGATGTCCATCGCGTAATTGACAGCACCGGTCATGCACAGGGCAGGATCAAAAGCCAGAATTCCTGGCCGGTAGATCAACTGGTACCAGGAGATGTCTATGTAGGAGATCAATTTGGGCTGCATATAAATGGACCTACCATTGGCGATAATGTGGGGAATGCCATATTCGCTAATTCAGGAAATGGCATCGTTTATAATGGGGCAGTTCGCGATATCGATGGGCTCAATGAACTGGAGGGATTTACCGCTTTTGTTCGATCCTATCATCCCTCTCATCATCTCAATAACCCGGATAAACAACTCAATACTACCCTGATTGGGATTAATATTCCTACCCGAATCGGTCAGGTAATGGTGATGCCGGGAGACATTGTTCTGGGGAAGGGCAGAGGCGTTTCCTTTATCCCTCCTCATTTGGCGGAACAGGTGGTAAAAACCTCAGAAATTGTCCGCCTGCGGGATACATTCGGCCATGAGCGGCTACGTGAAAAAATATATACTGCCGGACAGATTGACAATCGATGGACGGATGAAATAGAGCGGGACTTTTCCGCCTGGCTCAATGAACACATAGAAGAACTTCCCGTAGGCAAAGAACAAATTCAGGAATTCCTTAAAAACAGAACCTGGTAATGGACACACTCACAAATCGCAGATCCTTTTTCAAAAAGGCCGCGCTCGCAAGCGCCATGACTTTCGGTGGCCTTCAAGGGCTTAATACAGCTGTAGCCCGAAATGCCCTGTATTCCCGCCCCACAGATCTCAAGATTACAGACCTCAAATGTGGCTATATCCGAAATGGGCACAGTTTGTTTGTTAAAATCCACACCAACCAGGGAATCTGGGGATGTGGAGAAGGGGTCGATGCCACGCCGGGTACGTATCACCTTGTCAAAATGATGGGGGATCGAATCCGAGGTAAAAATCCACTTAATGTCCATCGGTTACACGAGGACATCCGCCGCAGAGGGTTTTTTGAAGGGGCGCAATCAGGCATGTATGTGGCGGTATTGACGGCAGTAGAATCTGCACTGTGGGACCTTGCAGGAAAAGCATTGGACTTACCGGTATATCAATTATTGGGAGGGAAGTTTCGCGACAATATTCGGGTGTATTGTGATACGGCCTTGTATCAGAATCAACTTCCGGGACCAGAAGAATTTGCCAAAGCAGCTTTGGAAGCCAAAGAGATGGGCTTTACTGCCATTAAATTTGATCTGGATCAGGCAAATGACCCCAATAAATACGACCACTATAATTGGACGGCCAGTCCGGCTGAACTGCAACGCATGTATGACCAAATGGCCGCTGCCCGAGAAGCAGTAGGACCCAATCTCGATATTTGTGCGGATATGCATGGTCGCTATGATGCTACAACCGGAAAACGGGTCGCCAAGATGATGGAGCCATTAGGGCTCATGTGGCTCGAAGAACCCATTCCTGCTGAAAATGTAGATGCGTATAAAGCGATTACCGAATCGACTTCCACGCCCATTTGCGCAGGGGAAAACCATTACCTGGCACATGGATTTCGCCGAATGCTGGAAATAGGAGCAGTGGACATCATTATGCCAGACCTTCAAAAGGCAGGAGGACTGGGCGAAGCGCAACGAATAGCTAATCTCGCCAATCTCTATTACGTGCCTTTTGCCCCCCATATGGTTGCTTCCTACCTGGGAGCCATGGCATCCGCCCATGTATGTGCATCCGTTCCCAATTTCTTGATCCTCGAATGGCAAATCTATTTCCACAAAAATGAAATGTTCAAGGAAATCGTGGATTTTGAGGGGGAAATGATTGTAGATGGGCATATCCAGCTTTCTGAAAAGCCAGGTGTGGGGGTAGAAATCAATGAGGAAGGGATGCGGAAATATGCACATGAAGGGGTGCCATTTTTTGAGTAGGAAATAAGTAGATGGCCAGATGTCAGATGTCAGATGTCAGAAGTGAGGATAGAGACTGAATCCTGTTTGTTTTAAGCAGATATGGTCTTTCATCTTGATACTTACAGCAGTCTGCTTAGGGACGGCTCTAACATAAAATCACCATTTGGCTCTCCACGCACTTGCGTCATTCCGGAGGTCCGAGGTTGCGCAGCTTCCGCGGACAATCCGGAATCTTCAGCTGCCTTGCTTAACCCCTCGTTTGGGGCTGGGAGATTCCGGATAACATTTCATCCCGACTTGTCGGGACGCAATGAAATATTTCCGGAATGACGGTTTTGTTTTTTGACCATTCCTTACTTAAGTTTTCGCATAATAAAACAGAAATAAACGACTGAAAAGGCGGGTAGCTACTTTTTATCTGTTGGGTATTTTGATTTGAAAAAATAATCCCACATATTTACTGCCATGGCAGTAAATATAGAACTACTCGGACCTTTGGGATCTATCGGGTCCATCGCTCATTTTCATCGTAAACAGGCGGGCCTATCCCGAAACCAACTCGCAAGCCTTGCAGGGGTAGGAAAAACCTCTATTTATGACCTGGAACATGGGAAAATGAGCATGCAGTGGAATACGGTGCTCACCATTTTAGGCGCGCTCAATATTTCGGTGAATTATGATAGTCCTCTCATGGAGGCATATGGGGAACTGGAAGAATCCAGTGATTGAGGGTTCCTTAGCATGGCTATCCTGCATCGACTTCCCGTAAAAAACGAAGTAGCCCGTCGAAATAAATCTGCTGATCATCATACATTGCGCAGTGGCTGCCATTGGGACAGAGTAGATAGCTCCCCTTGGGGAATTGAGTGGACATCCATTCCATGTGAGCGGGGTCCATGGAATCGTAAGTCGCACCTATAGTCAAGGTAGGGACTGTGATATTTTTCAAATCCGCTGTCCGGTCCCACTTTTCGAGTGAGCCTCTAATTCCAAATTCGCTGGGCCCCTGCATAGGCACATAGACTGCCGGATTGAGGTGCTCAAAGCCTCGGTTGACGGGTTCGGGCCATTCGTCAAGCGGCCTGCGTAAGATATGTTCCGTATAGTGATGCTGCATAAGCAAATCCATATATTCGGGATTATCAAACTCATCATTCGCTTCAAAAGCCAATACTTTTGCTAACACCTCCGGTGGCATCTGAGGGCCCAGCACCTCTTGTGCATATTTCCCATAATCCGGACAGGAGGCCATCATATTGGAAATAATCAGTCCTTTCAGATTTTCCTGATATTTGAGGGCATATTCTATTCCCAAAATCCCGCCCCAGGAGTGTCCGAGTAGATAAAAATTATCCGCATTTAATCCGAGTGCCAGCCGTACTTGTTCTACCTCTTCCACAAATCGTTCGGTCACCCACAGGCTACTGTCCTCAGGCTGGTCGCTGCGATAAGAACCCAATTGGTCATAATAAATATATTCGATTCCCTCCCGAGGTAAAAAGCTGTCAAAACACTCAAAAAACTCATGTGTTCCTCCCGGGCCGCCATGGAGCAGGAGTACCTTAATACGCGGATTATTCCCGACTCGCTTGGTCCAAACCTTAAAGTCGCCACTGGGAGTCGAGATGGGAATCATCTGTATCCCACCGGTTGCGATTTCATCAGGAGAAGTCGCTGGAAAAAAATCCGTTACAGCGGGAGCCCCGGAATTAGAGGGCGCACAGCCTGCAAGTAATGCCAGGAATGTCAGAGTAAAGAGGATTTTCATGTCTTGGATTAGCATTATGCTGAACAAGATATGGATTTCTCCTTTCTCTTGTTTGTTTTGTTATCTGCAGCCCCTATTCTGTAGAACAAACCTTTCCCCAAAACCCAAACCCTCGAACTCCCTGTTCTCGCTTGCAAATCAAGAAAAGCCTTCGTTCTTTGCTGATAGACAAGGCGCTTGCAGCCTCCCAATACTTCTACGGAAGGACTACTCCAGCTTGTTTTCGCTGATTATTTCCCCACCGATAATGCTTCCGTATTGCCTATCCGCATTTCTACTCATCAACGCACCGTTCTGTACATGCTCATCAGCGTGTCGGCATTTGCATTGATGAATTCTATGGTCAAATACCTGAATGCATATCCAGCGTTTCAGCTGGTGTTTTTTCGGGCGGTAGGTACTTTTGGGCTAAGCCTGACCTATTTACTGCGAAACGATATTTCTATTTGGGGGAAGGAAAAAGGCTTACTCATCAGCCGAGCCATCTTTGGCACCTTGTCCCTAAGTCTGTTTTTTATAGCGATCAAACTCATGCCGCTTGGTTCTGCAGTTACCCTCAGATACCTGTCCCCCGTTTTTGGAATCATACTCGCCGTTCTGTTTCTCAAAGAGAGAGTGCGCAATATTCAATGGGTCTATCTGATGATGGCGGTGATCGGAGCGGGTATTATTAAAGGCTTTGATCCGAGAATTGATACCCTCGGCTTGATTGTCATTGTCTTATCCGCCTTGTTTTCCGGAATGGTGTATGTCCTGATCCGGAAAATAGGCAGACGTGAACACCCGCTCGTGATCGTCAATTATTTCATGTTTACGGCCATGATAGTCGGACTTATCGGCGCTATTCCGGTGTGGAAACAACCTATTGGCATAGATTGGCTGCTGCTATTGGGTCTGGGGATAATGGGCTTCGTAGGCCAGTTGTTTATGACGATGGGCCTTCAAATTGGCCTGACGAGCAAGGCCGCTCCCATCAAATATGCGGAAGTCATTTTTGTCCTGCTCATTAGCCTGTTCTGGTTTGGCGAAAGGCAGGGATGGCTGGCCTTATTGGGCATTGCCCTGATTGTGGGAGGGGTTACCCTCAATTCTTTTACTAAGGCAAAACCCTAGCAAGCGCAGCGCGCAGGGGGAAACAAGGTCCACAGATCGGGGGCTGCGAACAACATTAATCGAAGATTCCAACGCCCCAATCCTATTCGCCAAAGCGAAGGCACCTGCTATAGCCGGATTCCGATCCGGCTATAGCAGGTGCGGTCTGAACAAAATTTGGTTTTTTTCATGGGAATAGCTTTGCACACAATGTCATAAATAACACAATTTCTGTA
>CAYGTH010000225.1:0-11325 GCA_964352745.1 uncultured Bacteroidia bacterium
TGGCTGGGCGTGCAGTACTACCGTTCGTTCGCGT
The DNA here is from genome assembly GCA_964352745.1 of uncultured Bacteroidia bacterium. Classification (GTDB taxonomy): domain Bacteria; phylum Bacteroidota; class Bacteroidia; order J057; family J057; genus CAYGTH01. The sequence continues at coordinate 35 of CAYGTH010000225.1, forward strand.
ACAAGTTGTGTTAATTCTTCTCGTAGCAGAAGTAATGATAGCTACCGTACGCCGAGCAGATCAACCAGTCCTTCGCGACCCAGTTCTGTGAACCGTGCACCGAGCAGAAGCAGTTCTCCTTCACGGCCTAGCTCTGTGAACCGTGCACCGAGCAGAAGTAGTTCTCCAAGCAGAAGTAGCAGTCCTCAAAAGCGATCTACTTCCAGCCCAGGTAAGCGACCTGTTCGCCCCTAGCAAAAGAAATTAAGAAATGACACGTTGAGTTGTCTATTTGTGGTGTGTTTGTTGAGCCTTCTCCGAATCGGAGAAGGCTTTTTCAGGTATCACAAATTTCCAGGATGACCTGTTTCAGTTTGCCATTTCAGATCCGGCATTATGAACGGGGATATATTTTTCTAGCCGCTTGCAGGTCGCCTGATATTGGGGATTCAATGCCAGATTGGTCCACTCCATTGGATCAACCCGTCTGTCATAGAGCTCTTCGAATCCATCTGCATATCGAATATATCGCCATGGGCCCAATCGGATCGCATGATTGTTTTTACCATTCGTGGTAATTGACGGATATTTCCATCTGGCTTTTGGCTTTTCTATTAAGGGCACGAGGCTATGCCCATTTAACAAAGCCTGATTGGGCAAGCCACAAACCTCCAGCAAAGTAGGGTATACATCGATTAGGTTGACGGGCGTTTTACACCTGCTTCCCGGGGACGTAAGGCCCGGTACTCGTATCATTAATACTGTCTTGGTTGCCTCTTCCCATAAGGTCTCTCCCTCCCAGTGTTGTTTCTCCCCCAGACTCATGCCCTGATCCGACCACAAAACAATAATTGTATTATCGCGATAGGGACTACTTTCCAGTCCATTGAGTACCCGTCCAATACATTCATCAACAAAAGTAATATTTGCCAAATATGCCTGAACTGCGGCGCGCCATTTTCGGCTTGCTGTGAGTCGGTTGTGTACCTCCACACGGCTACGGTCTCGCCCTTGTTCGGGAATATCCTTTAAGTCATCATTTTTAGTAAGCGGGAGCTCAATTTTACCCAAGGGATATATATCGAAATAGGATTGCGGCACATCCCAGGGTAAAGCAGGCCCGGAAAAACCACAGGCCAGGAAAAAAGGCTCTTCCTGATACTGATTGAGTCGGTCAATGGTCCAGCCTGCTATTTGCCAATCATTCATTTCCTCCTTCTGTACCTTCCCTTTTATCCAGTTTTTGTTTTCCTTTCCGATAACCTGCTGCATAGGATTGACAGTAAATCCATCGATTTGAGCTTGTGAGAGTTGTGGAGAAGGCCAATAGAGATCCCATGAGTCAGCGTCAGGGAAAGCGTCATCGAATAGTTTCCCAGTGCCGGTTACAGAATAGCCTTGTCTTCGGAAATATTGAGGGATTGTAGGTACAAATCGGAGGGCATCACTTCCCCGCCAACGCTGAAAATCATGATAGATGCCTGAATTTGAAGGCTGGATACCGGTCATCACCGCGGTCCGGGAAGCATTGCTTGAGGGAGCGGCGCAATATGCCTCGGTAAATAACATTCCTTTTGCAGCAAGGGCATCGAGGTTTGGTGTTTTGACGGCAGGATGCCCTCCCATTACACCGACCCAATCATTGAGATCATCTACTGCAATAAATAAGACATTGGGTTGATTGGGAACTTGTGCTAAAGCAGGAGGAGGTAATAGAATAGTGAGTGAATAAAAAAGCAAGAGAAAGCATAGAGAAAGGGTTCGGTTCATACAGGTTAAATTGTGTTAGGGATTTGGTGAAGAATCGCTTGCATGCACCTATATATTGAGCAAAATTCAATAGTTCAGCATGCCAAACAAGTCAGGTTCCCAAATCATGCAACAATTGGACCATTAATCGATGCGAACAATCCTATGTAAGAAAATTTACGAAGTCAAGTTACTCCCTGAAACAGATTACCTTAGCATTGGCATCATCAGCACTTAATTTATTGTACAAAATACTTTTAATTCTATTCCTCGCAGTATTTTGATACCCTCCTCATTTTGATATTTCAGAATTGTACTGTTATTTAGATAGGCGCCATGAGCTAACAAGTCGCTGAATATCAAGTGCTCAGCACCCTATTTCCCAACATACCTACTCGTAATTTTCGCAAACATGAATCACTCCAAGCCCAATTCAGGTGACAACCCCCCTCCTTCAGGCTGGCAGGCAGTCTATGATTTTCTGGAGAAGCTTTTCAGGCCACTCGAATGGATCGGCCACCATATTGTACTTCGTCCTTTTAGCTGGATGCTCGAACAGCTGGACCCCTTGAGCTACAAACTGGAAGGCACCCTACTCAAGAAGGTCATGCAGGTTATCATTTATCCACTGTTTATGGCCCTTACCTTCGTGGTAGGGTTTAAATTGGTAGAGGATGGATTTACAATACGCAGTTTCCTCGGTACAATCGTTATGTTTCTAATCCTGGGGGCCATTTTTGCTCCACTAGAACGGTTGATTCCCTTTAGTCGAAAGTGGCTGGGCGATGAAGATACCCCAACAGATATTATGCTGTTTTTTGGCGGGAAATTTTGGGGCGATTATATCAATAAACCCCTGCGCCTTGCTACGATCGCCGTGGTGGTCCAGGAAATATCTCCCACTATCGGTCAGGATATTTGGCCGACATTCCTCCATCCGGTCGTTCAGGTCTTATTACTCTTATCGGTTCGGGATTTTTTCCGCTATTGGTACCACCGATGGATGCACGAATCAGAATTCATGTGGCGGTGGCATGCCGTCCATCATTCCTCTGAGCGGCTATATTGGTTTAACGGGACGCGTTCTCATCCGTTAGAAGGGCTAATTTCCAGCTTTCTGTGGGCGATCCCTTTTGCATTCATCAAAGCCCCCGTAGAAATTGTATTTGTAACCGGCCTCCTCAGTCGTACAATTGGCCGTTTTCAGCATACCAATATGGACGTTATACTCGGGCCATTCGACTATATCTTTTCTTCTCCCAAAAACCATCGCTATCATCATTCTAAAAAGATCGAGGAAGGGAATTCAAATTATGGAGGTGATGTGATTTTCTGGGATATCTTATTTGGCACCTTTTACCTCCCCAAAGGCCAGCAGCCCAGCGACGATATTGGAATCAATGGGATGCCCAATTATCCGCAGACGTTTGTCGGATTGATGTTGGCTCCATTTACCTATGGGCAGATCAAGAAAGAAGCAGAGCAATTGGAACAGCTCGAAAAATCAACAGAAAATGCCCCAAAGGAATCGGGGTAGATAATCGCCTGTCAGGGCTAAAAATCAGGATTTCCAGACGTAGCTTTTGAATATCTGTTGCGGGATTACAAATCCCGCTAAGCTGTGCTTTTTTTTCGTTCTTCGGGATTTGCAATCCCGGCCCTGGTGGTAATTATTATTGGGCTTCGCCCAAACGAGAGCATCCCTCCACACGGGCCAACCTCCCTTAAAAAGGAGGCCCGCTAGCCTGGCTTATCGATCCGCTAAAAACTGATCAACAAATCCATAAGCGGGCAAGCGATTCTATCGACGATGAATGCAGAAATTAAGTACATTTCTGGAGAAACCTATCCTCTCCTTTTCAACCCCTACTATGATTCGCACAACAATCTCAGGACTGCTCCTCGTTTTCCTTTGGGGCCAAAGCCTTATTGGCTTGAGTCAAACCCCGCCGAGTGAAATCAATTTTGTGAGACAAGGCGTAAAGCGCATGATATTTGATGCAGATCACGCCATTCCGCTTGCAAGCTTCCGGCCTGACAAAATAATCGGAATGCGTGCGATGCATCCCCTCCACCCCTATACTGAAAACCAGCCTACCCTTACAATTGAGGAAGATCAACTCATTGTCCACTCCAGCCAAACAACAGAATCAAGTGTCTGGCTAGGCGGAATGAATCCCTTTGCGACCTACGTGCTGGAAATTGACTCGTATCAGGGAACCGGGGAAATGGGGTTTGAGTTCGCGGATGCAGCCAGACAAGAACGGCTTATCGTGAGTCTTTCTTTTCAACATGATAAACTTCGGGATGCGCGGATAAGGATTCACAAGGCAGATCAGGTGGTGTTGGACGAATCTGTTTTAACAGCTCAATTGGACAGTAACTGGACTTCCGGCCGACTGATCCTGCAATTGTTTGGAAGCGGTCTCAATCTCTTTGTTCAGCAAACAGGACTTCCGATTGTTATCGGACAGCATGAATTTAATTCCTATCTGGATTTGAGAGAGAAACAAACAATACAGACCTTCCATTCAAGCCTGTATCTCAAATTACAGGAAGGCATCGTAACAATTGGGGGTGCTCGGTCAGAACTATCCACCGGGCTTGGGCAGGCAGATATTCGCGCCATCACCTATAAGGATGGGTCGCCTTTCATCGATCAGGGCAGATTGTGGTACACTTTGTCGATTCGGGGGCGTGCACTTCCTCATCACATTCAGGGCGTATTTAGCATGAGTCCCTCCGTTTTTGATATTCGCATGGAAGGCGTTATCGTATTTGACCGAGGGGATGGTTTATTACGAAATGAGATTTCCACTCATATTTTTTACGATCCGGAAACCGAGCTTTGGCGAGGCTTAACGACCGGATTTACGGCCTATGCCAATCCAGCAACTGAACAAAAACAAATTCTGGCCATAGAGAGCAAACAAGATCCGCGCTTCGGATTTTCAGTTATGGAGGCAAGGCCCATGGGAATCGTTGGCGATATCGAAGACTCCCATATTCTATTTGATGAGGAAGTCCAGAAATGGCGGCTCCTCACCTGCGAAAACCTGGACGGCTACAAAGCGGTCATGATGGAATCCAATAATTGGGATCGGGATTATACCCGAATCGCAGGCCCTGTTTCCGCCAATTCAACGGGCACCTCCATTCAGCAAATAGGCGATACCCGATATTGTTTTTCCGGCAGCTCAGAAAGAAAAGTATTTATATATTCCTATCCAGATCTCGCGCCAGCAGGTACGCTCAAAATGGACTTACCGCCCTGGGATGAAACTTCCCGAACCCGAATCTGGCCCAATGTGCTTACCCTTCCTGAAGGATATCCCAATCGTTATGTGGGGCTGATGATGGATCGATTCAATTACCCCGGCTTAACGGGCCCAAATTGGACCTATGGAGCGCTTTATTTGTATTATGGACATGAAGAGTGAGTAGGAGAGATTGGGAGTTCGGGAAAAAACAATCAAACTTTCAAACCGTCAAACTCCCTCAAACAAGACTTCACCCATGAATTACATTCGCAATCTTCTTCTGTTTGACCGTTCGAGGGTTTGAGAGTTGGGAAAGAAAGGGAGATCGAGAGTTTGGGAGTTGCGCGTCCGAAGATTGGGGTCTTCGGACAACGGGAAAACATGATTTTACTGTAACATCTCCCTATGCTCAATGGCCCATTTGAGCAGGCCATTTTGTTCGCCGGTGAGTTCGAGTTTTTTACTGATGTTGCTGCGGTGATTGCCGACGGTTTTGGGGCTAATGAAGAGCATATCAGCGATTTCGGCGGTGGTTTTTTGCCGGGCGATGAGTTTCAGGATATTGACTTCGTGATCGGAAAGCTTGCTCAGGACATCGTGCTCTGATTGTTGCTGCTTGATGAGGTATTGGGTCAGACTGGGGTTGACATAAGCTTTTCCTCCATACACAGCGCGGATGCAGTCGAGGATTTCTGTGGTGGTGCTTTCTTTGAGCAAATAGCCTTTGATGCCCATTTCTATGGCATTGCGGAAGAAGCTTTCATCTTTGAATAGGGTCAACAAGACAAATTCCGTCTTAATCTCTTCTCCCATCAATTCCTTTGCGACTTCCAGTCCTGAAAAATAAGGCATTTCGATATCCAGCAAGGCCACATCCGGCTGAATGAGGCGAATTTTTTCCATCGCTGCTTTTCCATGTTCTGCGCTGCCCACCCATTCCATATCTTCAGTCTCTACGAGCAGATCAGTTATTCCTTTTCGCAAAATCGGGTGATCATCGGCATTAAATACGCGTATCGACATGCTTAACTCTTTTTTGTATTCGTTCGTTTGATAGGAATCTTACAAGTAATGACCGTTCCCTTCGTGAGTCTGGGTTCGATTGTCAATTTACCACCAATTGCTGTAATCCGTTCCTGCATCGTCCGGAGGCCCAGGCTTTTGGAAGCAGTTTTTCCTTTTTCCTGGTCAAATCCGATTCCATTGTCCTGAATACTGATGCGTATTTCGGAAGGGCCGGCCTCAACAGACACTTTTGCTGCTGTAGCCTGTGCGTGTTTGACGATGTTGTTCATCGCTTCCTGCACCGTTCGGAAGACATTGATATCGGCTTTTTCAGGCAATAGCCCATCAATTGATTCTATTTCCTGACTGATAAACAGGTCAGTAGAATCCTCGACCTTGCTGAGAACTCCTTTCAAGGTAGCCGTCAAGCCAAATTTCTCTAATTGAAAAGGATGCAGATCCCGGGAAATGGCCCGTACTTCTTCCAGGGTTTCTGTTATCATTTCCTGGTTAGCCAGGGAACTTCCGGTGTTTGATTCCATTTGTTTCTTGACCAGCAAAAGCGTCTGCCCGATGCCATCATGCAGATCGCGGGCGATTCGTTTTCGTTCTTCTTCCTGGGTGAATAAGAGGGCTTCTGTAAATGCAATTTTATCCTTTCGTTCCCGCCAGTTTTTGTATAAGAGAAATCCGACCAAACCCAATAAGCCTACGAACACAGCCGTCCCGACCAGTAAATTGAATCGTCGGGCGATTCGTTCGTTTGTGCTTTCCAAAGCAAGAATTTCGTTTTCCTGCTTGAGCAATCTCTTTTCCTTCTGTACCGTTTGGTATTTCGTTTCCACTTCTGCGATGGCTTTATTCCGCTGTGAATCGCCATTTGATTGGAGGAATCGTACATAGACATGAAAATGTTCCAGCGCTTTCTCATACTGCCCCGCTGCCTCGTAGGCTTGGTACAACTGTTCATTAGCCGAGGCCATCTTTTTTTCCAGGCCATTTTCCTCAGCCAGTTGAAGCGCTTTCTTGCCATAGAAGATGCTTTTTTTCAATTCCCCCAAATAGCGATAGGTTTCTGATCGATTGACATCATTTTCTATATGCGAACCAATCGCCTGGATATCTTCGGAGAGTTTTTCGACCTCATCGCTCAAGGCCAAAGCAGCCCGATAAGCCCCCATTGTATTTTGCACATCAGCCAGATTCGTCATCGATTGAATCATGGACCGTTTGTCCTTTTTTTTCCGGGCAAAGGCGAGCGCATCTTCGTAATTATGGAGGGCTTTCTGGATAAAAAAAGTGGCGCTGTCCTGCAATATTCCTGAACGTAGTGAATCGATACTCGCTTTCTGCTGATAATTATTTGCGCGGGCATTGTACACAATCCCCAGGTTGTTGAATACATACATTTTGGCCCGATCATCCTGGATCAAATCAGCAAAAGCGAGTGCTTTCAGGTTGTAGCTTTCCGCTTTTTCCAGCCGGTTCAGATTTTTGAAAGCAGCTGCTATATTAATATAAGGCTTGATGATATTTTGAGAATCCGCCAATGCCTCCCAGGTTTCCAGCGCCTGTACATAATAACTTACTCCCGTTTCGTAATCCCCTTTGTTGACAGATAAGGCACCGAGCTTGTTGTTAGCATGTGCGACTTGCCCTTCATCTCCCAGAAGTTCATACTGTTTTTTTCCTGCTACCAGTAGTCTTTCCCCTTCTGTAAATTCTCCAAAAATCCGATACGAATCCCCCATTTGCAACAATGACTTAGCATGAATAGGTGCCTCTGGGTATGCCTTACTGGCCTCCAATGCCCGTTTCCCCAACAGCAAACAAGTGTCCTGATTTATGTAGCCATATTCCTGAGATAGATAAATCAGGGTATCTATCTGGTTGGGAGAAGGAGCAGTTATTGCCAGGGCCAGGCCTACGTTTTCAGGAGTTGGGGGAAGTTCTATCGGATCAGATTGCGTGACTCCCTGCAAGGTCCACAGCAGGAATAAGGCAGTCAGACAATAAGATAAATGAAGAGCCATGCGCGTTATGAGGAAATAGTAGGGATAAGTACTTTCTTTTCAGGAGAGATCGTGTTTTCCGGATTCAAGGGAATACTGAACAGAATCCTTGTTCCGCCCGAAACTCCATTTTCAATCGCCAATTTACCGCCAATTGCTGAAATCCTCTCATGCATGGTCCGTAGTCCCAGGCTTTTTCGGGTTATAACGGCCAATTCATGTTCAAATCCTTTCCCATTGTCCTGAATTTCCAGATGAAGTTCGGATGCTTCTTTTTGAATACTCACTTTCGCAGCAGTTGCCTCTGCATGTTTGACAATATTACTCAAGGCTTCCTGCAGGGTCCGAAACACATTAATTTCAGCTTCCTCATTCAGCAGGTTATCAACCGAATCCAGTTCTGTGCTCATGAACAGGTTGGCAGTTCGCCCCACCTTTTCGACCATATCCCGCAAGGTAGCTGTTAGTCCAAATTTGGAGAGCTGAAAGGGATGTAAATCGCGGGAAATGGACCGGACTTCTTCCAGGGTTTGTGAAATCATTTGCTGATTCTCAAGGCTGGTTTCCTGCGTCGTTTCCATTTGCTTTTTGATCAGCAGGAGGGATTGACCGATTCCGTCATGCAGGTCGCGCGCAATGCGTTTTCGTTCTGCTTCCTGTGCAAAAATCAAAGCCTTGGCAAAGGCAATTTTATCGTTTCGTTCCCGCCACGATTTCCTCAATTGAAAGCCCATTAATCCCAAAATCTCCACCAGCAAAGAACCCCCGAATAAAAAGTTCCGCTGCCGGTCGATTTCGGCATTTTCCGTTTCCAGCTCCAGTATTTGTTTTTCATTTTGAGCAGTCTGATATTTCTCCTCAATTTCGGCGATCGCCTTCTTCTGCTCCAAGCCTTCCGTTTCTTTCACATAGGCTTCATGTGCCTCATAGTTTTCAAGCGCTTTACGGTATTCCCCTAAATCTTTGTAGGCTGAATACAGTACCTCTTGTATGAGTGATTGCTCTCGTTTCATTTCTTCCTGTTTTGCCGTTTCCAGGACTTCTTCTCCTGTTTTACTGCCAACGTACAATTGCCTGCTCATACGCTCCTTTTTCCGTACACAGGGCACCCAATTTGGTATTGGCTTTGGCGACATTTGCCTCCATCCCGAGTGCCTGATAAATGGCTTTCCCCGCTTTCAAGCTTACCTCTCCCTCCTCCATTTGCCCATGAACTCTTTGGGCATCCCCCAGTTGGAGGAGGGATTTAGCATGGATCATTCATGGCTGAAGGCCGCAGCTCGCTCAGCGAGCATCAGGCTGGTATCCTGATTGACAAACAGATATTTAAAACTCACATGGAGGAGGGTATCTATTTGTCGGGGGGAAGGCTTGGAAAAGCCCATACAGATCTCCGTAAATGCAGGAGTAGCGTTAACCCGAATAGGAGCATTTTCTTTCGTCTGAGCCCATAGAAGCGGAAAAAGGAAAAGAAACAAGATCAAAATGGAAAGGGAACGAATCATCCGTAATTCAGTATTGTTGAAGCTAAAGGCGTTCCCTTAATATATTAATTTTTCTGATAATCCAATTATTATTAATTCCGAAGGCGAAAATGCAAGGGAATCGTAACCACCCGTGAACCTTCGTACTTCTTTTGCGGGACACTGATAGCTGAAACTGTTTTCAACACTTTTAATACTTCTCCATCAAATTCAGGGTCGAGACTCTTGACAATCTGGTGATGGGTAATTTTCCCGCGTTCTGAAACGTTGATACGGACGACCATTTCTCCCTCTACTCCTTTTAGGATCATATTTTCGGGATAGACAACATTCCCACTCAGAAAGTTTGTCAGTTGAGAAATCACAAATGCATTATGGTCTGCTTCGTAGCTTTTCTGCGCCGCTGCTGATTTTTCTTTTCCTGAATTTGCATTCGGCATAGCCGAGCTGCTGATGGTTTGTGCGAAGGCGAAATTGGCTAATAAAGCGAGGAGAATAAGGGCTTGAATCGTTTTCATAATTAATCTATTATTCGGTTATATCACAAAGGTATGCGACGGGCCCACAGGAGAGAATAGGGTCCCGGCAGGAATCCACTAGGGTCTGGGCCCTAAATTGGGAAGAGAAGAAAGACAGAAGACGGAAGATGGAAGATTAAGAAGAGAAGTCAGGCTTATCCGATTTGACTTAATTTATCTATATTGATGTCAATAAATCTACTATTCCAGTCCAAACGCACCTCATCGCCCTTTTTTATGCAGACCATCTCCGAATCTCACCCGCAATCTGCCTGGTTATTCGCTTGCAGCAAAACGATTGAACGCGGAGCCTACTATGGCTTTCGAGGGCTGCTCGTGTTGTTCATGATTGATATTCTGGGCATGCCAAATGCGGATGCCTTGCAAATCTACGGCTGGTTTATGGGAGCGTTGGTCTTTTCGCAACTATTGGGAGGTCTCATAGGGGATCTAATAATTGGCAACCGGGCCGCCTCGCTCGCAGGCGGGGTAATACTGGCACTTGGGACGTTTGTATTTTGCACCCTTTCCCATTCAGGCTTATATATTGGACTGGTCTTGATTGTTATCGGAGATGCCTTATACTCCCCCAACCTCACTGCACAATTCGGAAAACTGTATCTGTCGAAGCTTCGCTTACTGGACGCAGGGTTTATGCTGTTCTATGTCGGGATTAATATCGGGGTAGGTTTGGGGGTTTTTCTGATCGCATCGATTGGCGGGGAGACCTACTGGCCCGGCTTCCTGACCGCAGGGGTATTACACCTGTTGGCAGTTGGGATTCTCGCCCTGACTCCTCAACCCGCCCCCGAAACACAAGCAGAACAGCCAGCCATCGCACCGCCACAACCCACCTACAAGACAGATCTTGCTCCTTTATTTATTCTAGGAGCTTGCCTGGTAGTTGCCATATTTTGGGGCATCTATGAATTTGCAGGAGGTGCGATGTTTTCGATAAACTATGCCCTTGATGAAAGCTCAACCTTCAGTTTTATGGGAATGGGTTGGTCTCAATGGTCTCAAAGCCTAAACCCAATCATCATTATCTTACTGGGGTTTCTTTCTGCGGCTGCCTGGTCCTTTTTCTATAGCAACCGAATGCTCAAATTAAGCATCGGTCTTCTCTTAGCCAGTATATCCTTTGTCATTCTCATCCCCCTGCCAGCATCCCCTGCTGATACTCATTTGCCGCTGGTAGTTCTCTCTATATTCCTGCTATCTATTTCCGAAATCTATATCGCTCCCCTCCTCTATTCCATTCTGACTGAATATGGCGACCCCAAT
>CAYGTH010000226.1:0-6696 GCA_964352745.1 uncultured Bacteroidia bacterium
CCCGTCAGGACGAATTATCCGTGAATGTGTTCCTTGGTTCCGTATCGGGAAATTACGTCAGCTTCATAGGCAAGAAATTCCTGCCAGCGCTTGTCAATATCAACTTCCGGGCATAGCGTTTTGGCGAGTTTCAAAAACATGGTATAATGCCGGGCTTCGGATTTCATGAGTTTGAAATAGAACTCAGCAAGCTCTTCCTCCTCAAGATTTTCTGATAATACCTTGAATCGTTCGCAGCTGCGGGCTTCAATCATGGCGGCAAAGAGGAGTTTGTCTGCCAGGGTCTCGATCCGCCCTCTTCCTTTTATGCGAATAAACTTGATAAGTTCATTTACATAAGAATCTTTCCGTTCCCTGCCCAGTTCATATCCCCGCTTTTGGATTTGTTGGTGAACCATGCGAAAGTGGCCCATTTCTTCCTGCGCAAGGTCTGCCATCTTTTCTACCAGATCAGGATACTCAGGATATTGGACAATCAGGGAAATTGCGGTGGATGCTGCTTTTTGTTCACAGTAAGCATGATCGGTGAGGATTTCTTCGATATTGCGCTCTACTACAAGGCTTACCCACCTCGGGTCCGTTTTCATTTTTAAGTTCAGCATCGCTCGGGAATTGGGGAATAGAAAAACAAAGATAAAAAAAACACCGGCCATATCGGGTATGACCGGTGTAATCTATTCTAAGGGATTGCTATCGGTTGAATAAACCACCGAGCATTCCACCAATTTCGTCAATTGCAGAACCGTCTCCGTCCTTATCGAGGAATGAATTCAGCATAGAAAGGGCAGCTGCACCTGTTCCGCTGTTGATTCCTTTGGTTTCTCCTCCGAGCATGCTGGCGAGTCCACCAATGTCCAATCCTTGAGAGCGGGACTGCTTACCAAGTGCGCCCATTACTACAGGTGCGAGATTTTCCAGCAGGCCGCCTGCTTTATCATTACCGAGTCCACTTGACTGTCCGAGTGCCCCTACAATACTTCCGAGGTTATCCGCAAAGACATGCTTGAGGATGCCAGCTCCGGCACCGTTGTCAGAGTTTCCTAAAAATCCGCCGAGGTTATCTAAAATACCTCCATCATGGTCATTTTGAAGGGCATTGTGGAGAGACTCCGCTCCCTGAGGACTTGCGCTGTTGCGAGCGAGTGCACCCACGATCATCGGAAGAGCTGCGGAAATCGCGCTGGAAGCCTGGCTTTCATTGACTCCGAGTTGCTTGCTCAAAGTGCCGAGGTTTTCTCCGCCGAGTTGTTCCGTGAGCATGTTTAGTAGCGACATATTGAATTTCTGTTAAATTTGAAAATGAAGTGAAGAAGGCCCTCACTACGGGCGTTCAGGTTTATGACTGTAAATCCTATTAAAGGTAACAGTTTTTTTTATTTTTTCTTTTGAATCCACAAAACCGTTTTTCAATCTCCATTCAGAGACCATATATTCGCCCTATGTTAATGTATCCCGTTCATATCGGTTCTGATGTGCTGATCCAGCTACAGCAGGATATCGCCAAAACTGCTTATTCTCAAATCCTGGTGCTGGTCGATGAGAATACCTTGAGGGATTGTTATCCTGTTCTGAAGCCTTTCCTGCCGGAACATCAACTGGTAGCCATTTCTTCTGGTGAGATTCACAAAACACTGGAAACCTGTACCCATATTTGGCGGGAAATGACCGAACAGCAAGTAGATCGGCGCTCCCTGATGATCAACCTGGGAGGCGGAGTGATCGGGGATATGGGGGGATTTGTTGCGGGAACGTATAAGCGCGGAATTGATTTTGTCCAAATGCCCACTACCCTCCTGTCTCAGGTAGATGCAAGCGTAGGCAGCAAATTGGGAATAGACTTCGAAGGCTTTAAGAACCATATCGGCTTGTTCCTTGATCCGCAGGCAGTATATATCTATCCCCCGTTTTTGGAGACACTGCCCCGGCGAGAGGTGATTTCCGGATTGGCAGAAGTGATTAAGCATCATCTGATCGCAGATTCAGCCGGATGGGAAAGTCTGAGCCGAACGACTCAGTTGGATGAATTGGATTTCGCGGCACTCTGCAGGCACTCAGTAGAGATCAAATCCCGGATTGTACTGTCTGATATGCGGGAATCCGGCCCTCGGAAATCCCTCAACTTTGGGCATACCATCGGCCATGCCGTCGAAAGTTATATGCTGACGCATGAGACGCTACCCACAATTTTACATGGAGAGGCGGTTGCCCTGGGAATGATTTGTGAGGCCTTTATCTCCGTTAAAAGAGGTATGCTTACCGAGGAGGAACTCCATTCCATTGTAGCATACATAGATCGCTTTTATGATCGGGTTGTGATTCCGGATTTTGCACTTGATCCCATTCTCGGGCTCATGCTGCAGGATAAAAAGAATCGAAAAGGGAAAATTATGTGTACGCTGCTAGCAGGCATTGGAGCATTTGAAGTAGATCAACTCATAGATGCAGACGACTCGCGGGAAGCGCTGGCATTCTATCGAAAATAAACAGATCAGTGCAGTATTCTGATCTTCTCAATTTTGATATGAGGAGCAAAATCCGGCTGGTCTATCCGGGTTTTAAGTAAATACATACCCCTGCTTATCCCCGATTGACTAACAGGAATGCTGTGGTTACCTGCTGAATATGTGTAGGATGCTTGTCGGATGATTCGTCCTGAGAGGTCAATGATTTCGAGCTGCACATGGCCTCCCTTTTCCAGAGAAACTTCAAGCACTGAAGTTCCTGAAATAGGATTGGGAACTAATGGCTGAATCAAGGTGGAAATGTTTCCGGATTTTTGACCTGAAATAGTGGGAATGGGTAAGACCGATGCTCGTTCTACGCTGACATTGTCCAGATTGAAATACATGCGATTGTTCGCATAGTTGGCACAAGAGGGAAGAGGAGAAAGGGAATTGCAAAAAGACCCAATCATCACCTGTTCAAAATTATCGGTGGCAGTGAAACTAAGGCTGAATAAGGTATAGGTGCCCATTTGGAGACTCGCTCCACTTACACTTACCTGCGGGCTGACCATCGGACAACAGGTCAATCCAGTAGGCGGGGGATTGGAAGAGGTAAAGAAATAAAATCCAAAATCCATACATCCATTCGGGGCTGCAGAAGCATTGCCGAGTCCATCAATCTGCAACTCAAAGGTTACGGTATAACTTTCTCCGGTTTGTATAGGACTGCTTAGATTCCCGATCAAGCTCTCAGCATATCCCATACCGCCACAAGAGGGGTGATTAGAGCCTCCCCACAGCCCAACAAGCCCTGACCCGGAAGCGGGCAGACCCTGTACGGCACCGCCATAATAGGTGCAATTATAATAATCGGGTGTCGCATTGGCCGAGATCCAATCTGTAAGATATATCGTTTGATTGTAGCCACTTGGGCAAAGGGAATAATTTTCAAACTGCCCGTTTGGAAATAGGTTTTGTGAAAAAAGCCCATTGGGCGTGTTCAGGAGGGATAAAAAGAGAATCAGGTAGGTAAAGACAAAGCTATCTGGAGATACAGAGGCACGAATGTGCATATAGGTAATGTGTTGATTGGAATGTTTTAGTTTTGAAAATTACGAAAAATTGACATTAATAACAAAACTAAGTCCTATCCCTACAGTGCTCTTGGGAAAAGCATCGCCAGTTGGTTGTTAACTTGGATTAATAGAGAGATATCTTTCTGGTGAGAACCAGAATACGGGAGGAATCAGGGAGTAATTCGATTTTTATTTTCCTCAATGGATTCAATATTTCCATCTCGAAGCCGGATAATGGTTTTGGTGTGCTGAGCAATATCTTCCTCGTGTGTCACAACGATGATGGTATTTCCTGCACGATAGAGATCCTCGAAGAGAGACATGATTTCGTGAGAAGTCTGGGTGTCGAGGTTTCCGGTCGGTTCATCAGCGAGAATAATGGAAGGGCTATTGACCAGGGCACGGGCAACGGCAACGCGCTGGCGCTGACCCCCGGAGAGTTCATTGGGTTTGTGATGCACGCGATCCCCCAGCCCTACGCTGCCCAATACTTCAGCAGCACGATCGCGTCTGTCAGAACGATTAAAACCTGCATATACAAGTGGTAAGGCTACATTGTCTAAGGCAGAAGAGCGCGCGAGCAGGTTGAAAGTCTGAAAAACAAAGCCAATTTCCTTGTTCCGAATCTCAGCCAGATCGGAGTCTGTCATATTACTCACATCTGTATCGTTGAGCATATAAAGGCCCGCAGACGGAGTATCGAGACAACCCAATATATTCATCAATGTCGACTTTCCGGAGCCGGAAGGCCCCATGATCGCAACATAATCATTGGGAAATATCTCCATGGAGACATCTCGTAGTGCATGAATTTTGACCGTACCCATTTGATAGGTCTTGCGAATGTGATCGAGCTTGATGACTGGATTCATAGTAACAACGAATATCACCAATTATTCGGAAAGATCAGGATTCAACCTAATAAAAAGCAGCTTGTCAACAACAGGACTTTTGTATTGCTTTCCCTGCTAAGATCTCCTATCGATTTGTATGGGCAGGATTCCCACCCCAGGTAGGCCAGCCGGTAAGACGGGCATCTCCTGTATCGATACAAATAATTTTTCCTTTCATGGTACTTACATAGATACGGCCCTGATCGACTACAGGTTGGTAACGGATTTGCTCACCCGTAGTATATCGTTTGATTTCTTTTCCGCTTTCAGCATTTGAAAGAATCAAATCCCCCTCCAGCGTTGCGATCAAAATCATATCAGCGAGAGAAATGGGCGGTGTAGCAAGAAAACCTCCGGCAAGTTCGAGATCGCCTTTGAGCGGTTTTTTCCAGAGGACTGCGCCCGACTGTGCGTCTGTACAGACCATCTCGTCCCCCATGGTGGCATAGTTGCGTCCTGCCTGATGCAAAATCCGCGAACCCTGATAGGCCTGCAAAGAAGAAACATTGGATTGGCCAATATTGGCACTTGCCTTGTCCCACCCTGAATTAGCGGGTGCGCCACTGCCAAAGCCATTTCCTGCGTCGTAGTCAAGCGCTTCTTGTTTATAAGCTGATTGGCTCTGAATATCATGATCGAGGTACTGAGCTTGCTTGCTATAGCCCCTACTCTGCCCGGCAAACTGTTTATTCACCTTGCTGATAGATTCCTGAACGGGCTGCCCGCTTGAATCGGCTCGTTGACTCATGAAAATCTCACCGCCCGCGATGACGGGGGCAGAGGTCGCGCGGGTTGCATGCGCAGAGAGAATATCGCCTGTTGCGGGATTGAAAGTATAGACTGTGCCAGGAAAAGTGGTTACATATAAGGCTTCCGTCTCCGCTACCGGCGCTGACATAATATCTCCGTCGATCCACTTTTGCCACAGGATTTCCCCACTCTTCAAATCGAAAGCTATCAGGACATGAGTGCCCTGAAGCCGAAGTTTTTCCGCAGGACTATCCTGGGTGGAATTGGCCTGAGGAGCCTGTGCGGGTACAGGGATTTTCTGGATATGCTGCTGGATGAGGTTGTTGGATGAATTATATCCGGATTGGATGCCCCGGGCGGGATAAGCAGTAAATACTTTGCCGTCCGCGATAGTGGGGGTTGACATAAGTGGATCTCCAAGCCAGTAAGACCAGCGCATTTCACCAGTCTCAGCCTTGACTGCGAATATGGTACAGGATTCCGTATTAAACACTACGATATCATCGACCACAACCGCAGATGAGGGGCCATCGTCATCTAAGCCAATTGCCCATTTGATTGCTCCTGTTTGTGCATCGAAGGCATAAAATTCTTTACTCCCAAAACCCCCACTGACGTAAACGGTTCCCTTGTAGATCGTGGGACTGGGCGTCATTCCGGTCCGGGGCAATTGAATCTCAAAGCCTGCATCGCGGGCCTGGAGATAGTCTGAAATGGTCTTTTCGGTAACATGGCCCTTCCGGAAATCGGTTTTGGGGGCTGGCATAAGTGTTTGCAGGGCGAGTGCATCTGCAAGTACATCGGTCGAATCTTCTGCTGGGAAGGCGCGCGATTGCTCAGGCGTTG
Organism: uncultured Bacteroidia bacterium; assembly: GCA_964352745.1. Taxonomy (GTDB): domain Bacteria; phylum Bacteroidota; class Bacteroidia; order J057; family J057; genus CAYGTH01. The sequence continues at coordinate 6,010 of CAYGTH010000226.1, forward strand.
AAACCGGAACAGATTGGTAGGCAGTCAGAAAAAAGATTCCTGAAAGAACACCAAAGGCGATTGGGAGAAAAAAAATGCGTTTCATGATGGATATGGATTATAGCTGTAAGAGTTATAATGCAGTCATATTCCATAAGATACAGATAGGGAGAGAGGTAAGAGTAGGGATTATTGGGAAAAAAACTAAGAATGTCTGGGTTTGGAAAGCTGTTCCCCAAAAAACAGGAGCGTTTTTTCGATGTGCTCGGCCCAGTACTCCCAGGAATGCCCACCGGGATATTCTTCATACTGGTGAGGAATGTGATGTTCAGCTAAGGCTGTATGCAGGTCGCGGTTATAAGCAATCAGGGGATCGTCCACCCCACAATCAAACCGGAATGGCGGTAAGGCTTCCCGATTCTCCTGCATATACCGGAAAACGGATTCATCTGCCTGACCGATCTTCTGAAACTGTTCGAATTCTTCCTGAGGCAAAAATGCCGTAAGCTGCGAACGATCAGTAATAGAGGAGAGCCCTGAAAAAGCCCGAAATAAATGGGGGTATTTACTCCCGAGTCTGAGCGCACCATATCCCCCCATTGACAAACCTGCTATGCACAACTCCTGACTATTGGCAGCTTGTGGAATCAAATCCCGAACAGCCATCGGAACCTCTTCGACGATCCATGCCTCATAATTGCGGTCTGC
>CAYGTH010000226.1:6796-11308 GCA_964352745.1 uncultured Bacteroidia bacterium
ATAAATCGCAATCCGCGTGGATCGAAATCGGGGCTTGACAACTCTGTAGTCCGAAAAGGCATAGGATACTTTTGATAAGGGAGAAAGGCTGGCCTATCCCCTGGAGATTCTTCAATTAGAAAACCTGATTGGAATGCTCCAGACTCCGGAAGTGGTCGAGGGTTTGTCGAATCACTTTGGGATTATCGAGGTCATAAATCCAGTGATGGTCAAATATAGGGAGAGGTGGAACCCGGGAATCATAACCCCGAACGATCAGCATACCATGATAATGAGTCTGGTTGTTTCGGCGGGTATCAAGCAGTTGTTCGTACACATCTTTGTCAAGTCGGGGAATGACAAAGTCTGAGATGACAAGTACATCAGCATGCTGGTATTTTTCCCGCTGTAGCATATCCAGTGCTTCTTTCAATGCCGGTTGGATATCTGTTCCGCCGTGAAAACTCATTGCCAGAAAGTCAACCATTTTGCTGACATCGGCATCTACACCGGTTATTTCGAGGGTTTGGATAGCGGTAGAGAAGGAGATCAAATACGCGGGGCGCTCTTGTTTGATGGCAATATTGAGAATAGCGAGGGCAAGTGCTTTGGCGATTTGTTCGGGTTCGCCAAACATAGAACCACTGGTGTCAATACAGAGGATCATAGGGCCCCGGTCGGCCCGCTGGGCGAAGGCAATCGCCTCAGGAGATTCGATCTGACGAGTGCCCAGGTCTTCGGAACGATACTCAAATGTGAGTAGCTTTTTCTCTACAAATTTCTTCGCAAAAATGACCTCTGTCTCCGGGCTGCTCAAGAGTGCTACTTCAGAGGGCAGGATTCCGGATATCAGATCGCTGTAAGTAATGCCGGTGATCTCGGATTTTCCATAAGGGTTGGGTTCCCAGGTCTCTTCTTCGATGGGCTTTCGCATCTTTTCCTCCTCCATCTCCTGCTCGCTGAGGTTCCATTTGCCTAGCAAACGAGCCAGTTCCTGTAAGTTAGGATCGTTCTGGAGGGTTTTTGCATATTGCTCCATTTTATTCCACTCGATCCGATCCCAGGTGCCGATCGAGTCATTCCAGACCTGCCCGATAAAATTATAATAGGGCGAAACCAGCTCCCCTAATTCCTGTAGGCTCTCTACCTTTTCCGTTAACTCGGTGATATGATTATCAATCGCACCGGTCATGTACCCGCCTTCCAGCTGCTGTTTTCGGGTAAATAAAAATTGCTTCCAGTCATCGAGAACATTTTGCTGTAGCACCTCCAGGTCATCAAGTGTTTCAGCTTCCGGGTGTTGAAACCGCTCTTGGTAGAAATTCCAGCTCAGACCATGATCTGGATAGGATCGGTGGAGTTGTTTGAGCAGTTGAGTCCATTTTTCGGGAGGCAGGGACCGACCTTCTTTCCGCAATTGATGGTACTCTTCTTCTTCTTTGGCGTGTGCATATCCTGCTTCAAATTGCTGATATACCTGTCGGGCCCAGTTGAGGGTGGAACGCGCGACACTGATGGAAAGGTCCTCGTTATGAGTGGTGGTACTTCTCAGGTCCGAAAATTCAAATATTTGCTGAAAAAGCAGGTTCCAATTGGGATATTTTTCAGGAATATCTGACTGGCTGAGGTGTAGTAAAGCGGGGAAAGTCGGGTCGAATAGATACAAAAAGAGCCATTCTGCCACATCTCTGCGCAGTTCCGGATTCATCAAATCTGCAAATTGAATGAACCCCGAAAAGGTCTGCTCAATTCGCACCGATGGATTCATAGCTATGTCGGGCTTTTTCTATTTCAAGTTTGAGACTCAGAATTTCATTGACTGTGTTAGTCAGACTTTCCTGGATGTAGGAAGCATGGTTTTTTTCGACAAAGAGATGGTGCTCGATCATGGGGAACTCTTCTGCTTTCTGTGCTTCCAACTCTGCTAGAAACAGGCCCACCATTTGTATCATTTTATCGATTTGCCGGTTCCAGATTTTTAGTGCCGCTTCATCCGGGGTTTTGGGAGAGTTCACTTCCTGTTCAACTTCTTCTTTTTCTACCTGAACTTTTTTGCTTTTCTGAAGGAGTGAAAAATCATCTCCTCCTTTCAAACCATAATTCTGAAAAGGCCTGAAATTTTTTGTATGTTTTTCGAATACTGGCACAAATAATTCTTCTTCTCCCAGGCGTTGGAAATCTTCGACTTTGATATAAGCAGGATCTGTTCCCCAAAATTTTTCCAGTTTATAATAGGTTACCCCCAAATTATCCTGATACACTTTTGGAGAAGAGATCATTTCCATGTGGGTCTCCTGTGTTTCCAGACTGATTTCCTTCCTGAGTGTTTGTAATTCTTCTCGAAGGGGGGTGGTATCTACCAATTTGCGATAGCCGTAGGCCACAATGCTGCCTAATACCAATGCCCGGGCTTCGTCCCGCTGGTCGGTTGTGCTCCAGATACAGTCCCCAAACAGGAAGCAATCCATCACGTTCACGGCAGTTCTCCCATTGAGAAAAGCAGAAGCCCGAACGAGTTGTACCATTTTTCGCCACCTCCGATCAGAGATATACATGGATTGTGTAGGATCAAGAGAAGCATTTCGCTCCCGGATACTTCGGCGAAGGTGGTTGATTAAGCCCAGAATATGATCAGGGACCTTGATTTCATTGATTGCCTCCGTCCATTGATGGTATTCGGCATCGGAAATCTTGAGCGAGTCGGCTATAGGATCGTCTTCGTTTCCTGTTGAAGGGAGCGTAATCATCTCATTAAAGGCCCGCTCATCCTGAATTCCCCGAATCACCAGACGAATCAAAAAGCGATCCCAAAGAGCTTCCAGCCCTTCGCCTTCCAGCGGCAATTCATTAGATGCAGAAATGAGTCCCCGGATATTGACCTTCAATTCCTGCTCTCCATTTCGATAGATCTTTTCATTCAGGACTGTCAGGAGAGAATTTTGAATCGGGGGGCTGGATTTCCATATCTCATCGAGAAAAACAATATTCGCTCCGGGCAGGTACTTGTCCGTAAGGCGTTCATATTTATCCTCGTTTTTGAGCTTACTGATAGAAACGGGGCCAAACACCTCATCAGGAGTGCTAAATTTCCCCATCAGATACTCAAATGATCGAGAACCCGCATAGGCGTATTTGAGTCGGCGCGCCAACATACTTTTGGCTACTCCGGGAGGGCCAAGTAAAAAAATACTCTCTCCAGCGACCGAAGAAAGCAACGCCAGGCGAATTGCCTGGTCTTTCTCAAAAAGATCCTTATTCAATCCACCAATCAGTTGGCTGAAACGTTGATGGATAACAGGGAATTGGGCTTGTTCCATAAATAAAATTCCGATTCCCAAAATACACGGATTCACCGGGAGTTACAACCGGGGGTTGAATACTGGCCCTGAATTTGCACATCGTTCTTTACCAAAACACCACGAATGGCTAGCTAAACGTGTACTGCTTTATTCTAACCTCTAACCCAATTGCTATGAAAAAGACACGTATTATCCCATTCGCTATTATTCTCATGTTAATTGTTTCAGTCGGCTGTAACAAGGACAAAGTTGCCCCAGTTGATTGTAATGCGTTTTACAGCCTCGAATCGTTTGATGTAGGCGTAGTTCCCAAGTCCCGAAAAGTCCAGATTCTCTTCCAGGCAAAGGGATGTGAAGATGTCGGGATTTCGGATCTGACCGTATCGGATATCGAGGTCCTGGAAAATGGGTTTTCAATGGATTCGGAAGCGGATATCCAAATTTCCCCCAGCGAAATTCCATTTGAAGTTAAGACGGTATTGCTACTGGATATCACGGGTAGTGTGGAGGGACTTGTGGGCCAAATCAAACAGGCAAGCCTGTCGCTAATCAGCCAAAAACTCCCTAATCAACAGATTGCGATCTATGCCTTTGATAAGGACCTGAAACTGATTCAGAACTTTACTACCAATCAAACCCTCCTGACCCAGGCTGTCAATTCCCTGCCAGAAACCGGATTGATCAACTCTACGAATCTCTATGGTGCGCTGATCGACCTCGATCTGGAAACGCTGTGGACAGATGTCTACTCAGTAGATGGGATTGAAGACGGGAGTCTTGTACTGTTTACAGACGGGCGACATAATGCCAATCAAACGCAGACGCTGGCTGATGCAAAATCCGCTATTGGCGATAAAAAGGTATTTGTTGCAGCGTTGGAAAGCTCCGATCTGGTCGAAGCACCTTTGAAGGACATCAGTAAAAATGGCGGTTATTATTATGCAGCAGATATTTCAAGCCTGGAGCAGGCTTTTCTGGATATTCAGGCGCAAATTGTCAGTCTATCCAGTAGTATTTATTATCTGTATTATACCAGTCCGATATCTGATCCCACTCCTTTTGATAATGAACTGATCATCCAAATTAATGGAAATACGAATCAGGGAGTTGAGCGGAGAATTGTAACCTCCTTCAATAGCCAGGGCTTTGAATAAGAGAATTAAGTAGATGGACAGATTTTAGTATAGCGTATATAGACAGGATGCTGTTGATTATCAGATAGATACAGTCTTAT
>CAYGTH010000227.1:0-11291 GCA_964352745.1 uncultured Bacteroidia bacterium
GCTTCAGCGCCTGCCTCTTTCAGTCTGTCGGCATCACGCTCGGTTTCAAGGTCGCCTACCAGAATCTTCATTTTGACGTGGCTACCAATCCGTTTGGCAGTTTCTTGTAGCAGGCTTGTCTTGCCGCTTCCGGGAGAGGAAACAATATTAATCAAAAGTGTCCGCTGCTTGTCCATCTTTTGGCGAATGGTATCTGCTACGAAGTCATTCGCTTTGAGGAGATGCATCGTCGTGTTATCACATTGAACAGTCCCACGAGCGATTCTATTGGATTTTGAAACCATGTTGTTAAGCTTGTTTACTCAAGTTAAGCGGCGGTTGTCAGAAAAAGAAGGAATTGAACGGTTTAGAAAATATTTTCTAATAAGTTGACAAGCCGTACTTTCCCCCTCAACTCCTTCCTTTGTTCTTCACACTTCCCTGTGCATTCTTGCGAATAATTCCTCCTCTATCTTGTTTTGTGCAACCCCCTGGATTTTTTTGCGTCCTTATTATACAAATGTTTATGAAATTATTATAGAAGTTATGATTCCAAATTTGGGAAGCCTGGAAGAAACCTTGCTTTTGATTGCGCTGGTGATGAAAGACGAAGCCTACGGCGTAACGATTGCTACTGCCTACCGGGAACAAATCGGCAAGGGGATTTCCCTGCCAGCTGTGCATACGGTTTTGAAGCGATTAGAGCGAAAGGGGTTTTTGACCTCGCACATGGGGGGCGCAACGACAGAACGCGGTGGTCGAAAAAAACGGTTGTATGCTATTACACGCTTTGGCTATGAGGCCCTGTGTGAATTAAGAGCGACCCGGGATCAACTATGGGCAACCGCACCCACATTGACTTTCACTGATTGATCATGGCACAATTCCCTTCTTCTCCGAATCAACCGCCTCGATGGGCTGATCGCTTCCTGGAATGGTACTGCGACCGGAACTTGCTGGATGAAATCCAGGGAGACCTGCACGAAACATTTTATGAAAATATTGAACAAAATGGGCTGTTTTTGGCGAATCTCCTCTTTATCACGGATGTGATTCGCTTTTGCCGCCCTGCCTCTTTTTCCCCTATTCACTTTGATTATCTCCCCACCATGTTTCACAATTATTTCACCACTGCTGTCCGTAATTTTTGGCGTCAGAAGGGCTATACGCTCATCAATATCTCAGGTCTTTCAGTAGGATTGGCATGTAGCATCCTGATCCTCTTGTGGGTGCAAGACGAAATGCAGGTCGATCAATTTCACAAAGAAGGAGATCGCATTTATCGCGTGTTGCGGCATGTCTCATTTAGCGATGGGGAAATCTATACCTGGGGCGCTCAACCGATGCCCTTGGCTGCTGCGCTCGAAGCGGAAGTGCCGGAGATTGCAGATGCAGAGCTTACCAGTTGGTCCAGTGAGTTTCTCATCAAATTAGGGGATCAGACCTTCCGGGAAAAAGGGCGTCATGTAGATTCTGCTTTCTTCAGTATGTTTACTTTTCCCCTGATTCAGGGCGACCGGGAAACGGTGCTGGATGATCCGGGTTCCGTGGCGATTTCGGAGTCGATAGCTGTCAAGTATTTTGGGGAAAATTGGCAAGAAGGAGCCGGGATTCTGGGAAAGACGCTTGAACTCGATACTGAACGGGAAGTAATCATTAGCGGTGTATTTGAAGACATACCAGAAAATTCCACCCTGCAATTTGATATCGCACTCCCCATTTCAGCGTTTATCAGCACCCGGGATTGGCTGTCTCACTGGGGGAACAGCAGCCTGCAACTCTACGTCCGGCTGACTGAGCATGCTGATCTTGCGGCAGTCAATGAAAAAATAGCTGGGATGATTGACAAAAATCACGAAGCTGCAAATGCTCAGGTATTTCTCCATCCCTATGCAGATCAGTATCTCTATTCCAAATTTGAGCAAGGCAAATTGGTTGGAGGGCGCATCGACTATGTGCGAATCTTTTCTATTGTCGCTTTGTTTATCCTGCTTATTGCAGCGATTAACTTTATGAACCTGGCTACGGCACGTTCGAGCAAACGGGCGCGGGAGATCGGAGTTCGGAAAGCAGTAGGTGCAAGTAAGGGTGCTGTTTTTCAGCAGTTTATGGGGGAGTCCTTCATCCTTTCATTCATCTCAATGGGACTGGCTGTTTTGATGGTGGAATTACTCCTGCCCGTTTTTAATGAATTAATGGATAAATCCATTTCGGTCAGTTATCTGGATCCGGTATATCTGCTGACCCTGATTGGAATTGCCCTGATCACGGGTTTCCTTGCCGGCGTCTATCCGGCCCTAATGCTTTCTTCCTTCAAGGTCGTAAATGTCCTCAAAGGAACCCTGGCCTACAACCTCAAAGGCGCGGTACTGCGAAAAGGCCTGGTTGTATTTCAGTTTACCCTGTCCATTCTCCTGATCATCGGGACCTTGACTATTTTTCAGCAAATCTCATATATCCGAACTAAAAACCTCGGACTGGACAAAGACAATTTGGTATTCATGAATTTTGAGGGCAAAGTAAGCGAGCAATACGAGGCTTTTCGCAGCGAATTGTTGAAACAACCCGGCATTGTCAATGTAACAACCTCAAGCCAGGATCCACTTTCCGTTGGAAATTCTACTTCAGACCCCAGTTGGGAAGGTAAGGACCCCAATAGCCAACTCCTGTTTTCCATTATCAATGCGAATTATGATTTTGTTGAAACCATGCAGATGGAGTTGGTAAAAGGTCGTAGCCATACGCCTGATTATGCTACCGATACTGCCAACTATATCATCAATGAGGTGATGGCTGAGGTTATGGGGAAAGCAAATCCGATTGGGGAGAATCTGGAATTTTGGGACCAGAAAGGGCAAGTAATCGGCGTGGTCAAAGACTTTCATTTTGCTTCGCTCTATAGTGATATCGATCCCCTGATCATCCGGCTGGACGAGGAAGAAACCTGGATGTTGTTTGTGAAATTGGAAAGTGAAAAAACGAAAGAAGCCCTGGCCGGCCTGGAGCAGGTATATCGGCAGTTTAATCCTGATTATCCGTTTGAATATACCTTCCTGGATGAAAATTTTGAGGCAACCTATGAGAGTGAGTTCCGAACGGGTAAACTGGCCAATGTCTTTGCGATCATGGCGATCTTTATCTCCTGCCTGGGCTTATTCGGATTGGCTTCTTTCACCGCCGAGCGCAGGACCCGGGAAATTGGAATCCGAAAAGTACTCGGTGCATCGGTCAGTAATCTGGTCATGCTGCTCTCCCGGGACTTTACCTGGCTCGTATTAATCGCTTTTGCCATCGCTGCGATCCTGGCCTATTTTGCCATGGATTCCTGGCTCAGCACCTTTGAGTACCGAATTGATCTGAGCGGATGGGTCTTTGCTTTGGCTGGCATTTCTGCGATTCTGATCTCCTGGCTGACCATTGGTTATCAATCTGTCAAAACGGCACTGAGCAATCCAGTAGAAAGTTTGAGAACGGAGTGAGGAAGAGATTAGGTCCTCATATTCATTCGTAAGTATTTGATTCATAGATACTTACTAAACAATAACTCCAGGAAGTAGATTCGAAAGTACTTCCTGGAGCAATTTCAATTCCTGCTCACAGTATTCCGATTTGACATTTTTTAGGCTCAATCTCATAAATCGTATTCGGGATTCGCAAATACAGAATGAGCCTATTTCAGTGCCTGATTCTCTTCTAAGGCCTTAAAATATTAACTTTACTTCCTCTTTGTGTAATAAATAAGGCACTCATTTTTCTACTCGCATTCTCAATTCATGAACTACGCACGCATACCTATCCTCCTCCTGTTCTCCCTGATGCTAAGTCTTTCTGCTTTTTCGCAGGGGCGCCTCAACCTTTCCTTTAACGCTGATTGGACTTTTTTCGGAGCAGGGATAACGGGAATTGCTGAAACCAAAACGCTTACGCTGCCACACACCTGGAATGACCGGGATGCCCAATCTGGAGTCCAGTATTACCGGGGGCCGGGGGTGTACGAAAAAAGCTGGACGCCCGATCCTGACCTGGCAGGGAAACGCCTCTTCATTCGATTTGAAGGAGCCATGACGGTTGCAGATGTGTTTTTGAATGGGGAAAAACTAGGCCAGCATCGGGGCGGCTATTCGGCCTTTTGTTTTGAAATTACCGATGGCATCAAAATGGGGCAGGCAAACACCTTTCGGGTAGAATTAAGTAATGAACCCGTGGATGATGTCCCGCCCCTGGTGGGAGACTTTAATATATATGGAGGGATTTATCGGCCGGTTTCGATTATCGCGACCGACCAGGTTTGCATCAGCCCACTGGATTACGCAAGCCCGGGGGTGTATGTGAGTCAACAAGACGTATCAGAGACTGAAGCAACGGTTGAGGTCCTGACAAAACTTTCCATTCCGGAAGGAAGCAATGCTGCCTTTTCGGTTCGGACTCAGATTCTTGATGCGACAGGCGCATTGGTGTTGGAGAATACGACTACTCCTGAAGCTGATTCTAAACTGGAAGTCCGGCAGCCATTCCAGATCAGCTCCCCTACCCTATGGGATGGCCGAAAATCTGCCTATCTCTATTCCGTGGTAGTTCAGGTAATACAAAATGGCGCTGTCATCGATGAGGTTCGGCAGCCTTTGGGCCTTCGGTATTTCAGGACAGATCCAAACGACGGGTTTTTCCTAAATGGCAAACATATCAAACTTAAAGGCGTCAGCCGCCATCAGGATCGCATCGATATCGGTTCGGCAATTCTCCCTGAGCACCATCGCGAGGATATGGAACTGATTGAAGAAATGGGTACTAATTCCATTCGCCTGGCGCACTATCAGCATGCAGAATATTTCTATCAGCTTTGTGATACCTCCGGTATGGTCGTCTGGGCCGAAATTCCCTTCGTAGGCTTCCCGCGTCCTGTTCAGGGCGGATACAACGATACGCCTGAATTCCACGCCAATGCCCGTCAGCAATTGATGGAATTGATTCGCCAAAATTACAATCATCCTTCCATCCTGATGTGGGGCTTGTTTAATGAATTGCCCAATAGCGAAAGTATGGCCCCGGCGAAATTCATCCGGGAGCTGCAGACTCTTGCCAAATCGGAAGATCCGTATCGACTTACAACAGCGGCGAGCCTCTTGCCAGAAGCAGATGAAATGCATGAGATTACGGATTTGATTGCCTGGAATAAATACTTTGGCTGGTACTACAAGCAGCCTGAATATATGGCGACCTGGTTGGATGAAACCCATGCTGCCTTTCCCAAATATCAAATTGGAATCAGCGAATATGGTGCAGGAGGAAGTATCATCCAGCATTCATCGAAAGTCAAAAAACCTAATCCCATGGGCTCTCCACACCCGGAAGAGTGGCAGTCCTATTACCATGAAGTGCATTGGAAAGCCTTCGCTGAACGGCCTTTTGTCTGGGGCACTTATGTCTGGAATATGTTTGACTTTGGTTCTCAATTCAGGCGGGAAGGCGATACGCCTGGTCTGAATGACAAGGGGCTGGTTACGTTTGACCGGAAAACAAAAAAGGATGCCTTCTATTTCTACAAAGCCAGTTGGAGTGAAGAGCCTGTCCTGTATATCGCTGAGCGTAAGTTTCGGATTCGGGAAGACAAAGAAACGCGGGTAAAGGTCTATTCGAATTTGCCGGAAGTGGAACTGATGGTCAATGGCACCTCCATGGGGACACGTACAGGAGAAAACTCGATTTTTCTGTGGGAAGACGTTGAACTCATAGAAGGCAATAACGTCATCGAAGCCAAGGCAATTACAAGCGGACAAAGCCTTACCGATGCCTGTGTGTGGGTCGTGGATGGGATGGGTATCGGGAAAATATTTGAATTGTTGACTAAAATCCCAACGATGCTATATGGGAGTCTGGCAGTCGCATTGTTACTGTTTTTCCCTGCTTACCGCCGAAAAAAACTGGCCAAAGGCTGGAAATGGCTTGCGCGCCTGGCATTTTATGTCGTTTTATTAGTTGCGGTATTACTCATTGCGGCGGCTGTCTATTTGAATGTACAGGGGTTGAATGTGTTTGAATTCTAATTCGTAGTTTTCAGTACTGACCTATAAGGTAGTATGAGCAATTGTGTGCCTATTCCCAATACGGATTGGGTGCTGTGATCTTAATTTTTTCCTACCTTGGGATATGGCTGACTCAACCCCCTCTACGGAACCGTCCTTCTCCGAAAGGCGCATTGTACCCGCTCATGGAGCTGCGAAAATTGGATTGCCTCCTGGCTCACTCGTTTACGTGGGGGCTGAGCGCAAACAGGACCCAGAGGTCACGCTGCTTCAATACAATGAAAAATCAGCACGGTACCTTCGAAATACGCCCATAGCGGATTTGAAATCAGGTGCCGATACGGATTTCCTGTCATGGATTAATGTGGATGGAATCCACAAGCCGGAATGGATCGGGGAGATCGGCGAATTATTCGAAGTGCACCCGATTATTCAGGAAGACATTGTCAATACCCATCAGCGTCCTGCATTTGAGGAAATGGGCGCTTATCTCTATGTCTCTTTGAAAATGATTTATCAGGACTCGAAGACCGAACACATTTGCATAGAGCAAGTGAGTTTTCTGTTGGGGAAACGGCATTTACTTACCTTTCAGGAGCAGCACGAGGATGTTTTTCAGCCCGTAAGAACCCGCTTGCAAACGGCGGGAAGTCGAATCCGGAAACAAACGACGGACTACCTGTTATTTGCGCTGATGGATACGGTAATCGATCATTATTTTGTTGTGCTGGAAACCATGGAAGATCGGATAGAAAAGCTGGAAGATCTCATGGAGATAGACCCTAATGCTGAAGTGTTACAGAATATTCAGATTCATAAAAAGGAAATGGTCTTTTTACGGAAAGCGATTTTCCCACTCCGAGAAGTCCTTAACCAGCTCATTCGCAGTGAAAGCCCGCTTATTCGGGCGAAAACGAAGATTTTTTTCAAAGATCTCTATGATAAAATATTTCAAGCTGTTGAGACGGTAGAGATACAACGGGATATGCTGAACAGCCTTCAGGAATTGCATTTGGCCTTGAATGGGCAGCGAATGAATGAAATCATGAAGGTATTGACGATAATTGCAACCATATTCATTCCGCTGACGTTTATTGCGGGAATTTACGGCATGAATTTTCAACACATGCCTGAACTGGCCTGGAAATGGGGCTATGCAGGCGTATGGATGTTGATGTTAAGTATGGTAGTCGGACTCTTATTTTTCTTTAGACAAAAAAAATGGTTTTAACCTCAATATGAAAGATTTTCTGGCTTTTTGGGAGCCGTATGTATTTGCAACAGTTACATGTATCCTAACGATTATTGTTGCCTCCGTTTTCAATCGGGTATTGGCGCGACTCATTCGAAAATCGTCCGTGGAGATTATCCATGACCCGACCAAGTATCAATTCCTGCGTTATGCGATTACTGCATCCATTTATCTGGTAGGTTTTGGACTGGCGATCTATACGATTCCCGCATTGCGGTCGGTGGCAAGTTCGATGCTGGCAGGGGCCGGTATCCTGGCTGTGACGGTAGGATTCGCCTCTCAGGCTGCGCTTTCTAACATTGTTTCAGGGGCCTTCATTGTGATCTTCAAACCGTTTCGGGTCAATGATCGGATTGTAATCAAAGATACGATGAGTGGGGTGGTAGAGGATATTACCCTTCGCCATACGGTCATCCGTAATTTTGAAAATCGTCGGATCGTGATTCCCAATTCGATCATCAGCAATGAGGTAGTGGTTAATTCTGACCTGATCGAAAGTAAGGTCTGTAAATGGCTGCACCTCGGCATCAGCTATGATGCGGATATCGATCTGGCCCGACAGATCATTCAGGAGGAAGCTGCTGCTCATCCTAATTTTGTAGACAACCGACAACCCGAAGATATCGAGGCCGGAAAGCCCCTGGTGCCCGTTCGGGTGATCAGTCTGGGGGATTTTTCTGTGAACCTCAGGGCCTGGGCCTGGGCAGCAGATACGGCAGCCGCATTTGAAATGGAAACCGATTTGCTCGAAAGTATCAAAAAACGATTTGACGCAGCGGGCATCGAGATTCCCTTTCCCTATCGTACAGTGGTGTATAAAAAGGATTTGGAATAATTATGTACACTTTGTGAACCTTTGTGTCTTCTTTGAGCACCTCCGTGTCATAGCTAATTAGTGTAATAATGATTTCACAGAGTAGCACAGAGAACCACAAAGGGACACAGAGTTGATGTGTCTATTCTCTATCCTCTATCCTCTACCTACTCTTATCTTGCAATTCTACTTCCCCAACCCATTCATCTTTTCCGCATAGGCTTTGATGACATAGAGGGTCGTCGCATCCACATCGTAGACCGAATACCAGCCCTGGTACTCATGCGGAGGATCGCCGATAAAATCATCTCCGGCCTTCCAGACTGCATGTGCTTCGCGAGGGCGCCCCTCCCCTGCCCATGCCCAAAAATTACAGCCCGCAAGCGCAGTCCCGGAATCGGCAGATTCATAAATCGCTTTAAACATCGTCTCGTAATACCTGTCCCGATCCTTGACACTCGCTGTCGGATCGTGGTCATCCAAATCCCGGGAAATCCCAAACTCTTCAAGCACTGCAGGCTTCCCAATGGCCTGTGCTTCCCTGACATGCTGCTCCAGATAGGATTTTGCTTTTCGGACCGCTACTGAGGTCGTAGCGTCTGCTTTTTTTGGGTCGTACCACCCCCAGTTTTGTACCCAGATATGGAAGGTCGCATAATCGATGTCTTTGAATTTATGCACCTTCTCGTAGGAGGTGCCGGCAAATTTGGAAGGAGTCCATCCTTCGCTTCCGATGCTTACGAGGTGATTGGGATCTTGCTTGTGGATGAATGCCGCGGTGCGTTTTACCCAGCGCCGATAGGCTCCTTTTTTGAGAATGCCCCGGGGCTCATTTGCCAATTGCCAGGCCATGATGGTTGGGTCTTCTTTATAAGTTCTGTTTGTATAGGGATTCACCCGATTGATCATCCCGGCAATGTGTTGCTCGTAGGCTTCAGTGGCCGCAGGAGTAGAAAAGAATTTAGAAGTAAATATCTGATAGGTAGTCCAATTGCCGCCTTTTGCTGGCGGAGGATAGGGAATACTTGTTTTGTCCGTATGCCAGACGAGGTATTGTGCCATTCCGCCTGACCAGGGCCAGAAATTATTCAGGCACATGACAGCGTGCATATCCCGCTTGGCCATTTCTGCCAGTAAAAAATCAAGCCCGTCAAGGACTTCCTGATTATAGATTCCGGGAGACGTTTGCATCGCCGGTGTCATGCGCCAGGGTTCTGTGTCCGGCCCTTCGGAGGCCGCCATTACCCGCAGGTTATTGACTCCCAATGCAGAGAGACGATCCAATTCCCGTAGCAAACGGTCCCGATCGCCGCCTTCCCCTTTAGTGCCGAGATTCATCCCATACCAAAAATTGGTGCCGAGGTAATAATAAGGCTCTCCATTTTTGACAAAGTGGGTGCCGTCCACTTGAATGAAAGGCGATTGGGCGTGGGACATACAAGTGCATGCTAATAGAAGGAATAGGAGTAAAGATCGTTTCATAACTCAATATAGTACTTTAGCCGAAACCCTTCCTCCTTTGCAAATTCCTGAACGATCGCTATCTTGGACAGCAAATGTTCCGAACCGGAATATACCTGCTTATGCATCTTGTATCCATGCGCATTACACCGCTTTTTGTTAGTCTCCTTCTGCTCATTTTTTCGCCTTTTTTCTCTTTGTATGCGAATCAGTCTCTTGAACTGGTTTCTCCCAATGGCGCCACCCGCGTTTCAGTAGAGATTTCTGATAAAGTCTATTACGCTGTCCAGCATCGGGCGCGTCAGATTTTACATCCTTCAGCACTGACCATGACCCTCGATAATGGGCAGGTGCTGGGCATGAATCCCCGCTTGCGGAAACATAAAATTCTCACTACGGATCGGGAAGTGAAGCCATTGTATGGCAAACGCGCAGTTATCCGGGATCAATACAATGAATTGATTCTCAATTTTAAAGATGATTATGCGATTACCTTTCGGGCTTATGATGAAGGGATTGCGTATCGGTTCATTACCAATTTTAAGGATTCTGTAAAGGTGCTGGATGAGTTAGCAGAATATAACTTCACAGCAGATTTTTGGATATATGCTTCACACCCACGCGGCAATAGTTATGTGCATTCGTATGAAGATTTTTATCTCCATCGGGCCATTTCAACCTTTTCAGCAGATACCGTTGCCATGCTACCTGCTTTGGTAAATGCAGGAGGGCTCTATGTGGGCATTACAGAATCCAATTTGAAGGATTATCCGGGCATGTATTTGAAGCGAAATGCTGCTGATTCTCTCCGGCTTCATGGCGATTTTCCCAAATTTGTATTGGCAGATGCACCGGGGGGACACATGAATTTCCATAAAGAAGTTTCTCAGCGGGCAGACTACCTCTCCGAATCTGCAGGCCAACGGACTTATCCCTGGCGGGTATTGATCCTGGCAGAGCAGGCGCATGATTTATTAGATGTCGATCTCGTGTACCTCCTGGCCGATGAAGCTGCCGAAGGATCAGATTTCTCCTGGGTACAACCCGGAAAAGTCGCCTGGGACTGGTGGAATGCCTGGAACCTCAAAGGCGTGGATTTTAAATCCGGAATCAATACCGAAACCTATAAATACTACATTGATTTTGCCGCCAAATATGGCATCGAATATATCAATCTGGATGAGGGTTGGTCCGATCAGTTTAACCTGCTGAGCCTTTCCCCGGAAGTGGATGTCAAAGAAATCATTCGTTATGCAGATAGCAAAGGCGTAAAAGTCTGGCTCTGGTGCGTAGCCCGCACCCTGGATATACAAATGGATACGGCCATGAAAGCCATGGCTGGATGGGGAGCTGTCGGGCTCAAGGTAGATTTTATGGATCGCGATGATCAGGGAATGGTCGATTTTTACTGGAGAACGGCTAAGATGGCCGCTGAAAATAAGCTGATGCTAAATTTTCATGGAGCGTATAAGCCTACTGGCCTGAGTCGGACATATCCCAATGTGATTAATTACGAAGGCGTCCGGGGGCTGGAATACAACAAGTTTGCTGAGCCTGATGGCACCACGCCCAAACACGCAGTTTCTATTCCCTTTATTCGAATGCTAGCTGGACAGATGGATTATACGCCCGGCGCCATGACCAATGTGCGGCAGTCTGAATTCAACGTGATCAATGATCGCCCCATGAGTCAGGGCACGCGTTGCCACCAATTGGCGATGTACGTAGTCTATGAAGCGCCTTTGCAAATGTTGGCAGATGC
>CAYGTH010000228.1:0-11267 GCA_964352745.1 uncultured Bacteroidia bacterium
CGGTCCTGCTAAGGACCGAATATGGGTAGAAAAAGGAGAATGGGTATTTTTGTGCCGTGAGGTACGAAATATGTCAATCGAGTGAATGGGAAAATTTGGCCAACCCATTCGGATTGTTCTCTGCCGAATTAGACCAAAAAATAATTGGTTTTTCATAGCGGGGAAATATATTTTATCTTGAAGCCTTTTCAAGGTAGATTCGTACAAGACCTATTCACCTGCTCTAAACACCCAGAAATTTGGATTCTCAAACCCCTCCAGGCAACGATGCCAATAATTTCTATGAAAAACTCCCGACTTGGTTGATCGAGCTTTCGCTGGAACTATCCGGAATGTTTGGGATGATTTTTCGATTTTTCCGGGAAGTATTTGTACCGCCCTACGAATGGCGGGAAGTCCTGCGACAATGTTACCTGATTGGGGTCAAGACGTTGGTGCTGATTACCTTTATCGCCTTCATTGCGGGAATTGTATTCACCAAGCAATCACGCCCAAGTCTGGTGTCTTTTGGAGCAGAGTCATGGTTACCCGCTCTGGTTTCGATCGCATTTGTCCGATCGCTTGGGCCCTTGATTACCTCCCTCGTAAGTGCTGGAAAAATTGGTTCCAACATCGCTGCGGAACTGGGTTCCATGCGCGTAAGTGAGCAAATAGATGCCATGGAAGTCTCGGGAACCAATCCGTTTAAATATTTGGTAGTCAGCCGCATACTCGCCACTACCCTGATGATACCGACTTTGGTGGTCTATTCGAATTTTATGGGCCTGCTGGGTTCTTTTACCTCCGTAAACGGATTTTCCGGGACGAGTTTTGCGCTATTCTGGGATCAGGTGTTTGAAGCTATCGGATTAGAAGATGTTTTTTACTCAATCGGAAAATCCGTTTTCTTTGGCTTTGCCATTGGCATCATTTCCTGTTACAAAGGATACAATGCGACAAACGGTACAGTAGGGGTAGGAAAATCGGCGAATTCAGCGGTGGTGATTTCCATGTTGCTGATATTTATCCTGGACCTCGTAGCCCTTCAGATTCAGACTATTTTTGGCTTTAATCCGAACTAATCACATGACTGATTCGCCTTTACAGGAATCCGGATCGCGGATATATGCCACGTCAGTACCCGTGATTGAGATCGAACACCTCAAAAAATCCTTTGGCAGCCACGTCGTATTACGGGATATCAACCTGGTACTGCACGAAAAAGAAAACGTCGTCGTATTGGGACGATCAGGAACCGGCAAATCGGTTTTGATCAAATGTATCGTAGGCCTGATCCGCCCTAATGGCGGTTCTATTCGGGTATTTGGGGAAGATGTCCTCAACCTGAATCTTCGCCAACTGGATCAGTTGCGACAGGAAATCGGTTTTTCATTTCAAGGAGCAGCCTTGTACGATTCGATGACAGTCCGGGAGAACCTGGAATTTCCGCTGGTACGCAATTCTCCTGACCTCAGTCGGCAGCGCATCGATGCGGCCGTGGAAGAAGCCCTTGATAATGTAGGCCTGCTGGATGCCATAGATCAGGTGCCATCGGAATTGTCCGGCGGAATGAAAAAACGGGTTGGAATCGCCCGGACCCTTATTTTGAAACCTAAGATCATGTTGTATGATGAACCCACAGCAGGACTGGATCCGATTACCGCAAGAGAAATTAATGAGCTGATTCTCTCGGTCCAGAAGCGCTATGAAACGGCTTCGATTATCATTACACATGACATTACCTGTGCCCGGATGACTGCCAATCACATGATCGCATTGACCGATGGGTATTCTGATTTACAAGGTACATTTGACGAATTACAACAAATTGGGGACCCTCGTTTGGCGCCCTTCTTTGAATATTAAGTAAGTAGAAAGACGTTAGCGTTAAGTAGTGAGTATAGAGATTAAATCACTGACTACTAGTGTCTTAAATCTAATCTCTAGCATCTGATTTATTAAGCATATTCCTCCATGGAAAAAGAAGTAGCAAACCGCATTCGACTAGGCCTGTTTGTCAGTATTGGCCTGGTTCTGTTCCTGACCTCAATTTTTGTGTTGGGCAGTCGTCGAAATTTATTCGAGCAGACGTTCAAAGTGAGTTCTGTATTCAAAAATGTCAGCGGGCTTAGGCCGGGTAGTGGCATTTGGCTGTCTGGCGTGAATGTCGGAACCGTTAAGCAGGTTGTCATCACCGGGGATAGCTCAGTCTGGGTCGGTATGCAACTGGAAGAGCATATTCGGGAACACATCGCGACAGACGCCACCACTTCCATTAGTGCGGATGGGTTGATCGGCAATCGAATTGTCGTGATCAATCCGGGCTCAGCGGGGGCCGCTATTATTTCGCCGGGAGATACCCTGGTTTCCGAAAGTATGCTTGATACCGATGCGCTCATGGCAACGGGGGAAAAGACCCTCAATAATCTGATGGCGATTACGGGCGATCTGAAAAAATTGACGAATGAAATCAGTAGGGGAGAAGGGACACTTGGTCAGGTACTCTCTGATTCGACCCTTTATCCTTCTCTCGCGGCAGAGATGCGCACGACCCTGGTCAATCTTCGTCAAACCAGCCAGCGTACGAATAACCTGACGGGAGAATTGTCCCAGATAGCTGATCAAATACAGGCCGGGCAGGGAGTTGTAGGAACGCTCCTCAATGATACGACCTTTACAGATGTCTGGGAAGAGTCGATGGGGAATGTAAAGACCGGGACGGAACAATTATTAGAGATCACAGAAGGGCTGGGTAAGCTCACTCAGGATTTGGACCGGAAAGATGGCGCAGTTGGCCTAATGCTTTCCGATACGACTTTCTCTAACGATATCCGCGAGACGATGGAAAACCTGAACAAAGCTTCGGGTGAACTGGATGTAACCCTAAAAGCTGCCCAAAACAACTTTTTGCTGCGCGGCTACTTCAGGAAGAAGGCGAGGAAGGAGCGGAAAGCGGCGAGAGGGAAATGATGAAAAGACGGCGTCTTATTGCTTTATTGGTCGGGATTAATGAATATGAGGATTTCCGAATCAAAAGCCTGAGGGGGTGTATCCATGATGTGGCAGAAGTCAGGGCCTTTTTGGAAGCACAGCCCGATTTTGACCCGGATATCTTGTGTCTTACCAGCGATTCGGCAGATCTCCCTACCCGCGACCGGATCATTCAGGCATTTGAACAGCATCTGGGAAAGGCCAGGCAAGAAGATGTGGTCGTGTTTTATTTTGCTGGTCATGGTGCACGCGAAGAGACCGATATTCCTACATTTGCCCGCGCTGGAGTGGGCGAGAAAATGGAAGTCTTGATTTGTTATGATAGCACCCATTCGCAGACAGGAGCGTCCCGGCATGTTTGCCTGGCGGATAAAGAGATTCGCTACCTGATAGGAAACCTCAGCCAAACAGGCGCCCATATTCTGACTATATTCGATGCCTGTCATTCGGGTACAGTCAACCGCAGTCAGGGAATTCCCCGTATCGGTCATACCCAGGCACTCCCGTCTCGCAGTTGGGAGGGATTTTGTTTTCACGACCAGTACGCACAGACAGATTTTGACGATAAAAGCCTCTCCGAACTGATTCCGGTAGGGAGGCACGTCCACTTCGCAGCCTGTCGGGATACGCAGGTAGCCTGGGAGCATATAGACCAGGAGGGGAACGCCTGTGGCCTGTTCACTTATAATCTGCTGAGGATTCTCAACGCTGCTTCCCCCGCCATCCCCTACCAGACCCTCCAGAGTCGGCTAGCTCATCTGATGCGATCCTGGACCCACAAATGGCAGACCCCACAGGCGGTGGCATTACCTGCCGGCACTACTTTGTTTCAGCCCTTGCTGGGGCGGAATTATGCCCCGTTGAGTCGATCCGAATTGCGGTTTAATTCCGGAGAAGAATCTGCCTGGACCCTTAATCTGGGAGCCATTCACGGCTTGAGCCATTTGCAGGAGGGACTAGAAGTCCGAATACGAGAGGAAGGGAAAAATACAGTAATAGCCAAAGGAAACATCCGCCTGGTGGGAATAGATGCCAGCCTGGTCGAGCCCGGGTCAGGGGCTGAACTGAATCCGGATACGATCTATCCCGCAGAGTTGGATATTTGGGTAAGTCATCCTGTCAGAGTCCTGATAGAAGGAGCCGCTAAGGAAATTGATCGTCGTCTCGATGAAGCGTTGGTCGGGGAAGGGAAAGCTTATCTGGAATGGGCGGAGGCGGTGGAAGAGGCAGATTATCGGCTTCGGGTAGAGGAAGACTCGTTTAGAATTACCTTTCCGCAGCAGGAGAGCCCGCTCGTCCGATCAATTGGTACCCTCAACGAGCAGGGTATTCGGCAAGCATTTCAGTACCTGAGACACATTGCTCAGTGGGAATTGATTCGCCAACTGAGTCCTGCGCCCGATGCCTCCTCCGATGACCGGAATCTGGCGTTAGAGGAGGTGGAAATGCAGATTATTCAGGAGTTTCCGGGCGGTAAGCGGGAGGTGCATTCCCGCTCTCAGGGAGAAATCACCCTTGCCCTTACGCATACAACTGACCAGGGAGAGCCTTATGGGCTGATATTTCTCAAACTGATCAATCACAGTCAGCAGGATGTATTTGTTTGCCCGCTTTATTTTTCCATGACGTTTGGCATAGATGTCAGCCTGATTCCGGGTGGAGCCTGGTTGGCTCCCGGAGAGTCGGTGTGGGTATATGAAGGCGATGCAATAGAAATATTTTTGGAGCCATATATTCTGCATGAGCCGTATGGATGGAAGGGATCTATCGAATATTTCAAATTGATTGTGAGTCCTACTCAGTTTGATCCCACAGATCTTCAGCTTGAAGACCTGCCGCCGCCGGAGATACCTGGCCTTTTTCGGGATGGAGTCTTTGTCTTTAGCCCCAAAACATCTCAGTGGCAAGGGCTTGCCCGGTGGGCAGAGCAGACAGTTCGGGTATATATTCCCAATATGTAAAAGGCTTATTTTATTCGTCTTGATTGTGTCAGGTGTATAAATGTTCGATTGGAAATTTCTTTTTATTTACAGGATTTTTTCTTTTATTAAAATAATTAATGGTGTTTGAGAGACAACTCATATCATCTCGCTGGGCGTTTTGTATATACCCGGCGGTACTAAAAGCCTGCTTCCCTCATTAGCGTTTCAGTATTTGAACTACTGTGATACCCTGTTTTTTTGCTTTACCATAGCATGAAAGCAGAGGCTTGTTTGGTTCGTATTACGTATCGACTTTTTTATCCATTACTAATGTTTTCAGACCATGTCTGACATATTACAGGGGTATTCTGCATATATCATTGGTATCGGCGAATATCCACAGGGAATCAGTAACCTCCAGACGCCTGAGGCAGATGCGAGGCAGCTTGCGGCACTCCTTGAATCGCAGTTCAGGTATGACGTGCACCTCTACACAGGAGAGGTGGGGCTGGAAAAAATGGCAGAGATTCTGGCTGAGATTGCCACTCCTTCTCCTACCGCCCATCAGGAGCATGTATTGATTTATTTTGCAGGACATGGAATTGCCCTGGACAATGATGCAGGGATTCCAGAGGGGTTTTTGCTCCCGGCAGATGCACGGCCCCTCGATGTTACTTCCTATCTGCCCATGAGCCGACTAAGTGAGGCCGCCGTAGCCCGGGATCCGCATCACCTGATGATTATTTTGGATTGTTGTTTTGCCGGTTCTTTCAAATGGGCACCCCAACAGCGTCGTATCCGGCGGCAAAACCGGCAGGGGGCCACTCGTGCGAAATTTGAATATTTTCGAAATAACAAATGTTGGCAAATCATTACCTCCGCTTCTTACGACGAAACCGCACTCGATTCGGGAGTAGGAGGGTTTCAGGCAGGCAGCCGTGAGAAGCGCAAGGAGCGCACCGAATGCGAAGCGCATTCCCCCTTTGCCTATTCGCTGATGCGGGGCCTGGAAGGGGGAGCGGATATTGTGCCCGAAGGAGGAAACAACCTGATTACTGCTCCGGAGCTAATCCTCTATCTCCAACAAGACTTTGAAAGTCTCATGGACGAGACGGGGTTTAGGCAAATGCCCAGTTTGCAAAATTTGGCATTGCTCGACAAGCGCGAAAACCGGCTCCTGCACAAAGGCCAATATCTGTTTCAGCTATCGGAGGCTCTCGACTTGCCCGAAGCGCCCCCAATGAGTGCCCAAAACAACCCATATCGGGGGTTGGAAGCCTACGAGCGCAAAGATCACGAACTCTTTTTTGGAAGAACAGAAATCGCCGGAAAACTCTATGATCGGGTGCAACAGCATCCTCTGACAATTGTATCAGGCCCATCAGGAGTCGGGAAATCCAGCCTGGTAAAAGCCGGCCTGATGCCCCTGTTGGCGGAGAGTGAGAGACCCTGGAAGATTTTGCCGGCTATGCGACCCAATGACAACCCGTTTATCGAATTAAAAAGCCTGTTTGACAAGCTGGGGTTTCAGGGAAAAGGCTCCGTGGAGGAGCAGTGGAAGGCGTTTTGCCATGCCTGTCCGGAAGACCAGGTGATATGGCTGATTGACCAATTTGAAGAAGTCAATACCCGTGCAGCGACCCAGCCGATTCAGCGGCAATTTATACAAGCACTTACAGAGCTTCTCACGAATTGCCCGAAAAATCTGCATATCATATTCACCGTGAGGGGCGATTTTGAGCCAGTATTTCTCGACACCTCACTGGCCGTGCATTGGAAGGAGGCGCGTTTTCTCGTGCCGCAAATGAGTCGGGCCGAACTCCACGAAGTGATTATCGGACCGGCATCTGCGCGGAGCGTGTTTTTTGAATCTGAAGAACTCGTAGATCGCATCATTGCCGAGGTGGAAAATGAAGCCGGATCCCTGCCGTTATTATCCTTTGCACTCAGCGAATTGTACCTCAAATGCACAGAAAAAGCCTATCAGACACGGACCATTACGCAGGAGGATTATCAGTCCTTCAACGGAGGAGTCGTCGGAGCACTGTGGTCGCGGGCAGATGAGGAGTATCACAAACTTGCACCCGAAGCACGGGAAACGATGAGGAATATTTTTCTCCGAATGGTTACCCTTGAAAGTGGCGAAACCCTGAGAAAGAGAGTGCTCGAATCCGACTTGCTATATGGAGAAGAACCAGAGAATAAGCGCGTGAAGGAGGTCATTCGCCAGTTGATACAAACTCGTTTGATCGTAGGAGATACCGACGGGACCGGGCATGTGTTTTACGAACCCGCGCATGACCGCCTGGTAGAAGGGTGGGAAAGCCTGCAACGATGGATTAAGCAGGTGGGAACAGATAGCCTGATATTGGCAGAAAATATCAATCGGTCTGCTAAAGAATGGGAACACAGGAATAAACGAAATAATTACCTCTGGGACGACATCATGCGACTGGAAGAGTATGGGTTCTTGCCTGCACGCAAACAAAATGTGGTCAACCGGACAGTTTCTCAATTGTTGAATCTATTGAATATTTAATCGCAGAAATATGCGCCCTTATTCACCTAAACTCAATGCGTTGGAGCAGGAATTTGTCGAGCAAAGCCGACGATTCAAGCTGTGGGTATTGAGAGCAATTTTGTTAAGTTTCCTGGGGATTATTTCCGTAATCTCTGTTGCCGCGATCTACTCCAACCAACAAAGAATGGTCGCAGAAGACCAGCGGGAACTGGCCACCCGAAGTGCCGAACTGGAGCGGGTACAGCGATTGCGGGCAGACTCCATCGCGCAGGAGGAAATCCGGCAGCGGGAAATAGCAGAAACAGAAAGAATCGCTGCCGATTCGGCCAGAGCGAGTGAAGCCATTCAGCGCGAGATCGCACAGCAAGAAGCAGCACGAGCGGAGAGAGAAGCAGAAAGGGCAAGAAGAGAGGCGCAATTGGCAGAAATACAGCGGAATATAGCAGAACGCCGTCGCATATATGCGGAATTAAAAGAACAGGAAGCCGACTCTGCCAAGCGGGTCGCTCAAGAGGAAACCCAAAAAGCCCTTGACCTCCTGATGCAATCTACCTCCCGTGCAATGGCCATCAAGTCCCTGCAATTGGAAGATGATGCCCTGCGGATTCCCCTGGCCGTGCAGGCCTACACATTTCACCGGCGGCATGGAGGTAAAACCTACGATACGGACATGTACACCGGCCTGTACGAAGGATCAGCACATGCGCTCGGGCGATCCCTCAGCAATTTTTATGGACAGGTCGGGACAGTGAGAGACATCGCCATTCACCCGGACGGGGAATGGATGCTCAGTGGCGGGGGCGATGGGAGATTGCTCAGGTGGAACATGGAAGGGGATAAGCGGGAGCCGGAAATCATCGCCGACCTTAGGGGGGCAACCATTCATGCCGTTGACATCAGCGCAAATGGCAGATTTCTCCTGTACGCGCTTGAAAATGTGGACTCACGGGTGCGGACACTGGGCCTGTATCGGATCGATTCCTCCGGATTCACGGTCATGCAAATTCCCTGGAAAGATTCGCTGAATGTCTATGACGCAGCTTTTCTGCCTGACAACTCGGGTTTTTTATTTTGTGCAGGAGACAAAAAGCTTTACCGATACGATTTGCAGCAGCATGCCATTCGCCCCCTGTTGGAGATGCCTGAGAGGGGGATTGAGATTGCCATTGACCCGGAAATGCAGGGACTTGCTGTGCTGGATCGTAACCACCAACTCCACCTGTGGAAGCTAAATGCATTGAGTGCTCCGCCCGTACAACCCGAAGGTAGCTATTACTCGGTCACCTTTTCACCAGAGGGTGCGGAACTGGCCGCAGGCACACAGGGGGCTGCTGTCTTTTGGGAAACTCACAACTGGGATAGGAAATACGTGCTTCGGGGACATAGCAACTTTGTGCGGTCTCTGACTTTCAGCCCGGACGGGAAACTATTTGCCTCCGGGGATTACGAAGGAAAAATTCAGATGTGGAATAGAGAGACGGAAAAATTTGCCCAGCAACTGCCCGTCAAATTGCAGGACGGTACAGACAATACCTGGGTCATGGCCTTGCATTTCACCCCTGGCAACCAACGCTTGATGGCCGGATACCGGAGTGAATTCCGGGGCGATAACCCGAATCAGGAAATCATGCAGCTAAAATCCTGGATCACTACCCCCTGCGAAATTGCCGAGTTGCTGAGTCCGCATATTACCCGTAGCCTGAGTCCCCTTGAGTGGGAACAGTATGTCGGGCCGGTGGAAACCATCCCTTATGAAGAGACCGTCAGTTCCGTTGAGTTTTCCTGTACATTCTGAAACCCTTTGCCTAACTCCGTTTATTATGCGTGTCCGCACCCTGATACTCCTGATTTTTTTCACTGGAAACATTGCTTACGGGCAGACCCTCACTACTTGCGAGGAGCTGGTCCGGCGGGCCGAAATTGCCTTTGATGCAGGCAACTTCAAAGAAGTGTTGAAGGTCAGGTCTTGTTTGGATAAATTGGAATTTAGTCCCCAAAGTAGAGACAGTACGGATTATTCTACTCTCACGCGGGCCCGCCGACTCATGACATTGTACTACCTGCTGCATGAGACCGCCAAGGAAGATAGCGCGAAGTTGTATTTTGTTCGCTTACTGCGTAGCAAACGGAATTTTCGCCCGCTTAATTCCGACCCCGAAGAGTTCAAGCATTTATACCATACTTTCCGAACCTGGCCCGTTGCCCGATTGAGAATGCAGGTAGGAGGACTGATCCCACTGGTACGCACGATCGGCAGATATGGCCTGGATAATACAGAAGTTTCTGCCTACACCTACTTCCCCCAAATAGACCTGACAGGAGGAGTTGGTATCGACATTCCCCTCAATGACACCTGGGAAATCAGTGTCGATGTCATGTTTGCCAAGCGAAGTTTTGCTTACGAAAACAGTCTGGTAACCTTCCTCGACAACCAATCCTTTTCCAAACTGAGCTATGTCGAAAAACATAGGTGGGTGGACGGAGCCTGCGCAGTGAAATATCGCCTCCCTTTCGGCAGCAGTCAATGGGGGAGTTATTTCTACACAGGAGTATCCGGTACCTATCTGGCGGTGGCAAACCTCAGCGAATTGTCCCGAATCAATACCGGCACAGGTTCTCAGCAGGAAACCAATGCAAAGATTACGGACCTCCGCCGGAGGTGGAATTATGGCGCATTGGCAGGAGCGGGGATTACCCTCGAATGGGGGCTGCATCACTGGTTTGCCGACCTGCGCTATACCGGCCAATTCCAAAACCTGACCCGCCCCGAAAACCGGTACAAACCCGATATTCTGGTCAACAGCAGCCCCGAACTCTATACCTCGGACCTGCTCTATACCTACGGATATGTCAGCAATGATTTTGTCCTGAACAACCTGTCTTTTTCCCTGGGATTGAGTCTGAGCCTGTACCGGACCGACCCTCAAATACGCAAAAAGAGGTGAACCCTCCCCAAATCGACACAAATATGAGCTACCCGATGTATCGAACAATCATCCTACTGCTGTTGACTACTGCGACCGGGCTGATGGCGTGTGAAAAAATTCAGGCACCCGGCCCCAGTCCGGCACATGCTTTCATCAAGGTATATGGGGGATCGCAGGATCAGGAAGCCGCCGAAATCCTGAGGACAGCAGAAGGGGGATTTATCCTTGTCGGAACTACGTACAGTCATGGCTCCGGCGATGCAAATGTGTATGTAGTCAAAACCGACTCATCGGGGAATATGCAGTGGAGTCATACTTATGGCGCGGCTGACCGGGACGAATTTGGGACGGGTATCTCTCTTTCTGGCCAAGGCACTAATCGGTACATTCTTTCCGGAACTTCCATCGATGAATTGGGGAATGCGAATCCTTACCTGCTGGAAATTGACGAAACCGCCAGCCCCCGGTGGCAAACCTATCTCGACTACGCCAACGACAGCACCTACGATACCGTGGCCGATGTGATGGTTGACCAAATGGGCAATATCGTATTCACAGGCCAAACAAGGCCCATTCGCCTGGGAGATGAACGCCTGGACGCCGAGGAGATTGCCAAGCGCTTTGATACCTACCTGATGAAACTCGACCCCGCTGGAAATCCCGATCCCAACTGGCCGCGTATCCGAATATGGGGGTTTCCCGAGGCAGACGAAGCCCAGGAAGTGCGAGAACTCCCTACGGGTGGCTACGCCGTGCTGGGCACTACCCGACACGCAGAAAGCGGGCAGCAGGGAACCAATATCCTCCTATATACGACCAACTCGGTAGGCGTTCCCACCCGGTCGCAAAGTATTGGTACGGCCACTGATGAGCGCGCGGGAGATTTTTTTCAGCAGGAAAATGGTACCATTACCCTGGCCGCTACAC
>CAYGTH010000229.1:0-11249 GCA_964352745.1 uncultured Bacteroidia bacterium
CCTCGAAATGATGGGGATGTAAGGCAATCCAAATCTTAACATCTTCTTATCTTTTTTCTTCCCTCTTTCTTCTTTCCCTCATAAGCCTTTTCCTTTTGCTTCTTGCCAGAAGGACTCCATTTCCGGAAGGGAAAGATCTTGCATTCCCTGATCTTTGCTATGAGCAATATCTTCAATGTATTCAAATCGACGTTGGAACTTCTGGTTGGTTTTTGCCAGCGCATCATCGGGATTGATGCCTGCAAATCGGCAATAGTTAACTAATGAGAAGAGCAAATCCCCCATTTCTGCTTCCCGGTCTGTTGCGGTCTCTGCCTTTTCAAATTCCAGGATTTCTTCTTTCACCTTTTCCCATACTTCTCCTGTCGTGTCCCAGTCAAAACCAACGTTTGCTGCCTTTTCCTGCATGCGATACGCCTTGATGAGAGCAGGCAGACTGTCGGGGACTCCTTCCAGGGTTTTCTTCCGAACAGGCCCCGGTTTTTCCCGGGCTTTGATTTGTTCCCAGTTTTCTTTGACTTGTTCTGCTGTATCCGCCTTGAAATCGCCATAAATATGGGGATGCCGACGGATCAATTTCTCAGCCTGACTGTGAAAAACTTCGGCAAGCGTAAATTCCCCGGATTCCTCCCCGAGCTTTGCATAGAACAAGATATGCAGGAGCAAATCTCCCAGCTCTATTTTGATTTCTTCGTAATCATTTTCTATGATTGCATCGGCCAACTCATAGGTCTCCTCAATCGTTAAATGGCGGAGGCTTTCTTTTGTTTGTACGCGATCCCATGGACATTTTTCCCGGAGTTCTCCTACGATATTGACGAGTCGATGAAATTCAGTTTGTAGTTCAGGTGTTGCCATATCTTTTCATTAATACTACAAAGGTCTTGCTTTCACCTTCGATTCCAAAATCTCTCCCTGGGAAATTGTATATCCGTATTAGAATCTGGAGGGAGTGACTTTTCTCATTTTGTACAACATTCTCCCGGCGAAGTCGTATTTTCGTATTATAAAATCGTAATATGTTTACTCAAAAACCCATTCAACAAAGCCTGATATTCGGCATCATTTTATCTTCACTGGTATTCTGGGGTTGCCCTGATGATAACCCGACAATTCCAGAACCAGGATTATTTGAATTGAATTTCCGAACGACAGTCAGCGGCCAGAGTTTTGACAAGGAGATTGTCTATGAAAACATTCAAGGCCGGAAGTATTATCTGGATCGATTTGACCTGTATGTTTCCAATATTACCCTGATAGATGAGGCGGGTAATGAAGAGTTGCTCTCAGATGTAGAGTTATTTGATATGACAGAGCCGGGAGCCAACAAAACGGATCATGGAGAAGGGGTATTTAAGACTTTTCAGGTGGATGCCGGAACGTACAAAGGAGTACGATTCAGTATTGGCGTGCCGGATTCTCTCAACTTAGAGGACCCTGCCAGTTATGGCGAAAATCACCCGCTCAGCACCTTTAATAATATGCATTGGAGTTGGGCTGCGGGCTATAGATTTATGGTGCTGGAGGGGAAGATAGATTCCAGCCTCAATGCTGACGGAAGTGCAATCGCCAAACCCCTCGTGTATCATACCGGACTCAATTCGCTCTACCGCACAGTGGAATACACGCTTCCCGAACACAGTTTTATGATTGGAGAAAAAGAAGAGCTACAGTTCATCATCGAAATTGATCTGAATCGATTTTTCTACACCGATACAGATACCCTTGATATGGTGAACCAGAACATCACCCACACCATGCCTATGGGCTCTCCGGAATATGAAATAGCAAAGACCATCACGGATAATATGGTCAATACTGCCTTGTATAAAGTGCCTTTCTAGCAGCATCTGGCTACCTTATTCTATGAAAAACCTCACTTCTTGTTGGAAATCTCTCTGCTGGCTGGTGTCAATTGGGCTATTTCTATTCGCCTGTCAGGATCCGAGTTCGATGCCTGTTCCGGATGTATATGAACTGGAGGTGCCTTCACATTTTCCGACTCCTACGATTCCGGATGGCAAAACGCTTACTGCGGAGAAAATTGCCTTGGGTAGGAAATTGTTTTTCGACCCCATCCTCTCCTCAGACAGTACCGTCTCCTGTGGTTCTTGCCACAAGCAGGAAAAGGCATTTGCGGACGATGGGCAAGTAAGTCGAGGGGTAGAAAATCGACCGGGAACCCGAAATGCGCCGGCTTTGATCAATGCAGTTTATGGGCGTTCCTTTTTCTGGGATGGCTCAAGCCCAACGCTGGAGCGGCAAGTCCTCTTTCCGATTGAGTCGGAGGTGGAGATGAACAGTAATATGGCGGATGTGATTGCAAAATTGCGTAATCATGTTGACTATCCGAATTTATTTCAGTCAGCTTTTGGGGATATCCCTACCGCAGATGGCCTGACCGATGCGATTGCTGCATTTGAGCGCACATTGATTAGTGTGAATGCGCCTTTCGACCAGTTTCGACAAGGAGATTCCCTGGCGATGAGCGCGGCTCAATATCGGGGAATGGAATTGTTTTTTGGCGAAAAAGCAGAGTGTTTCCATTGCCACGGAGGATTCAACTTTACAGATGAAGACTTTCACAGCAATGGGCTGGATACAGAGCCCGAAGACCCGGGTCGATGGCGACTTACAGGCCTGGAATCTGATCGGGGATTGTTCAAAACGCCTACCCTCCGAAATATTGAGCATACCGCTCCCTATATGCACGACGGTCGTTTTGAAACGCTCGAAGCGGTAATAGACCATTATGCGAGTGGGGGAGCAGCCCATCTGAATAAAAGCCCGCTGATTCGACAATTCATTTTATCTGATGGCGAAAAGGAAGACCTGATTCAGTTTTTAAAAGCCTTGAGTGACCCTGTATTCCTGACAAATCCTGACTTTCAGGAATAAACAAGGGACAAAAAAATATCCTTACAAACAGTTGAAAATCCCTAACTTCCGTTGTGATTAGGGATTATGTACGCATCGCCTGTTTGCTGTTGCCAGCTATGCTGGGTCTTATGTCGGAAGGCGTGGGACAGGGCTCGGGTTTGCAATTATCCTTTCGCCGCCAAAATAATTTTACCTACTCTACCAATCTCGATATTATCTACCGCCTGCAGCGGGAAAAATATCGGATGGAGCTTAATCTCCACCATGACAATCTGTACAACAGCCGAATCAATGGAGATGCTTTTGTTCAGGTGTTTTTCCGAACCAGTTTATGGCAGTTTTATCAAGTGAAACCCAGCCTTGCTGTGGCTTCCTGGATCGAATCAGATCAGTTTTTAAATACCGGCAACCAGCGATACAGCGCTTATGTAGGCGTAGAGTACAAGTGGAAAGAGGCTCTATCTGTTACGCCCATGGTTGGCTATAGCTGGGACTCCCGGTCTATGATTCTGGATCAGGGTTTTTCGCCAGCGCTCAGGCTGTCGGCCCAGTATGAATGGGAGGATGGCCTGACCATGCAAACCCGAGCCCTGCTCCGAACCAAATACATATCCCCTCGCCATCAGCGGAATATGTCAGTGCTTACCCAATGGGGCAAAACCCTCAATGAGGTCGCCGATTTCTCATTTGGCCTGCAAGCAGGGAGTAACCAGATGGATAACTATAAGGCGGGATCGGTCGAGCAGATCAAGTCGGATACCATTTCTCCCCGGATAAATTTTCGATATAGGCTACTCCCCTGGGTGTATTGGAACTCGGATAATGAACTCACCTTTACCCGGCGACAATTTGATTATCAGGTTTTCACCGCGGCGAAACCAGAATTTAATGATGTAGGCTTTGATCAATGGGAGTTCTATACCCAACAAAAATTGTCTTTTGCAAAGGGGAAACTCAATGGTTCTTTTAATTACGAATATTTGTACCTGGGCAGGCGCTATGAGATCGAAAATTCTACAGAACTCAATCCGGTCGAATTTGAACGGGCAGAAGAGCGGGAAAAGGAAAAAGATTATTTGCGAAAGCTGACCAACCTCGAACTCTATCTCTCCTATCAATTGAATAAGCGTCATACGCTTTCCCTGAATGGCCGAAATCGCTATTTACAGTACGATACACCCGTAGAATCCAATTTTGATGACCATGATGAATTGACCTACAGCTTGTCCGCCGAATGGCGGTCGCGTTGGGCTAAAAGCTTCACTACCCGCTATAAACTCTTGGGGAATGTGCGCCGCTATTCCTTCTTATTCCGGGAACGCAGTCAGGACAATTATACCCAGCGATCCCTGCGAATGGAATTTCATTTCAAATGGAATGCCTTAAAGCAATTGACCCTTACGGGGTCTCAATTCATCTATGTCACCTACAATGTAAAAGACTTTTTGGATCGCAATTTCACAGATCGCTCGACCCGCAACCTGGAATCCCGACTAGAAGCCCGGTATCGACATAGTGCCAAGGCAAATTCCGAGTTTTCCTTTTACCGAAAAGAGATCCATGTCTCTTACCTCAATTGGGATGCGTTTACAGAAACTACCCTGGATACTACCCGGACCTATATTATCGAGCACAAGAGCCGCTTTCAACTCAAGTCCCGCTGGAAATCCACCGCCTTTTTTCTGGACCTCGGCTACAAACATTTCAGCCAGACGCGCTATTTTAATACCTCTATGATCAGCCTCGAAAACCTGTTTGTGCCGATCAACCTGCATACCCGAAATTTCCAAACCGGCCCTCAAACGGGTTTTCGGGTTCGGCGAAAAAATCCAGCTTCTATTGAGTTGAACGTATGGTGGCAGATGCAATACCAGGATAATATCTATCGGGAAGTTGACCAGCTCACGAGTGTATCTGCCAGTTTTCGGGAAGATAAGCTCATTCAAAATGTCAGCCAATTTCGCCCCTTTATCAAACTAAGCCTGAATTGGGCTTTGTAAGCGAATAGGTTAGCTTTTGAAAGCCTTTGTGAAAATTCTATCTATCATATTTCCTCAAAAAAATCGTATCTTTGTATAGACATTCTTTAACAGCAAGGATATGAACAGCAAAATATTTTCTCTCCTGTTAGTTGCTTTGATATGCGTCGGGATTACACAAGCCCAGCAAATTCAGGTACAGGAAATCAAACCCATCTCATTTGACAAAACAACACATGAGTTTGGTGCAATCGAAAAAAACGACAAGGCCGAAACAACCTTTACCTTCACCAATGTATCGAAGGAGCCCGTTACGCTTTCCAATGTAAAGGCTTCTTGTGGGTGTACGACTCCTCAGTGGACAAAGGCAGCAGTAGGCCCTGGTGAAACCGGCGAAATTCAGGTACGCTACAATACCAGCCGGGTAGGCCCATTTACCAAAAGTGTTACAGTTACTTATAGCCCGAATGAAAAGCCCGTTGTGTTGTATATCAAAGGGAAGGTGAATCAGCCTGCTACTGAAGAACCTGTTTTCCCTAATGTTACGGGTGGATTGGCCTTTGACCGGATTTCCAGCGCAGTAGGAATTTTGGATTCCGATAAAGAAAGTAAAGTCGTTTTCCAGGCTCAGAATGTAGGCCCTAAGCCCATCCGCTTTGCGGACAAGCAGGACCATGAGGCGATGTTTGAAGTAGCGATTGCTGATCAGGAGATTATTCCCGGACAAAAAACTACGATTACGATCACTGTAAAAGGAGACCGATTCATTACGCCGGGCGTGTTTTCTAAGAAAATCTATCTGCGTACCAATGAAGAAGCCAGTCCGGAAAAAGAACTCACTATTTCCGGAGAGTTGAATAAAGTACTTTCGGCAGAAGAATTAGCTGCCCGCCCCAATATCAAGTTTGAAAAAATGACCTTTGATGGCGGAAATGTGATTGAGGGAGAAAAAGTCGAATATGTCTATTCCTTTACGAATACGGGCAAACAAGATTTGGTGATTGAATCGGTCAAGGCTTCCTGCGGCTGTACGGCTACTGCCCCCAAAGACAAGGTGATCAAATCTGGTGAGAGTTCTGAGATCGTGGCCACCTTCGATTCAAGAGGCCGGACGGGCAAGCAAAACAAGTCTATTACCGTAAAATCAAACGACCCGGATGAGTCTGCGCTGGTATTGCGCTTTTCGGTAGAGGTCGTAAAAGATCCGTTTCACGTAGGCGGTGATCCAGGGGGCTTTAGTCCCGTTGCAACGCCGGGCGGTGGGAAGTAATATGAATTGTATTTGTGAGGAAGCCGGGTTGATCTGTGGATCGGCCCGGCTTTTTATTTTGGCAACGGTAACGGCCGCAAATCCCTCGACAATTCCTGCCTTTGAATCCTGTCAATTCTCCATTTATCCCTATCTTGCAAGTCAAACCAATCAAATTTCATATGATGCCAGTGAGGAAGTCAGCTATTTTGAGCCTTATTTTTGGGAGTTGGATCGCATTGCAGCCCAGCGCTTTATTTTCCCAATCCGAAAAAGTGGATGTGCCCCGCGTGCTCACTAATATCGAGAAGTATGAAGGAGGCCTGGTCGTATCCTCTGATAATTTACTCATCTCCCAGCTTCCTGACGATCCGCAATATACGCTCGATCAACTGATAGGTAGTCCTGCAGGATCGGCTAAGGGCCTTATTTTCGACTTTCAAAAGCCGGATTTGAACGGGAAAGTCTATTATGGGTTTATCCCGGTGGGAGACTCTGATCACCCGCTTCCGGTCTATTTCAAATACTCAGCTGAACTGCTCGGAGGGCGATCATTCATCAATATCCAGGATCAGATGCGGGGGCGATACGATATGGTAGGCTGGGAAAAGAGTGGAAAAGGAACCCTGGGATATAGAGTCGTTGATAGCAAGGGGAATTTGTTATATGATGGAAAAGTGAGTTTTAAAGGAACGGGTCCTTTTGAAGTAGATGTTACCGCGCTGGAAGGTCCCTTTGTCAATATGGTGACTCCGGAAGGAGCAACTATTTGTTTCCGCACAAACCAGAAAACAAAAGGTACAGTTACTGTGGCAGGAAAAGAATTTGGAGATGATGAGGCGACGAAGAAGAAGCACGAAATTTTGCTGACAGGATTGGAGCCTGCAACTGAATACGCTTACCAAATCCATTATGGCGATAATGCCAGTCAGGCATTTACTTTCAAGACCGCGCCAAAGCCGGGATCACGATCCGCTTTTACCTTTGCCTATGCCAGCGACTCCCGCAATGGGCAGGGTGGAGGAGAGCGTAATTTGTACGGCGCAAATTTCTATATCGTCAAAAAAATCATGGCCCTTGCGAGCTATAAGCAATCGGCCTTTATGCAGTTTTCAGGGGATTTGATCGATGGATACCTGAGGAGCCCGGCTGAGATTCGTCTGCAATATGCCAATTGGAAAAGAGCAATTGAGCCTTTTGCACACCAATTGCCGGTGTACCTGAGTATGGGAAACCACGAAGTGCTGCTTCGGGAATTCGCAGCGCGAACAGAGGCGGGCATCAAGAGCTTTCGGGTAGATCGATTTCCCTATGAAACCGAATCGTCGGAAGCTGTATTTGCGGATGTATTTGCGAATCCGCTAAATGGTCCGGAAAGTGAAGACGGCGCAAGCTACGATCCCCAAAAGAAGAAGGTTAACTTTCCTTCCTATCGCGAAAATGTATTCTTCTATACTTATGACAATGTCGCGATGATCGTGCTGAACAGTAATTACTGGTTTACCCCTTCCATCACGACCCTGCCTGAAACCGGGGGCAACCCGCATGGGTATGTGATGGATCAGCAATTTGCCTGGTTTGCCAAGACCTTGGATAGCCTGGAAAACCGCTCGGATATCGATCATATTTTCCTGACCCTGCATACGCCCTTTTTCCCCAATGGAGGCCATGTGGCAGACGATATGTGGTACAACGGAAATAATGATATCCGACCCTATGTAGATGGGAAACCACTTGAGTTTGGAATATTGGAACGAAGAGATCAGCTCCTGGATCAGTTGGTGAATCATTCCGAAAAAGTGATTGCCATTTTTACAGGAGATGAGCACAATTATGCTCGGACAGAGATTGGGCCGGGGATGAAGTTCTATCCGGAGAATTATGAAGGGAGCACAATAGAATTGGGCCGAACGATTTATCAGATCAATAACGGTGCTGCCGGCGCTCCTTATTATGCTCAGGAGCAAACCCCCTGGACGCCCCGAGTCAGTGGCTTTACAACCCAGAATGCATTGGTATTCATTCATGTAGAAGGGGACAAGGTCTGGATGGAAGTGCTTAATCCCGATACGCTTGAGGAAGTCGATCGGCTTGAGTTACGATGAAAACCCTAATGGGCATCTGCCTGCTGGGGCTGATGTGTGGTGTGAGTAATGCGCAACCGCTTCTCTTTTCCCGAAATCAAGCTGAGGTTTTGCGGATTGAGTTGCAAAATCGAATGGATAGCCTGGGCCTGACAGACTCCTCCTTCCCGGTCGTGAGACATGATGCACAATTGGATGCGAATGCACGTCAGCAAGGGGACACCATTTGGCTGGGAAATGTGCAACAGGTCTTTAGAAATCAGGAAGATTGCCTCTCGCTGCTCTATCATGAAAGACATCATTGGCTGAACGAAGGTGATGGGAAATACCCACTTGCCCGGGACAGCTCGGGCCAGATCGTACAATGGGATACCGGAGAATGGTATAGCTACCTGCCTGATTCGCTGGAGGTAGCCCGGGATGTGGAGCAATTCCAAAAAGTGGGGTTGGCTGAATATGGCGAACTTTCTCCTGAATTAGAATCCTTACATCTCAATCGGATGAGACGAGACCTTTCTATTGGCAGACAATTACTATTTGTATATGCACCTTCCAATCTGGCGCGGGACGAACTCGAAGCCTATCAGGCACAATTAGCAGGAGAAAAAATCGGATTATATCAACTGAGTTTCGAAGCCCGCCGGGAGATTTTCATTCGTATGCGGCAATTAATGGGCACACTGGAACGCAGGCTGGAGTATGAAGGCCGACATTCCCTGAATCCTGATGGGAGCAAAAAAAATTAAAGAATTTTACCGAGAGATTTCAGATAACAGTAGTGCCCTGGCAATCTCTCCGCTAATCTAACATCTAATATCTTCCCTCTATGTTTCTAGACTCAACTGATTATCGAATAATCCGTGGTAGCTGCGTACAACCCCCCAAACTCCAGACCCGCGGTTCGGTCTTTCGCTATTTCCTGGTAATCGGGGGAGCTGATCATATCTAGAAAATGCTTGGCGCTTGGATAAGAAACCAGAAAAATGGTGTCAGGAGGCCGATCCGTTCCGCCTATGATCGTGTGCCGAATAGTTCCCTGCCAAAGCAATTTCGCACCCGTAGCTTTAATGATGGGCATAACATTCTGGGTGTATCGGGCATAAGCTTCCCAGCCTCGTTCTCCTTCTATACTGGATTGATCTTTGAATCGAATAATATTTACCATTACGCAGGGCTCATCAGGTGCCATTGCTTTGAGCTGAGCGAATTGATCAGAGCTGGGAAAAATGTGGTCGGTAAGTTCCATAGTAGACTTATGCGTGTGGGGAGGATAGGAGGGTAAGCAGCGCGAGTACCCAGGTTTTGGGATCTTCTATCATCGGATAATGACCGAGGCCTTCCAGTAGTTGTAATTGACTATTGGGTATTTCAGCATGCAGGGTATGAGCCATGGCTCTTACGGCTACAGGGTCTTCTGTTGCCCAGAGAATATTGATGGGGGTTTGGGTGCTTTGCAGCGCACCGATCCATCGGTGCCAAAATAGCTTTCGCTCGCGGATGTACTGCGTCGTTCGAGACAATACTGCCCTCCCGGAATTGTGCAAAAGCATCTCCCATAAAGTTGCAAGTTCAGCTTCGTCAACTTTGCTGGCATCACCCCAGATATTACGCATATTCCTCGAAAAAAGGGAATAGCGACTCATCTGAGCAATGAGAGGCCCAATCTTTTTATTCAGTAACAACTTTTGGATCAGCCGAAGTTGAGCCATCTCGATATGCATACTGCCATTGCAAAGGCTCATGGTTCTGAATTCTATGGGGTTCCATCCGCGATTGGTCCGTGCAATGAGTTCGGTAGCCACACTGGTTCCGTAATCATGCGCCAGGACATGCGCTTTTTTAACGCCCATTTTGCCCCATAATTGCAGCGCTATATCCGTCTGCTCAATCAAAGAATACGAATAATCTATCGGCTTATCGGAAAGCCCAAAACCAATGTGATCGTGAAGGATGACCCGAAAATGCTGAGATAAAGTCGGCAGTACTTTCCAGTAATCATAAGAACAGGTTGGATACCCGTGAAGAATGACCAGTGTCTCCGGACCTGCACCCGATTCGACTACAAATACCTGCTTACCATCCACTTGATGATAGGTTCCCTTTTCCTGCCACTGGCTAAGGGAAGGAGGGTTTGAATCAGGCTTAGTATATTCTCTGGATGCTAGTGGCAAAATAGATCAGTAAGCAGGCAATGAAAGGCAATGCGAGTTTTGTCCGGGCCTAAATTATGATATATTTTGATTATCACCTCTTTAGACCTGGGCTATTTTGCATTTGGAGGAATAAGGATACTGATTTAATAAACAAAACAAGCATGCAGACAGATTCTTTTTTACTCTATGGTGCGTATGGGTATACCGGCACCTTAATCGCAGAATTAGCAACGACTTTCCAGCTCCGGCCGATATTGGCCGGTCGTAATGAAGCTCGGCTTGAGCGCATGGCAGCTGAAACGGGCTTTGAGTACCGGGCTTTTGATTTGGATCAACCCGCTTTGATAGATGCAGCTTTATCAGATGTCTCGGTCGTTATTCATGCTGCAGGCCCATTTGTCCATACGGCAGAGCCGATGATGGGTGCCTGTATTCGCAATAAAGTTCACTATTTAGATATCACGGGAGAAATCGACGTGTTTGAGTTGGGGTATAAAAAGAGTGCTGCTGCTTTACAAGCCAATATTATGCTCATGCCCGGTACGGGTTTCGATGTGGTGCCGACCGATTGCCTCGCTTTGTACCTGAAGGAACAATTACCAGATGCAACTCATTTAAAACTTGCATTTGTAAATCAAGGGGGAGGGGTATCTCAGGGAACGGCTAAAACGATGGTCGAGAGTATGGGCCAGATTGGGGCTGAACGGATTGCAGGTGTAATTGAGCCCGTTCCTATTGGCGCTCATCATATGAATATTATACATGAGGGGAAATCCATTTTTGTCATGTCTATTCCCTGGGGGGATGTCTCGACCGCGTTTTACAGCACCGGAATTCCCAATATCATTACCTATACGGGCATTTCCCCCAAGGTCTTTCGCTACGTACGACTACACAAGTATGC
>CAYGTH010000230.1:0-11245 GCA_964352745.1 uncultured Bacteroidia bacterium
AGGCTGCGAGGGTGCTTTTGGTACTTTTGGCACCTTCCAAAAGTACAAGCGGATAAAAATAGATCATTATTTCGATCCTAAAGCACTAGCCAGATGGCTTCGCTTTGGCGAATAATGATTGGTGGACCGGGAAAAAAGAAATAGGTTTCGCACATTTGCGCTGAATTCAACCCTTTTGTGTATGATGAGCGCTTCTTCCCGTCAAATTCGCCTGTGTGGTGCGAAAGATATTCCAACGTTGCTCGATCTGGCTATTACTACTTTTGTAGAAGCTTTTTGGGATACCAATAACCCCGAAAGTATGACAGCATACATGGAAGCTGCTTTCCGGGAGGAGGTGTTTTTTGAAGAGATGCAACATCCCGATGCTCAGTTTTTTCTGGTGCTGGAAGATGAGGTGCCTGCCGGATACCTCAAACTTAATCGGGTGGGGGCACAATCTGATGTGCGGGATCCTGAGTCGTTGGAAGTAGAGCGAATTTATGTGCTTGCTGACTACCAGGGGGTAGGAATCGGGAAGTATCTGCTTGAATTTGCAATTCAAACAGCAGTAGCAGAAGCCCTCAAATACATATGGCTAGGGGTCTGGGAGTATAATGAAAAGGCGATTGCTTTTTATCAAAAACAAGGTTTTTGGATTTTTGGGGATCATCCGTTTGCGATGGGAGAAGAGGTGCAGACGGATTTGTTGATGCGAAGAGACTTATAGGGATGAGGTAGCAGCTTAGGAAGGCTTGTTTTGCGCCAAATTCGAATTCCAATCCTCTTTTTGTACAATCAATTGACCAAAAATAAAAAGTCGCCATCTTCGGATTGTTTGGTATAAAATCCTATTTTAGATTTACTACTGACTACAACACTACTCTCAAATTATTGAGCCTATGAAGTCTTCAGGCTTGTCGGAAAATACATGGCAGCAATTCAAAGCAGGTGACCGATCTGCTTTTGCTGCTATATATAAAAGCTTCTACAATGATCTTTTTCTGTATGGCGTAAAAGTCATCGGGGATCGGGAAATCACGGAGGAAATACTCCAGGATTTCTTCGTGTATATCTGGTCTAAACGAGCCGCTTTAGGAGACGTTCGTTCCATACGACATTATTTAATTACCTCTTTTCGTCGCCATATATTCCACGCATTACGCAAGCAGCGCACGTATGCTGATCGCATCCTTGATTATGGGAACTACCAGCCGGATATTTCCTTTTCGGTTGAGCAGAAAATTGTAGAAGAAGAATTCGAGCGTGAGCAAAAATCAACCGTGCTGGATTTACTCAATGGCCTCACACCCCGCCAGCGAGAAGTAATTTACCTGAAATATTTTAATGGCCTGAGTACCGGTGAAATTGCCGAAACGATGGCCTTGAATTATTTTACAGTGGCCAACCACCTCGTTGCTGCAGGAAAATCCCTCAGGAAGTGCAGGCATCAGCTTGTACATCTAGTAGGGTAATCATCTCCTTTTTCTTGAAAAACTTATTGTTTGACCATTAAAGTTCGCTAGCAGATATACTCTTTTGTGATAAAGAGTTTCGGAATGCTGGATTACGAGTCATACGAACGCATGGATTTTGCCATGAATCCCCATTTTCAGAATTGGGTTCGGAGAACCCATGATGAAGATACGGCGTTCTGGGAGGCCTGGATCAGCAAGCATCCCGCGAAAATGGAGGAGGTCGAAGAGGCCATTCGACTGGTTCAGGTTCTGGACTCGAATCAGGATTCTTTGAGTAAAGAAGAGGTCGAGAATCAGTGGCAAAAATTACAACTCTTTTTAGTGGAATCGACCCCTTCGAGTGAACCGGACACTCGACAGCCCCTTCGGAACCGACCAATCCGGAGGGTAGGAATAGCAGCTGTGTTTGCGCTGTTGGTCGCCTCGGTTGCAGTAATGTTATGGCTGCGATCCAGTGAAAAACAGTGGGCTACCGAAGCCGGAGAAATGGTAACGGTTTCACTTCCTGATAAGTCAACAATTGTACTAGGGCCGAATTCAGTCTTGAAGTATGTAGATGATTGGGACGAAAAGGAAATTAGAGAAGTATGGTTGGAAGGAGAAGCATATGCAGAGGTGAGTAAGGATCCAACCCGGAAACCATTTCGGGTTTACTTTAATGAAGTTCAGGTTGAAGTATTGGGAACCGTATTTAATATTAATAGCAGAAGAGGGAAATCGACAGTGGTACTGCATGAAGGGAAAGTAAGGCTGCGCCATGAAAAATCCGGAGATACCCTGACAATGGCACCGGGAGACTTAGCCGCTTATTCGGAGCAGGAACGGCGATTTGTCCTCCAGGAAGTGGAGGAGCCGGAAGATTATATAGATTGGACCAGACAGGAGATGCTCTTACGGGAAACCCCCGTTTCAGAGATTGCGCTACTCATCGAGGACCGATATGGATATAAAGTCATTATTAAAGATGATTCATTAGCATCAGAACGCCTCAGTGGCGAACTATATACGGAAGACCTCGATTTTTTGATTGAAGCGCTTGAAAAAAGCTTTGATCTTAAGATCACTCGCTCGGATGATACCCTAATAGTTGAATCAAGTAATTAGTACCTAATTAATCCTACTTTGTAAAATTTTTTATGACGATGAACTACTCTTATTCTACCTTTTTTAACACTTAAAACTACCTAACACTATGATTACTACACTTACATTCTTATGCCGGAGGCTTGCCTTTACGGTTATGGGAGTGTGCATGTTTGGAGGGATGTTTGCCCAATCGGCGGAACTGGCATATAACTATGTTCCGACTGAGCAGCTCGAGCAGCTGGATGAGCACATGTCACTTACCGAAGTATTGCACCAGGTCAAGCAGCAAAAAGATATTCGCCTGCTGTATCCCAGTAAATTGATCGAAGGAAAAGCGGTTCAGAACCCGGTAAACCTCAACGCGAGTGTTGATGCCATTCTCAAGACTGTGCTGGCACCTGTTGGCCTTACCTTTGAAAAAATGAAATACAAGACCTATCGGATCTACTCTCAGGAGAAGGCTAACGGTGGGCTTAATTTCATAGACTCGAATTCTGAGGTCCTTAACCTTGGCATTAGTGGTCCGCAAACTGGAAAATTACTTTCCACAGTCGGACATATTACTTCTATCGACCTTCGACCTACTGACAAAACGATTACAGGAACTGTTACCAAAGGCGATAATACGCCGATGGAAGGGGTAACCGTACTCGCAAAAGGGACACAAATAGGTGCCCTGACTGACGGTCGCGGTAAATTCTCGCTTACTGTTCCTGATGAAGTAAACACACTCATATTTTCTTTCATCGGATTTTCCCGCCAGGAAGTAGAAGTAGGAGGGCGCTCAGTAGTTGATGTATATATGACCGAAATAACAACTTCTCTTGATGAGGTCGTTGTGGTTGGATACGGTACACAGGCTAAGCGCGATATTACGGCTGCGATTTCTCGTGTTTCTGCAAAGGAAATCGGTGAAATTCCCGTAGCCAGTACGATTCAGGCCCTTCAGGGTAGGGTTGCAGGGATGGACATTCAGCAAGTAGGCGGACGTCCGGGGCAGGCAGCTTCTGTTGTGATTCGGGGGCGTCGTTCGATCAATGCAAGTAATGAGCCGCTCTATGTGGTAGATGGAATTCCACTTACAGATGGCGGAACGGCCTTTGATATCAACCCGCAGGACGTACAGTCAGTTGAGGTGTTGAAAGATGCCGCCTCGACTTCTATCTACGGTTCTCGTGGAGCGAACGGCGTTATTCTGATCACTACGAAGCGTGGTAGCGAAGGCAAAACGACCGTTACGTATGACGGATTTGTAGGTTCTACCAGTGCGATTAAGATGGTAGATATGATGAATGGGGAAGAGTTTGCCGATCTTAAGCGCGAAGCACGTCGTATCGACCCAGCTACCAATGAGTCCATCTGGAATGGAGTGATTCAGGCCGATGAATTTGTGTTTTTTGACCAAACGGAGCTGGATGCGATTGCACAAGGTCGCTCAATAGACTACCAGGACATGGTACTCAACGGAGGGTTTACTCAAAACCATCAGGTAGGTATTCGCGGAGGAACAGCTAAAACCAAATTCCTCATCTCTGCAAATGTCTATGATGAAAATGGAATCGTTAGCATGCCGAGCAATTTGCGGGATCAGTTTCCAGGTGCAAAGCGAGGCATGGGATACCTGCGTACCTCCTTGCGCCTGAACCTCGATCATCAGATTTCTGACTGGTTGCGTATCGGTACTTCTACCTACCTGAGTCGTGTGGATCAGGATTGGGGTTCTTCTTCTGCATTTGGAGAAGCAGTGGCCAATAACCCGCTGGGAGATCCTTTTAACGATGACGGAAGTCTTCGATTCCTGCCTACTAATGATGGTATTCGTACTAATCCGCTAAGCGAATTAGCACCAGGTGCTTATACGGATCAACGGGTATTTTATACCATGTTTGCCAGTGTTTATTTAGAGGCAGACATTACCAAGGATTTGACCTTCCGCTCTACTTTCGGTCCGGATATCCGTTTCAAAAGAAGAGGTTGGTTTGCAGGAAGCTTGACCAATACCAATCGGGGAGGCCCCGCTCAGGCAATCAAAACTGATAGTACGACGCTGGGATACACCTTGGAAAACCTGCTGATTTACAATAAGAAAGTCGGAGGAGGTAACCTGCGGGTGACTGCCTTGCAGTCTATCCAGGCCAAGCAAGAGGAAAGTATCTTCCTGCGCGGATCTCAACTCCCGTATGAGTCTCAATTATTTGATCAATTAGGAACCTCTAATATCACTGGTTTTGGAACCAACAAAGAAGATTGGCAGTTGGCCTCCTTCATGGGACGTGTGAATTACGACATTGCAGGCAAGTACCTCATACAGGTGAGTGGCCGTGCAGATGGGTCTTCTCGTTTGGCTCCCGGTAACCAATGGGCATTCTTCCCAGGGGTATCTGTAGGATGGCGGATGATCGACGAAGATTTCATGCAGGGAAGTAGTTTATTCCAGGACTTGAAGCTTCGCGGTAGTTATGGAGTAGTAGGTAATACCTCTATTGATCCGTACCAGACACAAGGGCCGCTACAGCGTGTGCCTTATGTATTTGGCGAAACCGGCGCGTTTGGATATCGACTCAATACCATCTCTAACCCTGACCTGACCTGGGAAAAAACGGCTACCCTTGATATTGGGGTTGACTTTGCCCTCCTAACCGGACGGATCGAAGGTTCTATTGATTGGTATCGTGCCAATACAACTGACCTCTTGCTCAGGCGTCAGCTTCCGCCTACTTCCGGATTTGGTTCCGTATTGGAAAATGTGGGTTCTACCCGTAACACTGGGCTTGAAATTGCCATCCATTCGGTCAATATCGACAGCGACAATGGCTTCCGGTGGAGTACTGACCTGAACTGGTTCCGCAACAAGGAAGAAATCGTTGAGCTCTTTAATGGAGAAGATGATGATGTCGGATCCGGCTGGTTTATTGGTGAGCCGATCAAGGTATTCTATGACTATGAGAAAATCGGTATCTGGCAGATCAATGAAGAAGATGTCGCTTTTGGATATGGCGAATTCCCGGGTGAAATCAAGCGGAATGATGTAAATGGCAATGGCCAGTTTGACGGAGATGATCGCATGATTTTAGGGACAGACGTACCTTCTTGGAGTGCAGGGTTAACTAACCGATTTGAGTACAAAGGAGTGGATCTTTCTTTCTTCTTCTTTGCACGGATGGGACACATGCTCCAGTCTAGCTTGCACACCAGTAATAACTCCCTCTTTGGACGGTATAACAACCTGAATGTAGACTATTGGACGCCTAACAATCCAACGAATGAATTCCCACGTCCGAATCAGGATCAGGAATCAGC
Organism: uncultured Bacteroidia bacterium; assembly: GCA_964352745.1. Lineage (GTDB taxonomy): Bacteria > Bacteroidota > Bacteroidia > J057 > J057 > CAYGTH01. The sequence goes on from CAYGTH010000230.1 coordinate 5,844, forward strand.
TAAGAGTGCTTCTACCATGCAGTATTTTGAAGCGGATTATATCAAGTTACGGAATGTAACCTTGGGATACTCGGTTCCTTCTGATATCGCTGCAAAAATGGGGATGTCTAGCTTCCGGATTTATGTGTCTGCGCAGAATCCATTATTCTGGGCCAAGTATGATACTTACGATCCTGAAGTAGGAGGAGATGCTCAGGTCGAAACCAGTGATATCCCGAGTACCAAACTCTTCCTCGGAGGCGTGAATCTTTCATTCTAATAAGCAACGATACATAGATTATGAAAAAATATATTGTTATTCTCAGTTTATGCTTCACTGCAATACTGGCACCTTCCTGTGATCAGTATCTGGAAGAGGAATTTACCCACCTGGTCTCCTCCGAAAGTTACTACACCACTGCGGCTGGTCTGAATGATGCAGTGCATGCCTGTTACTTCTACACCAAGGAGTACTGGTCTCCGGCAGAGATGGGGGCTACTTTGAACAGTTTTGGAATTGATGCCTATACCAATGGCGCCGATGGAGGCCACAAAGGAATCAATGTCTATGACTCCCGACTCGGACCAGATGAGTCTTATTTCCGCGACAGTTGGGCAAGGCTGTATGAAGCGGTCAACCAGTGTAATGCGGTTGTAGGCCGATCTACTGAAATTGAAGACCTCGATGCCGGAACAAGAGATCAGCGCGTAGCTGAAGTACGCTTCCTGCGGGCGCTCTTTTATTTCCAGCTTGTGAAAATGTATGGAGACGTGCATTTGAGCCTGGAAGAGACGATTGGAGTAGAAACAGAATCCAATCGTACGCCACGTGAGCAGATTTATGAACAAGCGATCGTTCCGGATTTGGAATTTGCCATCTTAACCTTACCTACTGAGCAGGGCGACTATGGCCGTGTGACCAAGCATGCCGCTGAGTTTTTGCTGGCAAAAGTAATGGTTACCCGCGGATGGTTGACAAACAGTCAGGCAGATTTTGCCAGGGCTGAAACCCTGATGGAAGGGGTTATTGCCAGCCCGCTTTTCTCCCTCCTCGAAAACTGGGGAGATTTGTGGGACATTAACAATCAGCTCAACTCTGAGGTGGTTTGGTCCATTCAGAATACAACGGATGCCATCCTGAATGGCGGTCAGGGAAATCGCCTGCACCTGTACTTCCTGATGGAGTACGATGTATTGCCAGGTATGACCCGCGACACAGATAACGGTCGTCCCTGGAAGCGTTTCCGTCCAACAGACTGGTTGACCACGCTTTGGAACGATACCCCCGGTGGAGACCCTGTACCCATAGGTACCCGTCGCGATGTACGCTACGAGCAAGGATTTAAGCACGTATGGCTCTCTAATAACCCAGGTACTGCACCTGCTGGAGTCGTAGAAGGAGATACTGCGGTATTTATCCCGAGCTATGAAGTACCACAGGCTTTCCGCGATAGCAAGCCTTATATGATCATCACACCGAGCGATTATTCTGACCGGAGATTCCCTTCTCTTAACAAGTGGATTGACCCGACTCGCCCTGACCGTCAGTGGACGCAGGGACAGCGTGACTTCCCGATTATGCGTTTGGCAGATGCTTACCTGATAGCTGCGGAAGCTGAACATAAGCAAGGCAAAGACCAGGAAGCTGCAGATCACATCAATGAAGTCCGTCGCCGTGCCGGTCGTGAAGGCCAGAAAGATGAGATGGAAATCACAGCAGGAGATGTAACCGTTGATTTCATCCTCGATGAGCGTACGCGCGAGCTGGTAGGTGAATTACATGGTTGGGATGACCTCGTCCGTATGGGTAAGCTTGTAGAGCGTGTGAGGCTTCACAATATTTTGGCTGCTCCTAATATTCAGGATTTCCATACGCTGCGTCCAATTCCACGTTCTCAGTTGGACCGTGCTACCAATGGATATGCGCAGAACCCAGGCTATCCTGACTGATGCGTACATAAATTAGCTTTTATTTGATTCAATGAAACCCGGTCAACAAAACTGACCGGGTTTTTTTTGAGGAAGATTTCTATATTTTTTCAGGCGAACTCATCACCGATTTGGAGATGTTACAGGTTCCATACTCTTCACACCTGATTTTTATCAGATGTTGAGCCCCTTCCTGTTCAAACTGATAACTGGCAACAATCGTAGAGAATCCGATGTCATTTCCAATCCGATATCCGGTATTGACATAGTTAAGAAGGGTGCGGGTAGCTTCCTCCAATGTACTCAGTTGGCGATCCTGCAAAAACTGCTGCCGGAATTCTGAATACGCAGTACTGCGCAAGGAGTCGATAAATGTGGCACGGCTCTCCCGGATTTGAGGGCTATCAATCCAGCCTTCCCAAAACCACTCCTGGTCTTCGAGCGCCGTTTGAATCTGCACAAAGGAAAGGGTGTCTGGCAGTGGGAGGTCGATAAGCAGGGTTCTGCTCACCAGGAGATCCCCCTGGAAAGTGTCAATTTTTTCTGATCGAATAATGTCTTCCGGCACATAGCCGAGTTCCGCCAGAAAAGAAAGGCTAACAGATTTTCGTTCATTCCCCAGCGGCCATAACGGCCCATCAAACGCATAACTGGCGGATTTTTCCAGCTGAATCTGATCTCTGATACTGATTTTATTCCCCTGAATCAATCGACCCATCTCAATTTCCGAAGATTCTACCCGGTATGCTTTATTCGCTGTAAATAAACCGGCAATCCCCGATTGGTCAAGCAGGTAAGCCACCCCCAGCACCGCAAGAAGCAATGCTGATAGCACAGCCACAAGCGTAAGTATGCGCTTATTTTGAATCAATTTTCCAACTTCTTTCATAGTGCCGCGCGCGATTTGCTAATGAGTTTTCCGTTGATCTTTGATTTCCCTGACGAGTGAGCCCTTCTCCTCTTTCGTATAGAACGTAGAATGTTTGAGTGCCGTTAATGCTTTTGCTGAAAATTTGTCAGCCTGCCCCAAATTTCCCAATTCTGAATGGGCAGAAGCGATATAATACCAGCCTTCAGCATAGCTGGGATAGGCTTGCATGAGCAATTCCCAGCAAGCAATCGCCGATTCATATTGTCCCTCCTGAAAGAATCGCCAGCCTGTGCCGTTGAGGACCCCGAGGCTGAAAGGAATGGATGCTCCGTATGTTTTTTGGATATCAGCCTGACTCTCTTCGTACATCTGGCTGATTTCGTGGCTGTTTGTACGATGAAAAGTCATTTGAATCTGGTTCCACCGGGCAAAAACTTCATATAAAGCGCGATTGACCGTAAGGCCGGGGCTTATGATGTGATCCGCAGTAGGGTAGGCATACCCTGCCAGATCAAATGTAATGGGTAAATCCTGCCCCTGGAGGGAGTCCATCATTTCGTAATATTCAGGTGTATCTGTTACGGTATCGCCAACAGCAAGCCGATAATACACCGTATGATCTCCCGAATAACCCGCTACCGCCTGCATCATATCTGTTATGAGATTTGTATCGCGCTGCTTGAAAAATGGACTGATCGACACGACTGCCAGCAACTCATTCATGTGCCGACTGAGGAGGTAGCTGGAATAAAATCCAAAGCGCGAGTGCCCGATGAGGATAATTTGTTCATTGACATGCCACCGGTTTTGTAAGTAGGGAATGAGTTCTTCAAATACAAATCGTTCATGTAACTCTCCTTTGGCCTTTTCGGTATTTTCCAGCAGTTGTGTTTCCAGATACCGACCTCCTTTCGGAGCGGCTTCTACTCCTGCAATGACACAGGAGGGAATTTGTCCAAATGCGGAAAGGTAGTCGATCGTATGAAGCATGTAGTCGTAATTGATCACATTTTGCTTATCAAAAATCACGATCAGTGGATAGCCGTTTGTTGATTCCCGGCTAAATCCTTCTGGTGTCAATACCTGAATGGGTTTGGAATAGTTGAGAAACTGCGAATTCAGTGTGGTATCCAATTGGTGGCTGAGGGATTCATACGACTGACTCAAGGCCAAAGTACTCGTCAACAGGAGGTACGCAAAAAAGAATAAATACTTCATATACGATAGTGCGGTGCGTTTGGGGAGCATAAACGGAATGTGACAAAAGAAGTATCTAAGAAGCAAAGATTCAAGGGGGAGGGCAATTCTGTTGCGAATCCGGGAAATATATTCAATTCCCCGTAACAGCTTAGCAGTCTGCTATAGCCGGATTCCGGTCCGGCTACCCAAATAGCTTCGCTTTGGCGAATAGGATTGGCGGACCGGAATCCGCCAATAGCCCTGATAGGGCTGGAAATATATTCAATTCCCCTTAACTTGTCGCTCAGTATGCAAGCACCCATTCGAATCGAACTCCCCACCTTATACGGCATGAAAACGGTTAATGCCTGGTTGTTTACAGGCCCTGAACCGGTATTGATAGATTGTGGTGAGAAATCGGCGGCCAGTTGGGCTGCATTGGAGAACGGCCTGGCCAAAGAAGGCCTGGCGATGAGCGACCTGTCGCGGGTGATCATAACCCATGCGCATGTGGATCATATCGGGATGGCAGGAGAATTGACAAAACGGACCGGAGTTCCAATTTGGGTGCCGGAATATGCACGGGAATGGGCGGTTGACCTGGAAACGATGCGCGCCCGACGCATGAAATTGATTGATGAAATGATTGTCGCGGTAAGTGGCAAGAAGGATTCCCCGATTCATCAGGTTTTTCATCAGGTATTCAGTCTGGTTGGAAATAGCTGGGAGACGATTCCCGATCAGGAGGTGCAAACTTTTCCCATGGAGGGAAGCCTGGAAATTGCAGGTGGGAAGTGGGAAGTTTTATATGCGCCCGGCCATTGTATCCATCAGATCTGCCTGTACCAGCGGGAGCAAGGTTGGTTGCTTTCCGCAGATATGCTGTTGTCGATTACCCCTACGCCGGTAATTGATCCGGATCTGGCTCCCCCTTATCTGCGTGCGCCGAGTATGCTGCAATTATTAGCTTCTTATGAGCGAATGCGTGAGTTGGAAATTGAGCAAGTATTTCCGGGGCATTATGCAGTTTTTGGGCAAGCACAGGAACTGATCGATAAGCAGGTTACGCGGATTCATCGCCGCAAGAGAGAGGTGCTGAGCCTGGTTCAAAAAGGAGAATCTGATTTTTTCACCCTATTTCGTACCTTGTATAAGAACCCAATGAACTTGCCGGGTGTACCTATGTTGCTGGGATATCTGGATATATTGGAAGCAGAAGGGCAGGTCCAAACGAAGATTGTGGAGGGAAAAACAACCTGGCATGTTCGGTAAAATGGTATTCATCAATATTTTTCATTCTGCTACAAAAATATTTCCTCCCTTCAGCCGTCACTTATCCTAAACGCATCATTCGAAAAAGAGTAGCATCTGTTAGCTGATTGCTTTCATCTTTTGCTTCTTTCTCTCATTAACGAAGCTCTACTTAATGGAAAAATTAGCTGAT
>CAYGTH010000231.1:0-9492 GCA_964352745.1 uncultured Bacteroidia bacterium
CTTTTTTCCCCACGCAAAAAACCTCGGGGACTTCAAAGGCGGCTTCAGGAGCTTGAAAGACAATCAAATTAAAGCGGTGTGTCTGACCGCTATTCGTTGTGGTATAAGATAAAGTAACCTTCACCTCTGCTGGCGGGTCGGCATCCGCAGATGCCAGATCGTATGCCAGGGAAGGCTTGAAAAAATATCCATCTCGGGTACGAACCACTCCACCAGTGCTGGAAGAAAGGCTTCCACCAGCAGGGTGTAAAATGATCGGGTATAACTCGGTATCATTTGAGCAAAAACTATCTATTGATACCTGAATCGGATCAGGTGCAGCCAATTCATACCTAACGGCAGGCCGGTGAGAAGCAATTACATACGGTAAACTAAAGTCTGCTACAATCCGCGCTTCATCACACACCAGAATAAAGGTTCCTCCTTTGGGAACCCCTGCCTTGTGCTCCATACCTGCATGCAATTTGGCAAACTGATGAAACAAATGACTTTCTGCAATGAAATTCTGCCAGAATCTGTATTCTAACTTGATCTTCTCGTAGGAGGCGAGCATATCAAGGGATAAGTCTACTCCCTGGGTTGCAGCAAAGGTTCCATACGCCAAAGTAAAATCATTCCATTTGGTATCATCAAGCAATTCTCCTAGGGAAGCAGGAATACCGTCCACAAGCTCTGTGGCAGCCAATGCTTGATTTTCTGGCTTCTCCAATTCCATACTAATTCGAGTAGTCAACAACTCTCGATTGCTGTCCAACATTGAAGCCAAAACATCTTCATCCAATACGATTGGGCGTAAGGTATCGAGTTCTGAAGCGCTCTCTCCCAGTTTGAGAATATGTATATCGAATGGAAGATTGTATTGGTTTTGAATTTGGGACAATGACTCAAAGGCCGAATTAAAATCATCGCCTATAAATCCCTCTATTCGGAAAAAATCATAGCCACTGAAATCATATAGAAGCGGTTTGTCCGGAGCTATTCTTTCTTTTCTTTTTTTATCAAAATTCCAGAAAGGTTCCAGCCTTTCCAAATCGAGATAGCCGGGAATTTGCCGCTGTCCCAGAGAGGAAGCATATCTTTTTTCAGGGGCTATTCGAATACTTAAGGAAGTGTCCTGATCATTGTTAATTAAGGCTTCCCCCATAAACACCTCTATATCTGCCAGTCTGGTCATCCGTTGGTACCGGCTCTTGAGTTCCTGCAGCCGACGGATATTCCCATTGTACAGACTTGGCTGTGTAAAAGAGTTGCGATACAAGTTTTGTGTACCCGAGGAATCTTCCACTAGATACCGCTCTCCATCAAATGAAATTGCCCCCAACAACAAATGATGCGGAAATCGCCCCATATCCGGCATACAGTCCTCCATCAGTTCAAAGCCCATCTCATAAAACTCCTCATAGGCGAGGATCATATCGCTGAGATAATCATAGAAATATTGTCCTTGCAAGGAGGAGGTAGCACCCGCTTCTGTCAATTGCTCCTCCAACCTTTCTTGCAGCCCTTCATAGGCACTCGGTTCATAGCGAAAAGAGCCGAACCATGCAGAAAAAAGGGGAGAAAACACCTTATGAGCTTGTGAATATGCTTTCGAGATTTCGGGAATCGCCAGATTACAAGCCGCAACAAAGCGCTCATTCAATTTTTCAAGAGAATCAATGTCGTCAATTTGAACAGATGACACCCCTGCTTCATCCTTGTGCCCCAGCCGTGGCATTACCGGCATCGGCAAGCCCAAAGCTCCATTAACATAATCTTCCAGGGTTTCATCTGGCTGCAAATCAATCCGGAACCCATCCTTGATAATATCGCGTACGTCAGTAGTTCTAACCAGTAGTTTCCGAACTACATATTCACGGTCCCGGCCTTTGCCATTCACCTGATCGAGACAACTATCCCGCTGCGCATCCTGATAATCATTTACCAGCACCACAGTATATTCATCCAGTGTTAATGCGTCTGTTTCCGACTGCAGAAGCTCATTTAATCGCGCGATATCCGGATTGTCAATTTCGATTTTAAGTTGTTCAAATTCATGTGTACTAAGCAGCTCATAGACCGTCCGATTCTGGGAAATATACTGCGCTTCCGGCGCAAGAATCTCCGCTTTCCGGTAATAAGTGAGCGTACAAGCCCAATGCAACTCTTTGGCTTGTTGCGTACCTAATACAGGTGATGCATTCACCCCCGCCAAGGCAATTAAATGCCCTTCTGAGGTCAGGCCACAGCCCGGGGTGATTTTAATCGCAGGAGTTCCTAACTCCTCATCCGTTTCGATCCCTATCTCCAAACCGCAGGCGATTCCCATCCCGATCAAATAGGCACGGGTAAGGCGAGATTGTTGATCAAGTGAATTTACCAGGCCATTTAGATCACTGTCGGTCAGGACCTGATTAGGCTCAAATACCGGATAGCTAAGCATATTTAGGTTTTCAGTTGCCATCGTTTTCATGTATTAGCAGAACCAAGCATTGTATGGTTCAGAATAACAGGATTGTCGCTTACATTTTCGCCGTCGTAAAGCGTGGCAAGCGGGAAAATATTATTCAGTTCAGAAAGTGTCCGGATCAATCCATTGAGAGAATCCGTGCGAGAACAACTGCGATAGGGCCGTGACATATCCGAGAGCCATCGCTTATAGAGAGCTTCAAAAGCGCTCATTTGCTGGAGATTGACCCATACAATCCGAAGGGCCACATGTGCTGGTACTTCCCGCCGCAGGGTATTTTCAAAGAAATTTCGAAAATTAACATCCCGGAAGCGGTTGGGCCAATAGGGCAATACGACCGTAGCCATATTAGAATAGGGATCAATATTCTCCGGAAAATATGTAGAGTCGAGATCTGCTTCACTCACAGAAATCGGTATCATTAAATCCTCATTTACTTCTACAAGTTGAAAGGAATATGTAGCCTTTTCAGAAGTTTCTAAAGTGGAAGCTTCTTCCGGCAAACGCTCATATCGATCTGACCGCTTCAATAGTTGCATTGTTCTATCACAATCGGCACGAGCAGCTCCATAACTCCCATACTTTCCTTTTCCTTGCAACAACATCTGCAAGCCTATCCCGACCATTCGAAAAGTATATTCAGCTTCCGAAATCTGACGTATTTCTATTTGTATATATGCATTGCACTCATCCTTTGCCCTCGCACGAATAGCAAGTCGTTGCCAAATAATCGCCATCATCAACACATTATCCGCTCCCAGACTTAACCGCTGGGGCAAATCATCTCCTGTCAATCCCAACTCAATTTGGAAGTTCGGAGCCCCCTCATTCGGATCCGTATTTTCTACGATAGTTACGTCTTCCTCCACTGCCAACCTACTCATTATCCCTTCTGCTGCTTGTTCGGCATCAGAAGCATCAGCATACGTATCTGTGCTGCTAAATATCTCCAGTTCTTCCTGCCCAAATACACCATAATAAAATGCACCTTCGTAGCAAATTACTTCACTTTCCAGTTGCTCATCCTGCATAGATCCTGATCTTAAAAGATCTATCGCCTGATCACGATCTGCAGCCGTAGCAAACCCAGCTTGTGGACAAGATTCGGCCAGCACGACATTTGTTTCAGTAATCGCAGGTTTATCTCCTTCTATTATGGGGCGTAAGAATATCCGATCCTGATCGTTGAGAAAATCAATAATAACATCCATCGCCTGGTCCCTTTCCAAAGACGACTCATATCTATCGATATGGTAAGCTATTTCAGTTTGAAGGCCTGCATCTACCAACCGGAAAGTAAACCGCTGTTCTGCTGAAGGGCCCGGATTTACCAAGGCATAATTAGTGCGAACTCTGGCAGCAGCCAGTAATGCATCCCGGCCTTCTTGTGCTTTGTCTGTATCAGAATATACGTCAACACTTCTGAATATTTCTTTTCCATCAGGTCCATAAATCCGAGCATAAAAGCCCTGATCTCTTTCAATTCTGAAAGGCACTCCTCCTGTACTCACAAACAACTGAATCTTTTCAATCAGACTTTGGGCATCCTCCTGTTCCGCAAATCGGGCTGAGTGCATCGCCAACCCTTCTCCCAATCTAATCTCATAAGTATTCGCTCCATCTTCCTCCACAATTTCTGCAATCTCGAAATTGGAGATGTCTGAGGCTAACTGAATTGTCTCGCGGTAGGCATCAAGTGCGTCTTCTTCCAGAGAAAAGTTTTCCATTCCCTCCAGCAGTGAACGGCCCTCAGAACCAGAATCCCTGAGGTCGAAATACCACCTGTCGGGTTCTTGTCGGACCTCCTGATCAGGGTTGGTAGATTCGATATTTTTTCCAAGATCAAAGATTGCATCACGAACCGTATTCCGGGTTTCAGCTTCCAGGTATTGATAGGGATGGCGAGCTAATGTTTTGGCCTCATGCTGAAGAGTAAAGGTATGAGTCTGAATGTCTCCTTCTGTCAGCGATTCATCCACATAACCAATCCCTTCCTGAATGAATGAGATCGCCTTTTCATAAGCCGAAATTGCCAGATCTGCGGAGGGAAATCTTGTATCGCTTTCCCAAATAACTTCGCCCTTTTTTCCTTTGATTTCAAAATAGTAGCTTTCTTCTCGGGTTGCGATTTGGTGGGGCAAGGCCTGCTGTTCGCCATAGCGGATTAATTCGTCCTGCATGGCTTTTAGGGCAGTATTATCTGCAAATTCAATCGAATGCACCTCTGGCCTACCTTTGATTCCTATATATACTCCCTGTCTGCTTTCTAAGAATACTTCTTCATAGCGATCCGAATCTGCTAAAAAATGGACCAGATTGAGGTGGCCTTTCCTGGCTGATTCCTGGCTGTGATACAAAAACGAATCTTTCAGGATCGCCTCTCCGGTCGAATTGATTATTTCAAATCCATAAGTTGACGGATTTTTTTCTACAAGTGGGCTTATCGACTCAAGGTACTTCGCAAGATGGGCTCTTACCTCATCCAGCACATAGTCCCTTTCTTTTGCCGTAGCATAATAGCTTCCATGCTCGGCTATTGCTTCTCCTACGTTTGTCAGCAAGCGAAAACTATAATCACCGGATAACTCATCCTGAAAACAATCATATACATCTCCCTCAGCAGCAGTCTTGAATTCATTTACAAAAGCAACTTCTGCATCGATTTCATTTTCAAAACTGGTTATACTTTTAAGTACAATTGCATGTGTTTCCTCTGCTTCCTTTTCTATACAAACCAAGCTATCTTCTCCCGCTTCATCTGTTACGAAATACTTAAAGCGATCCGGATTTACAACCGACTGAAACCCAAAACCAGCAAGCGAGATGTGTTTCTCCAATCTTTCGAGTTCGGCGACAGCCTCTTCCTTTGTATTGAATTCAGCTACGCTGGTCGCAATCTGCTCTCCATTCAACCCACGCGTTATCGCCACCGGGTTGCCTTCCCCCCAGCTATAAGCACCTGCCGAAATAGCTGATGCCGCATGTTTTTTGAATTCGGCGTAAGCAAGACTGGCATCGGACTGGTCCAGAAACGGTCTGCTCCCTACAAACCAGGATTCCTGACTTATTGGATCAAGCAATTCAAATGAATAGGTAGCATCTTCGACGGCTATTGCGTTATTTGGGTCTGGCCCTTCCAGGAAGGCAGTAATCTCGTCTATAGCCGCTTCTCTGCGTACAGCAGTATGATACGAAAATGGATGTTTAGCGAATAATTGCTGTCCCACTCGATCTATCAACTCAAAACTAAAGGTCTTGCGCCCTAAATGATCTTCCGCCTCTGTCCGGACATATTTACTCCCTGATTCGGGATCGGATTTAGCCACATCTTTCATTTCCTGATAACGATTCTCCGCCTCTTCCCTAGTTGCATACCCATTTGCACTAACCAGGAGTTGTCGGTTTCCAATACCAATGAGTTGAAAGGCATAGGTGAGCTCTGAGCCCCGATTGCCAGGCCTAAGCAACAAATGCTCCAGGACATGAAACCCTTCTTGATTGATTTGGCGAATAATTTCGTCGCGGGTTTTATAAATCTCATCCAACGTATTCCCAAAAACAGGGCTTACAGCAACGATTGGAGATGCCTTCTCATCCAAGCTACCAATCTCTAATTTGTATCCACAACTCGCTGTAAAATCCCGTACATAGCGGTAGTTATCCACATTGTTCATTGCCTTCAAATCAGCATCACAGGCTTCCCAGGCGCTTCGCTCTGAAAGGTAGCCGGTATTACTTTGTAGCAAACGTACCCCCTGTTCATTTGTCAGTTGATAATAGTAGGGCTGCGCATTTGCATCAACCTGCAACTCTCCTTCTGGCGGGGTCAGGCTATGCGTCTGTAACATCGCGATAAGGGCTTCTGTTGATTCCTCCGGCAAGTCGCGGTTGTAGGCCCTGCCTGAATGTGTAAGGAATTGGTGCCGATGCGCAGAAAGGGTCATCGTATAGATTCCCGGTTCGTCCCGGTATTCCCAAATCGCATGGCGATCTGCCCCGGGAGCAAGTTGGAGGTATTGATACAAGGCTCCTAACGCGGCGCCTTCTTCCTCAAACCTGTTATAGCTTTCGACGGTCCCTGTTCGATCAAACAAGCGATATCCATATCCGGCTGGCAATTCTTCTATTTCCCAATTGAGATCAGCGTGATTCTCAAGTATATGTCTCTCAAATGAGGCCCTCAACCGGTCCCTGTTTTGAGCTTCACTAAATCCACGGCAAAGCCTTGCCACGGGATTTCCGGTTTCAGGATCACGAATCTCAAACACAAACCGGTTAGATTCAGCTTTGTCTTGATTGATCCAGTTTTCCCGGTTTTGAATAAGTATTGAAAATTTGCCTTGCACAGCAGCAAGCGCCTCGCTTTTTTGGGGGAAAGTTTGTGTACTGATCAGGATATTTTGGCCCCACTCATCCCGGATACGATATCGGTATCGGGAAGGAACTGAGTACACTTCTAATGCAAATCGCTCTCGGTTCATTCGACTATCGAACTGTCCGGTGCTTACTACCCCCAGATCCACTGCCAATTGTGAAAATTCAATCAGTTGATCTCGGAATTCCAGACGAGCGTTTTCCTCTTCAAACCTGCCAAATTGAAGATAAGCCCCCCCTTCTAACTCATAGGAATAGGCAGGTCCTTCCTCTGTGTTCACATCCTTATAGGCCGTTTCCTGGGCGAGCAATTCCAATCCCTCAACAAAGGCTTTCTCAGCTAGTTCTGCGCTTGCATAAGCTTGCTCTGTCCACAGCACTTCTTGGATAGGATATCGAAAGCGACGGGTAGCTTCTGTCCACTCGAGCTCCGCAAATAGTTCCGTACTGCATGCTTGTTTCACAAGATGGATGCGCTGCCGCTGGAATTCGCGTTTCTCCCATTTTTTATCAAAATACTGTGGATTATAAGCCACAGGAGTTTCGGCCTCATCCTGCAATTGATACCCTCTCCGACAACCCCCTATGCTACAAACAGCATGATAGTTCTCCTCTGATCGAGCCAATAAAATCCCTTTATTAGCAGCTTCTACGGCCAGTTGTGCATGATCGTATACTTGCTCCCCAATCCAGACCGAATCCAACTCCTGACTCAGCAGCAAGTAGCGATAAGGCCCCTCATAGGCAATGATACTTTGCTTAAAGCCTTTCTCAGTAATAAAATCAACCAGCTCCATAATGGCCGTTTCCCGAGCAGAAACACTCTCATACCAGAAGCCGTGATGAGCTACTACCATTCCTTCTGGATTTACGATATTGAATCCATAAAACGATTCTAAGGTAGGGGGTTCAATAGATTCATTGGGCAGCGCTTCCCGGCGAATCCTTCTCGTTACCGATTCTTCAACCATACCGGAACCCGTAGGGCGAATATGCCGGGTAAGTGACTCATTCAGTCTTTCTGAAATGGTTTTTTCTTCTGTCCAGGAAATGGTTCCCATAACTGGCCATTCCTTCCACTCTTCAATCACCTCTTCTACCCATCCCTCTGCAACTTCCTGAATGGAATGACTCCTGGTCCGAGCAACAGGCTGATAATAAACCGTGTCCTGCACCAAACTTAACAGTTCCTCAAATGCAAGGACTGTCTGCTCCAATTCCGCATAATTATATTTTGAAGGCAATACCGACTGACATCCATCTCCCAATAAGTCAAACCGGTAGCTACTATCTCTACTCGGATAGATACCATACAAACTCTCCGGACTCGAGGCATACAAGATACAGGCAGCAATAGCAGTTTCTCGCCTGGTTCGAGACGGATATATTTGGCTTTGGGCGAGCAGCACCCCTTCTTCATTCATTACTTTGAATGAAAACTCGCAGTTTTCAGTATCGTCTTCTCGCTGGTAGGCACTTTCTTCTCTGGCCTCCAGTACTAATCGATTGTATGCACAGATTGCCTGTCCTGCTTCTGCAAATCGGTAGGGACTTTCACATAAGTATACTCCATTTCCATCTCGCAGCACAAATCCATAGGTATCAGCCAATTGAATAATATCGGGAATCAATTGTGTCCGTTCAGCCTTTTTGAGACATTTCTGGATAGAAGCTTCTCGCTTACGAGGGGAATGATACCACTTTGGGTGATCAGCGATAACGCCCGGACCATCTGTTAATTCAAAAGCATAATGGCATGCGGCCTCATTATCGAGTTTTCGATAATCTTCAGGAGAGATGGCCTTTGCAAAAGCAGTTCTCAGGCCTTCCCATGCAGCGGATACATTTCGATACGCTTGGGGGCTTTTCCATATCGTATCTCCTGATTCAGATCGTAAGCGAAAGTTCCATGATTCTCTTTCCGTCAAGACATTATAATCCGTCTTGCTTGTCAGCGCATAATAAATAGTCTGATACAAAGCATGATCCCGGGCTGAAGCCTTGTCATACGTATTGGGATGATAGGCTTTTCGTTCCCCTGCAGGATTATGCAATCCAAAGGAGAAGGTTTCTTCTTCTAAACAATCTAATCGATAATATCCACTTTCAAGCCGGGCCCAATCCCACATCTTTTCCATTTCATGAGTGGCAGACTCCTTATCCGGATATCCCTCAAGTCCCTTTAATAGACATTCTCCGTTAGGCTTATTAAGCTGAATATGGTATAACTTATGCTCAAAAACCACCTGGAAATTACAGAGGTTTCTGCGCCTGTGGTCTGCCACGCCCATGAGTTTGGAAACGCGCATTTCCAGTCCGGAGACATTATCAGAATCCCATACTTCATTCGGATCCTTATAGTCCACCCCTTTTCCTCTCTCCCGACTTATTTGTGCATAATTTTGTAAAAAATCACTTTTATCATCTATCAATACTTCCTCATTATGTCGCTCCTTGCTCATGGCATACATGAGCAGTACATAATCTGTAAAGGTTTCTGAAAACCGCGAAAGCATATGGTCCAGGAAGCGGTTTCGTCGATCAAAATAGGTCGTATTATCTTCGGCAATCGATTCAAGAAAAACCTTGAACCGAGAATAAGGATCTGGTCCTGCTTCCGATACCGGTTCGCAAGGATCAGTACCTTCCTCTCCATTTTCCAGATAGGT
>CAYGTH010000231.1:9502-11213 GCA_964352745.1 uncultured Bacteroidia bacterium
TCATAAAACAGTAAATATCCTTTGAGTTGATGTGCTTGTGCCCTCCGCAAATCATTCACGTGATCAGGAAGTCCCGCCTCTCCAATTCCATAAGTCAACGGAAAATCGTGCTGAATGGAAGTAAAATCCGCCAATTCTCCATATCGACCTTCTGGCACGGCTCTATCAAGTTGCTCCTGAGTTAGATGAGTTTTAGAAAACTCCCCCAGTCTTTGCTGGAAGCGCTCCTGTACGATAGATTTATTCGACTTGAATGGTAGTACCCCTTTATAAAAGGTCAGGCTGGAATGAACAATATCGACAACGGGCCGGTGCCCCGACAGAAGTTCCAGCCGCCAGGATTCGGAGCGGGTTTGCCGGACATCATTTAGATAACTGGTGATTTCCAGGTTTTTTATCCCACGGACTCCCGGCACATCCATCAATACCCGGTATAAATCGGAAGCATTGAGCACTTCCTTTAACTCACTCATAGCCAGGTCTTCCACATTCACGAAGCCATGACTGGCCGTCGTAAAGGGTCTCCCTGCAAAGATTTCCTCCATCGATTTCCCTTGAGAAATCATCTCATCCAAGGTGTAAAAATGAATGGGAGGTGTATAAAAATGCTGTATCTTCTGATAGATCAATACCTCAACTTCTTCCGGGATAGCATTTGCCTGAAGCTCAATATCTGCACACATGGCGATAGGTTCATCCCCAATAATATTGACTTCCATGAAATCTGTGCACAGATTACGATTTCGATGCAGCGTGGCTTTGACTTCTGCTAATATCTGCCCTACCGAAATCGTCTCATTTCCACAGGTATCCCGAACAGTAAACGCAGGTAAAACAGGTTCCAACTCAATTGCTACATTATATACCCCTTTGATTTGCAGTTGAGTATCCTTGCCTTTCCCAATTGGGAAATATTGAAGTCGTTCCTGATAAGGGTTGACATAAACCGGGAATTCAGCATCTTCAGCTGGGAAAATCCAGGCATTGCGAACCCCCTCAATATCAATGAGTAGTTTCCGATAATCCATCAGGGTTACCGGATTACAGGTCAGGATTTCGTTGGCAGTAAAGAAGTTGTCTTCCTGCAGATCCTCTCCCGGTTTTCGGGTAAGTAAATCCTGTATATCGAAATTGGTGCGATAGCCCAAATCAGTCAAGGCATAGCTCAGTACCTCCAGAATGGTTATTCCCGGATCATGGAGATTGTAATCTGTCCAGATCTTACCTGCCAGGTGCTCAACATGCTGAATTCCCTCTGTCCGAAGCTGTTTAAAGTCCAGGTATTCGGGGTGCTCGGGATTCGACCGTGATATAGTTATAGAGTCAGCCATTTTGCTGAATACAGTTATTCAAAGTGGAAGAATAGAAATCAGTATCTGCCTATTTCTTATCTATCAATCGCTCCAATTTCCGAAGGCGAACCTCCTGCTCCTCCATACTTCTTTTCAGGGATTCAATCTCAGCCTGCTGTTCTTGCATTCCTTTCACGAGAACCGAAACCAGATTTTGGTAGGCTACTGCTTTCGTACTATCCCGATTGGTTTTGACAGTCTGAGGAAAAACATCATCTACCTCGTGGGCAATCAGTCCGAGTTGCTCTCCACCATTAAATCCGAGGCTGTCATTCCAAACAAACCGTACAGGGCGTAGCTTCATGATCTTCGCCAAAACGTCCTTGAGTTCGCCCAATTCTTCCGTCTAGGATTCATCG
>CAYGTH010000232.1:0-11173 GCA_964352745.1 uncultured Bacteroidia bacterium
GTCTAATGATGTCGCATCTGATGACATTCAATCCATCTCTGTCCTCAAAGGACCGGCGGCAGCGGCATTATACGGCTCCCGCGCTGCGGCGGGGGTGATCCTTATTACGACCAAGTCGGGTTCAGGGAGTAGAAAAAATCAGGTAGGAGCTGAAGTCAATCTTAGTGTCGCCATGCAAAACCCCTTTATTCTCCCAAAATACCAAAATGAATTTGGACAGGGGACTGGCAGCATCTATCGCTACTTTGATGGAAATAATGGCACCTGGCCTGATGGATCGATTTCAAATGACGATTCACGGATCAACTGGGGCCCTCAGTTTGATGGCCTCCCTCGCTCACAGTTTACAGGGGATGACCCCTGGATAGCCCATCCCAATAATGTAAGAGACTTTTACGAAACCGGCATTATTTCCAATAATAATGTGGCAGTATTCGGTGCCAATGAAGGAGGCGATTTCCGGCTTTCTTATACCAACATTATTCAAAAAGGAATCATTCCCAATACGGGTCTCCTAACAGACCGCCTGGATTTTAGTGCGGGCTGGAACCTATCTGACAAGTGGGACATTAGTGCCAACATCAAATACATCGACTCCCGGAGTGAGAACAATCAGGGCTACGATGTGCGCTTATATCCCCGAAACATTGACATTCAGGCCCTGACCGACTATTGGGTACCCGGGCTTGAAGGCCTGCAACAGCTCAAGTGGCGGGCTAGCGAGAACAACCCCTATTTTGTCTTGAATGAAAATCGCCGGGATTTTGACAACCAACGAATGATTGGATATGTGATGACAAACTATCAGATCACAGAGTCCCTTTCCTTCATGGGTCGGATTGGGCAGAACAGAAATTTCAGGGACTCAAATGGTCGAACCGCATTCAGCTCAGTAGGAAATGACAATAAGTTTGGTGCCTATTCTACCGGGCAATCAAAATCAAGAGAGCTCAATACCGACTTTCTATTTAAGTATGAGCGCAATTTCGGGCAACATATCAGCGCGATTATTTCGGTAGGCGGGAATCATTTGCGGCAGGATGGCTCCAGCCTCAACAGCTCCGTAGATCAGTTGTTGGTTCCGGATGTTTACAACCTGGGAAACCGCCGTGTTTTCCCAAAGACTTCAAATAGTATTTATGAGAAGGAACTCAACTCGCTGTATGGCTTTACCAACCTTGCTTATAAAGACTTCTTATATCTGGATATTACGGCACGAAATGACTGGTCTTCGACCTTGCCGGTAGATAACAATTCCTACTTCTACCCTTCTGCGACCTTGAGTGCCGTACTCAATGAAGCAATCACCTTGCCCAAGCCGATCAGTTTTTGGAAAATAAGAGGCGGACTGGCACGGGTAGGAAACGACACCGGGCCTTATGCTTTGCAAGACGAATTTAGATGGGGAACAGGAGAAAACGGAGTTGCAACCATTATTCAGAGCAGTGTAAAAGCCAATCCCGACCTCAAGCCAGAAATCACCAGTGCCTGGGAATTGGGTACAGACATCCGGTTTTTCAACAATCGACTCGGCATAGACATTACCCATTACAATTCTCTGACTTCTAATCAGATTTTGCGGGTTGAGGTTTCTCCTACCACCGGCTACGATTTCATTTTGAAAAATGCGGGTAAAATCAGAAGCAAAGGATGGGAAGTCGTGCTTACCGGACAGCTATTTGTTAAAGGAAAATTCAAATGGTACACGACCCTCAACTGGTCGAGAGATCGCTCGATCGTAGAGGAATATGATCCAGAGAATCCTACCGCTTTCCTTTCCCGAAGCGTCACCACCCACCTCTTTGTAGAAGATAAACTAGGCGAGAGACGTGGCGCCATGTACGGCAAGGGCTACGAACGTGCTCCCAATGGCGAAGTTCTCTACACCAAATCCGGTGATACACAGCGCAGTGATAAGATATTTCTCGGAAATTATAACCCGGATTGGATGGGTTCAGTCTATAATGAATTTGAATGGGGGCCGCTCCGGCTGGCCTGCCTGGTCGATGTCCGGTATGGCGGCGTTTTTTATTCCTCGACCAATTATAACCTCAACATTCGGGGACTGTCTGAAGTCACACTCTTAGGCGGAACCGATGCCAATGGCAATTTCACCGCAAGAGACAACATCTTGCCCGATGGCATGTACCTGGATGATGGGGTCTATCGCAAGCTTACCAAAGATGACCTTCGGGAATCGGGACTGAGTTCTGGCGGCCTGACCGGACAGCAGTACTGGGAAAACATCATGGATAGCGAAATCCCGGAGGCAGTCATTTATGATGCCACTTATCTGAAAATCAGGGAATTGAGCTTCTCCTATGCCTTACCGCAGACCCTCTTGTCAAAAATGTCAGTTCGGGATGCTACAGTAGGAGTTGTCGTGCGAAACCTCGCAGTATGGACGGAAGTCCCAAATGTAGATGCGGAAACATTTAGCAGTTCCAATCAGGCAGGTGCCGTACCGGGCCTGGATCGGGGGGGTATTCCTTCCGTTCGCAACATTGCTTTCAATCTTAACCTGAAATTCTAGTTCCTATGAATAACTTGAAATACCTGAAAAAAGGAGTTGCCTGGAAATCAGTCCTGCTCGCCCTCATCCTCATGAGTGGTTGCGATACCTGGAAGGAAGACATCAATGTAAATCCCAATACCCCCAACAGTATATTGGAGTCGGAAAATGGCAATGATGTGGACCCCTCGGTTTTCCTGGTTCCCATGTTATGGTCCACCGTCGATGGGTTTGATTACCTGGCCTGGAATGTGATTCCGGCAGTATGTGAATATCACGGTAAGACCAAAAGTCTGAGTCAGGGAAATCGGCATAAATCCTGGCATGCATTTGATGATTCCGGATTTTGGGTACCCATGTACAGTGCCATTCGGGTGGTAAAAAACCTGAGACAAGCCGCGATACAGGCAGAGGACACCCGATATGAGGCAATAGCAGATATTTGGGAGTGCTATACCTTCTCCATGCTCACCAATCTCTATGGAGATGTACCCTACTTTGATCCCATTTCGGATGATCCACCGCTCCTGAGTCAGTATGACAGTCAGTCAGAAATTTATCCGGCTATTCTGCAAAAACTGAAAGAAGCAGGAGAAAAACTCAACCGCCAAGACGTCCCGATTGATCCTTCCAGTGATCTCATTTTTGGGGGAGACATCTTAAAATGGAAAAAGTTTTCCAATACGCTTCGGGT
Source organism: uncultured Bacteroidia bacterium (assembly GCA_964352745.1). Classification (GTDB taxonomy): domain Bacteria; phylum Bacteroidota; class Bacteroidia; order J057; family J057; genus CAYGTH01. The sequence continues at coordinate 3,207 of CAYGTH010000232.1, forward strand.
GCGTCTGGCCATGTACATGAGCCTTGCGGATTATGGAGGTGCGTCCTCTATCCTATCAGAAATTGTTGAGGATCCTGAGGCATATCCAATCATGGAATCCAATGATGACAATGCTGCTTTCCAAAATGATCCGATTGAGCGGCCGTCTGTTTTATTCGATATCAGTAAAGGGAAAATCGAAGAAGCGCCCTTTAGCAATGTATTTATCGAGCGGTTCATTTCTTTGAAAGACCCACGTCTCCCCATCATTGCCAAACCCGTCAGACAGGTTCACACGGATCCTGACCACTATGTGTTACCCAGCAATCCCGGCCCTGTAAAATATGCCGGACATTTATATGGAATCACAACTGACAATGCACACGCAGCACTCTGGAACGGAGGCTTTCCCTTTGCTTCGGCTTTAGGTGATTTTTTCCGGAAAGAAGATGCCACGGGCTTGCCTTTATTGGAATCTGCCTCAACGCCCACCCTCATTGCGCTGTATGCAGAGCAAGAATTTTTCCTGGCAGAAGCTGTAGAAAAAGGCATGATCGCCGGAGATGCCCGATCTCATTATGAAGCGGGGATTGGCGCATCCATTGATTTTTATGATGCGAAATTTGGTGATGATTTGTATGAAGGCGCTTATGGGCAGGAGGGGTATACTGATCTCAGTGCCTATCTGCTGCAAGAAGATGTCGATTATAATGGGGGCCGTGATAAGCTGACGCTGATTGCCGAACAAAAATGGCTGGCTTCTTTCTTTTTAGGGCTGGAGCCATATTTCGATCACCGACGCACAATGCTGCCTCAATTACGTGCCTCCTCAGGTGCTGAAAACTTTGGGCCGAATGGGAGTGGAAGCAAATTTCCGAGCCGTGCTGCCTATTCCGACTCTGAATTGGCCAACAATCCCGCCAATGTCCAAAAGGCCCGATCGACGGGTTTCGATATTACGATCGGTGACGACGAAAGCCGCAATGAGGCCAAGATGTGGATTCTTCAGGGAGCAAATTTACAAATGCCCATTTTCCAAGAACCCGTTTACAGCAGCGAATATCCCCTGATTGAGTCCATAAATGGATCTGGAACCGATTTCAAACAATGGTATGACAGCCATTGGAAAACCATGTTCTGGTGGGAATAAGGACACAAAAAGAATGAAAAAACGAATGAACATATTCAATTCACTATCTGCGCTCCTGATCGTTCTGATGATGATCAGTCCGGCTTGCGTGGATCTGGTAGAAGATGGAATCGACATCGAATATCCCCTTTCTGATGCCAGCCTTACCGTAACGGCAATTGCTTCCGAGCAAGGAGCTGCGAATGAAAAAATCAGCTATGAGATTACAGTCTCTTCTGCTGTAAATATCAAATCCTGCATCATACAGACCAGCCAGCCTGGCCAAAATGGTTCAGGGTTTGATGTCTCCACGCCTGGATTTGATGATCCTTTTGCTGATCATATTTTTGGAACTATCAAGCGTAATATAAAATCCTTTACGGTAAAGTATGATTACATCATTCCTGATGAGATCAACAGAAGTCGCTTGATTTTTTCCATCATCGACGAGTCTGGCAAAGTGAGTACAGAGCGTACCGTCGAAGTCGTACCCGATATCACGGTCTATACCGACCGGGAGTTATTCGCAAAAGACAACAACTTCCATGATGCGCTTGCCACTTCTGATGGAACGGTATATGCCGACATCAAAACGAATTATAGCGCCGTGTCTGAAGAAAACCGGATAGTCCAGGAAAAAATAGACATCATATTTTTCTATGACAAGGATGCAAACCGATCGACGATTGCAGCCCCGGCTTCTGGTTCTGTCGATCTTACCCTCAGCATCGCAAATAAGACTTTATTTAAAAAATTACCCGGAGCAAGCGATGTGGATGTGCGCGAGATGAGTCCCGCGGAGCTCATTACCCTCACCGAAAATGAAAACCTCCTTGCCGAGGGAAATCTGCAAGTCCGCGACATCGCTGTAGGGGATGTGATTGGATTTATTACCGATTTAAATGCTGCATATTCCCTCAAAACGGGACTCATTAAAGTAACCGGATTACACCCTGCATCCGTGCCGCAGTACGACGGGGTCTCCTATGTATTGGAATGTGATATCATTGTTCAGCAGTAGCTATTATGAAAAAAAGGACTCCGTTTACACAACATATTCTCCTGTACTTCCTCGTGATTTTACTCATGGGATGGGCCCCTGACCTTGCTGCCCAGAGTGATTATCGATTGGCAGAGCAGGATTCGCTGGCGCTCGTGGCTTTTTACTGGGCGACAGATGGTCCCAACTGGACTTCTAACCAGCCAGGCTTTAGCGTCAATGATCTCTCTTCGGAGTGGCAGACCACTTATGATGGCCAGTTTAATAACTGGTTGGATGGTCCTGCTAAAGATTGGTTTGGCGTCAAAGTAGAAAAGAGACCCATTGTCAATTCGGCGGATTCCAGCTATCGGGTAACCTGGATTTGGCCGGTAATTGGTCGAAGGACTGATGGCCAAAACCAATTGGATGGCTATATCCCCAGAGAAGTCGGATTGCTTACTGCACTAAATCATTTTCGGATCAATGGAAATGACGGCTTTACCTGGGAACTGATGCCGGATGAAATCTATCATCCCAGCTTACAGCACCTCGATCTGGAATCTTGCTGGTTTGATGGAGATGTCTCTGATGCCCTTCGGAACTGTATTGACATCCGAAAAATGAACTTGCGGTATAATAATTTTGACTATATCCCCAATTGGGATTTCCTGGATGAACCCGCCTTGCGGAACCTTGAGGGAACCCAATGGCTCTATAACTCCCGGTTTTCGTATGCCTATTTGGAAAAAATAGTCGATCACTTTTATTCCGTTTCTCCGAATCTGAAGGAATTCCAGGTTGAATTTCGGGATATGTTTGATGTGGGAGATGAGCGGGAAATTGTTGCGCCGCTGGGTTCGGCAGTAGATATCGTTTCCAATGATGCAGGTGAGAATACGGCCTTTATTACCTACCAGTGGTACAAAGACGGGCTGAGTAAGTTTGGCAGAACTCAAAATACCTATTCGATTCCTGCAGTTTCCGCAGCTGATTATGGAGACTATACCGTCAGAATATCCAACGATTACGTAAAAGCATACGACCAGAATACCAATTACGGAGAAGTCTTTACCAAGGAAATTCACCTTGTAGATGCACCCGTTCCACCTGTCATCGAAAAAGCCTACAGTGGGTATAACGGACAGTATGTGGATCTCTACTTTTCCAAGCCTATGGCTGCAAGTGCATTGACGGGGTATCAGGGATTAGCCCTGACAGTTGATGGAGTAAGTATGAGTGTTGTGTCTGCGGAAGTATTGGGACGTCTTGAGAAGCAAGTCCGAATTCATCTGGACGCAGCAATTCAGCAGGGAGATACGATCGACCTGGACTGGGCCGCTGCAAGCAATATCAGCGACCAAAATGGAGGGCTCCTACAGGCCTTCTCTGACCGCGCTGTTGCCAATCGGGTACGTCAGGCACCGACTTTCATTCAGGCTGCTACCAGTCTCGATGGAGGTTCGATCCAACTTGTAGCTGATGGGTTTATCGACGAAACCTCTCTCACAAATGCCAATTTCCTAGTACAAGGAGATAGTGCGTACTCGGTTGCTTCCGTAACGCTGGCACCAGGAGATATTGATCGGCACATTTCCAAAACCCTTATTCTCACGCTGGTAGAATCCATCGTAGATACAGCTGAAGTGATTACCGTCCAATATGAATCCGGGAAGATTTTCGGCCTGTATGGAGGCACGATTGCCCCAGGCGATACCCTTCCTGTGGAAAATCTGGTTTCGATCGACCGGCTGCCTGTAAGACTGACTTTTGAGGATGGAAGCGAAGTCCTGGAAAATATATTTGTCAGTGCTTCCTGGAAGGTAAACCCTCTCCCCATGTACGACGATGGGACCAACAGCGATGCCGTCGCCAATGACCATATCTGGACCTATTCCACCCTATTGGCAGAAGATGACTACAGCTGGAATGTATTTGCCAGAACTGAAATCCCGGCATTTGATACCATTTCAACTGTCGATCCGGTTACGGGCGTAGTTACCCTAACGCTGGTACCCATTGTCATCAATGAGGATTCCTCCCTGAGCGACCAGATTTTACTGGAATTTGCTGTTACAGAAGACGAGGTTGTGGGGGATACCGTCTACGGCATCCAAAACCGGGATGTAACCTTTAATCTCCGCACGCAGGCTGCAACAGATGATGTGTTTTTGATGGGAATTGATGGCGACTGGTCTGTGGGCCGCATGATGATCGAAGTCAATACGGGCACCTTGTACTCAGATACGCTCTTCAAACTCACCGCAGGAGATATCATCGAATATAATTACCGGATCGGAAATGACTGGGAAAACCTGACGCCCGAGCCGCGTAGATATGTAGTCAAGAATGGCCCCAATTTGATTGAGGATCAATTCGGGATTTTTACCGGAATCGAAGGCAATGCGTTTTCTCCGATCTCTTTATATCCCAATCCAAACAGAGATGGCGTGTTATACATAAGTGGGATTCCAATCTTCTCACAGCTCGATCTCTATACCCTCACCGGGCAATTAATCCAATCTATCCCAGAGACAACAGAACCCACAAGCATGTTGGATATGTCCCAACAAGCCAAAGGACTCTATTTGTTGAAAGTAAGCACCTCAAACCATCAGGTATTCATTCATAAAATTCTATTCCGATAACTCAAGAGAACCAAAACCAAAATTTTATTAACAATGCAAAAACTTTACCGATTAAAACTACTACTGTTTTGCGGAATATTGAGTACATGGCTAAGCCCTGTATCCGCACAAACCTTACAAAGTGATTCACTGGCCCTCGTCGATCTTTACAATGATTGTGGAGGCACCAACTGGACAGGATTTCCAACCTGGCTGAACGGACCCGTCGGAAACTGGGAAGGCGTAACCCTGGATAGCACGGTACTACGAGTATCTCATGTAAACTTTAAGAACATGGATCTCGTGGGAACGCTTCCGGCTTCTCTGGGAACGATGACCGAGATGAGTGGAAAAATTGAAATGCATGATGATGCAGGACTTACAGGAACCCTACCCGCATTTTTATGGAACTGGACAAAAGTAGATCGTTTCCAACTCAAGCGTTCAGGCATCACGGCCATTGACGTTACGGGAATGGCGAACATGGTCAACCTGACCGAGTTTAACACAGAAGCCAACCCCATCACAGGTATGATACCCGGTATCCTATTTACCCTCCCTGCTATGGTAAAATTGTACCTGCATGATTGTGAGTATGATCAGCTTCCTCCGGAAATTGTGCAGGCAAGTGGGCTTGATCGCTTGTATCTCAATGGAAATAACCTGACTGACCTCCCTGATCTATCTGCTGTAGTATGGGGAACAGGTACCAATGTCAGGGTACATACCAATCATCTGACTTTTGAAGATTTGGAGGCCAATATGCCTTTGGCTTCAGATCCCAACGTATCTCAGTTTAGCTATTCTCCACAAGCCATGGTAGGAACAGAAACCTATACCTACCCGGCAGCAGGAAGCCCCGTCAGCTTAACCAGCAATGTAGGCGGTGCTGCGAATGTTTATACCTGGATCAAAGATGGTCTTCCGGTTGGAAGCATGGCGAACTATGACATTGCCGCTTTTGATGAAGCTACGAATTCAGGAACCTACTACGCGCTCGTTCAGAACTCAGCCGTAACAGGTCTGGATATCACGACTGCCAATACGCATCTTTTTGCTTCTGAGCTCAGTCAGGATTCACTGGCACTGGTTGACCTCTACAATAGCTGTGGCGGTACGGACTGGACAGGATTTCCGACCTGGCTCAATGGCCCCCTTACTACCTGGGAAGGCGTAACGGTTGATAGCGCTACTCAACGCGTAACACATGTTAATTTCAAGAACATGGACCTGACCGGTACCCTCAACGAAAGCCTGGGAAATCTCACCAAAATGAGCGGTAAGATTGAAATGCATGATGATGCAGGATTGACAGGAGAACTTCCTGCTTTCTTGTGGAGATGGGTAGACGTAGACCGGTTTCAATTGAAGCGTTCAGGTATCACCAGTATCGATACAGATGGACTGGAAAACATGGTCAACCTGACCGAGTTTAACACAGAAGCCAACCCCATCACAGGTATGATACCCGGTATCCTATTTACCCTCCCTGCTATGGTAAAATTGTACCTGCATGATTGTGAGTATGATCAGCTTCCTCCGGAAATTGTGCAGGCAAGTGGGCTTGATCGCTTGTATCTCAATGGAAATAACCTGACCGATTTACCAGACTTATCTGCGGTTGTATGGGGAACGGGTACCAATGTACGGGTACATACCAATCACCTGACTTTTGAAGACTTAGAGGCCAACATGCCTTTGGCTTCAGATCCCAACGTATCTCAGTTTAGCTATTCTCCGCAAGCCATGGTAGGTACAGAAACCTATACTTACCCAGCGGCAGGAAGCCCTGTTAGCATTGCAGCCAATGTAGGCGGTACAGCGAATGTCTATACCTGGCTCCAAAATGGTGCGCAGGTGGGGGGTGATACGCCTACTTTTGACATTGCTGCCTTCGATGAAAACACCAACTCCGGAACCTATTCTGCTTTAGTTCAGAATACGATCGTAACTGGCCTGGATATCACAACTGCCAATACGCATTTGTTCTCCTCAGCCCTTAATCAGGATTCCCTGGCGCTGGTTGACCTGTACAATACTTGTGGCGGTACCAACTGGCCAGGATTTCCAACCTGGCTCAATGGCCCCCTTGCTACCTGGGAAGGTGTAACAGTTGATAGCGCTACCCAACGCGTAACACACGTTAATTTCAAGAACATGGACCTGAGCGGCTCTCTTAATGAAAGCCTGGGAAACCTCACCAAAATGAGTGGTAAGATTGAAATGCATGACGATTCTCTGATGACAGGCGAGCTTCCTGCTGTCGTATGGAGATGGGTAGAGGTAGATCGTTTTCAATTGAAGCGTACAGGCATCACCAGTGTCAATACCACGGGCATGGAAAACATGGTCAACCTGACTGAATACAATACTGAGGCGAATCCTATTGGCGGCACGGTCCCGGGAGTTGTATTTACCCTCCCGGCAATGGTGAAAGTATATGTTCATGACTGTGAATATGACGCGATTCCTGCTGAAATCATGCAGGCAGGTGGCCTGGATCGCCTGTACCTCAATGGAAACATGCTCGCTGATATTCCGGACATGTCAGGCATGACCTGGGCATCTGGTGCAAAAATCCGCCTCCAGAATAATATGCTAACCTTTGAAGACCTGGAGCCTAATGTCGTGATCGCGTCTGATACCCTCGTGGAAGAACTCAACTACTCTCCTCAGGCGAAGGTGGGCATGGCTACCGTTTTGGATTTAGCAACAGGAGATACCCTGAGCCTTTCTATCGATGTAGGAGGAAGCATGAATCAATATACCTGGATTAAGGACAGTGCGGCAATTGCCTCCACTATGCTTTACCAAAATGATTCCGTAACGGTATCTGACGTAGGCGTATATCAGTTACTCGTCCAAAGCACATTGGTACCGGGATTGGATATCATGAGCGAAGACTATGAAGTAACGGTTGATGGCATTACAGGGCTGGACGACCTGAAATATTTCGGTGCGATCAAAGTACTGGGGAATCCCATTTCGGACAATCTCAGAATTGAAGCTTCTCAGCGTATCGATGAAGTGTACCTCTTTGACATGACCGGTAAGCAGCTGAAGTCAGAAGTGATTCGCAACACCTTTGTGGATGTTTCTATTGCAGACCTGAAGCCCGGCATCTATGTCGTTATGCTTCGTGCTGGCGATCACTTACATAGCTTAAAAGTTGTTAAGCAATAGGTTAAGTTCATTAGTTTTTATGGCGAATCCCCATCCGTTGCAAAACGGATGGGGATTCGTTTTTTCTTAG
>CAYGTH010000233.1:0-2832 GCA_964352745.1 uncultured Bacteroidia bacterium
ATTTGATCCAGCACCTCCGGATGAGACAATGCAATATCTCCCCACATGATGGGTTGTTTATTATTCGCTTTTACATGGGCAATCAAAGGATTCACATGACTTGCATAAATCCCTCCAACCCCAATGCTGTCGGCGAGGGCTTTATTTTTTCCACGCCCCAAATCCCAGGCTTCATCACAGTTAATCGCAAATACACCTGAGCTGAACACGGGATACATCTCCGAATATATTTCCGTGAGGAATTGGATAGCATCCGGGTCGCCGGGTTTGAGCATTCGATTGGTGAGACCGAGGTCGGCATATTGTGGAAAAGACAAAATATTCCGAAAATGACCCAGCGACTGAAAGCTCCCCATGAGTTCTATGTGGTATTCGGAAGCGTAATCGGACAATTCCTTCCATTCGCGGATGCTGATGCCTTCCAGGGGAGAAAAGCTCGGATGCGTTTCTGTGCGAATGACATGCTCGATGTAGAAAGTCATGAGGTTGAATTTCAACTCCGAAAATCGCCGCACCTGCGCCTTCATGAATTCCATATTAGGAAGCGGCCCCCGGCTGATATCATCCATCAGGCCCCGAACCGGCAAGGCAGGCCAATCGACGATTTTCATACAGGGGATAGGCATCGTTTTGTCATAACCACGGAGTAGTTGCTTAAGCGATTGAACTCCATAAAACAAGCCCGCCTGCGTAGCAGCTGCGAGGGTGATTCCATCCTTTTCGATTAACAAAGAATAGCCTTCTTCCCCCCACCGGGATTCCGGATAGAGGCCTTTTTTCTGGGCAATCTTTCTAAACCTGGGATCATTGGCAGGAATGCCTATTTGAATCTTTTCTCCTTTATCGGACAGTTTATACCGGCTTCGCAAGGCTTCCTTTAATTGTCGTGCACTCTGTTGATCTTTCAGGGATTCGGGAATATTGAGCGTAATGGATTCAGGGGAAAAGGTCGCATGAGTGGTCTCCACGATTTGGGGAGCAGGCACAATGGGAATTTGGGCACATACTTGAACACTCAGGAATACAAACAGGAGTGAACAGAACACGGAGGCACGGAGACACAGAGATAATTTCATAGGAGTTTCATAAACTGTTTCATTGGGTGTAGGCCAAACCCATAAAAGGAAACCGCAAAGAGCGCAATAGAGTTCGCAAAGGGACGCAAAGTATATCTGCAAGTTTTCTTCATTGCGTTCGTAGTGTTTTTTGTTGCGAACCTTACGGTTGTTCTTCGCTTGATGCGAAACTGACCTATCCCATTTCATTTCGTCAGGTTCCAATAGATTTTCAGGTTCTTAGTAGCGCGGCCGGCGGCGATGATTTCGGGTTTTCCGTCCCCGTTGAGGTCGACGACTTTGAGGTCTTCGCAGGCCATGGTATTGTCATCGATGGTGTGCATGGACCAATTTAGACCAGATTCATCTGGCGTATATAGCCGAATGCCTACTTTGTCATTTGCATTTTTGCTGCGCCATCCGACAATGATTTGATCGCGATCCAAGCCCAAAATGTCTCTGCACGCAAGGGCATGACCTTCAGCAAGGTCGTCAGCCAACATTAATTCTCTCCCGTAATATGCATTCCGCCCATGTTGTTGTGGCCAAACAACAACCAGCTCATTTCCATGTATGGGACTAATTGCAGCAAAAAATAAACCACCAATTCTCACTTCTCCTGCACCTGTTAGTGGCGGGTAAATATATTCATGCTCTACTTCTGCCCATCCATTTCTTCCCTGATACATCATATGCTTCAGCCCCTCTTTTCCTGCAACAACAAGTTGAAGAGCGTCTACTTCAGGTAATTCTACATCATCAAAATTATGCGTCATATGCATCTCCTCATTTACCAAATGCAGCTTCCATTTATCTTTTGATTTTTCAGGCATTTCATAAGCATAAATTCGTACGCCTTCGCCTTCTCCGCCTTTATTCCCCCGACCATGTAAGGGAACAACCACCAGATCATATCGATCCTCTCCTACTTGAACCCAGCGCATACGATGCACGGTGGGCTCATGCGGAAGAGAAACAGGTTCCCATAATTGAGTAGGGTCAGCAGGCCGAATGAGATAATGTACTGAACCTGATTGGGTAACATCAACAGTTTCACCCGGATTCCATTGCCCCCCTACCGCAACCTCGACCTGACCGTCGCCATTGATATCTCTGGCTGCAATACAGACATTGTCTCGCTCAGTGAGGTTTTGAGCCATCACAAACCGTCGCCAATCTCCATTTCGGTACCAGACAAATTCTTTTTTATCAGCCAGCAGAATATCAGGCAATCCATCACCATCGACATCTCCAATGGCTAACCCATACCCAATCTCAATCGAATCAACCGTCTGCTCTGCAAAGATCGGATGCTTTTCAGGGATCGCATTGTTTTCTAGTCTAATGTCAGGCGATTTCATCTCTTTAATTTCGATGAAACGTCCCGGTTTTCCGATTGGCGATGCATGCCGAATGGTAGTGGGGCCATTCTCCTCCAAACGAATAAAGGAGGTGCTCAGTGAATCCGTTTGGGCACGTATGCCGTCCACACTCAATCCCTCCACATTGCTGGCAGCCAAAGCCGGGCGTAATTCTGTACTGTCATACCCGAAGTGCAGGTTTTTTAGCGCAATTTCATTGACATGCCGCAGGTATAAACCATAGGCATTGAGCCGACCATACATCACGGCTTCCGGATAGAGCTTTTCCTGATCCGGGATTGCTCGCCGGGCATCGGCCTCAGTTCCTCCACCTGCAAATTCAATGTGGATATTATTGAGTTCTACATTCTCAATCGGGAAACCCTGCATCCCGGTGATGGAGCAGCCGATGGGGC